>NC_021985.1:7010043-7325763 GCF_000444875.1 Streptomyces collinus Tu 365 | reverse complement strand
CGCCTGCCGGGCGACCGTCTCGCCCCGGTCGAGGATCAGCAGGGTCGGTACGGCCTGGACCTCGAAACGCCGCGACAGTCGCGGGTTCTTGTCGACGTCGACCTTGACGAGTTTGATGCGGCCCGCGAGATCGGTGGCGACCTTCTCCAGTGCGGGGCTGACCATGCGGCAGGGGCCGCACCAGGTGGCCCACAGGTCGACCACGACGGGGACGTCGGCCCGCTCGGCGACCTCGGTGAAGTCGTCGTCGCCCGCGTCCACCATCCACGGTAGGGGCTGCTTGCAGTGGCCGCACTTGGGGCGGCCCTCCGCGGCCACGGGCACCCGGTTGGTGCGCCCGCAGTGGGGACAACGGACGGTCGTCGCCTGCATCGTACTCATGCCGCTCGCGCTCCCCTCACGTCCTCGGGCTGGTCGTAGGTGACCACCAGCTCTCCGTGTTCGGCGTCGACGCGGACCGTCGCGCCGTCCTGGACGTCACCGCGCAGCAGGGCGCGCCCGACCATCGTCTCGACCTCGTGGGAGATGTAGCGGCGCAGCGGCCGGGCACCGTAGACCGGGTCGTAGCCCTGGTGGGCGATCAACTCCCGTGCGGCTTCGGTGAGCTCGACGGTGATGCGGCGTTCGGCGAGCCGGCGGCGCAGCTCGTCGAACTGCAGCTCCACGATCCGCTCGATCTGCCGCTCGCCGAGCGGCTTGAACAGCACGATGTCGTCGACGCGGTTGAGGAACTCCGGGCGGAAGTGCCCGCGCAGCTCGCCCATCACCAGGGCGCGGGCGTCCGGCTTGATCTCGCCCTCGGCGGTGGCGCCGTCGAGGAGGTGCTCGGAGCCGATGTTCGACGTCATGATGATCACGGTGTTGCGGAAGTCGACGGTGCGGCCCTGGGAGTCGGTGATGCGGCCGTCGTCGAGGACCTGCAGCAGGGTGTTGAAGACATCGGTGTGCGCCTTCTCGATCTCGTCGAACAGCACGACCGAGTACGGCTTGCGGCGCACGGCCTCGGTGAGCTGGCCGCCTTCCTCGTAGCCGATGTATCCGGGTGGTGCGCCCATGAGCCGGCTGACGGTGTGCCGCTCCTGGTATTCACTCATGTCGAGGCGGATCATGTTCTCCTCGGAGTCGAACAGGGCCGCCGCGAGGGTTTTGGCCAGCTCGGTCTTCCCGACGCCGGTGGGGCCGAGGAAGATGAACGAGCCGATGGGGCGGCGCGGGTCGCGGATGCCGGAGCGGGCGCGGATGATGGCGTCGGCGACGAGTTTGACGGCCTCGTCCTGGCCGATGACGCGCTCGCGCAGGATCTCGTCGAGGCGCAGCAGCTTCTCGCGTTCGCCCTCCTGGAGGCGGGCGACGGGGATGCCGGTCCAGGCGGCGACGATCTCGGCGATCTCCTCCTCGGTGACGACCTCGCGCAGCAGCCGGTTCTGCCCTTGTTTGGCGGCCAGTTGCTCCTCCTCGGCCTTCAGCCGGCGCTCCAGTTCCTGGAGGCGGCCGTAGCGGAGTTCGGCGGCGCGGTTGAGGTCGTAGGCGCGTTCGGCCTCCTCCGCCTCGAGGCGGACCTGCTCCAGTTCCTGGCGCAGCTCCTGCACGCGGCGGATGGCCTGCCGTTCGGCCTCCCACTGGGCGCGTTTGGCGTCGGCCTCGCCGCGCAGGTCGGCCAGTTCCTTGCGCAGTTCCTCCAGGCGGGTCCTACTGGCGGCGTCGGTCTCCTTGGACAGGGCCGCCTCCTCGATCTCCAGGCGGGTGACGCGACGGGTGATCTCGTCGAGTTCGGCGGGCATCGAGTCGATCTCGGTACGCAGCCGGGCGCACGCCTCGTCGACGAGGTCGATGGCCTTGTCGGGCAGGAACCGGTCGGTGATGTAGCGGTGGCTGAGGGTGGCCGCGGAGACCAGCGCGGTGTCCTGGATCTTCACGCCGTGGAAGACCTCGAGGCGTTCGCGCAGTCCGCGCAGGATGGAGATGGTGTCCTCCACGCTCGGCTCGTCGACCAGCACCTGCTGGAAGCGGCGTTCGAGGGCGGCGTCCTTCTCGATGTGCTTGCGGAACTCGTCGAGGGTGGTGGCGCCGATCATGTGGAGTTCGCCGCGGGCGAGCATCGGCTTGAGCATGTTGCCCGCGTCCATGGCCCCTTCGGCGGCGCCCGCGCCGACGACGGTGTGCAGTTCGTCGACGAAGAGCAGGATGCGCCCCTGGGCGGCCTTCACCTCGGACAGCACGGCCTTGAGGCGTTCCTCGAACTCGCCGCGGTACTTGGCGCCGGCGACCAGGGAGCCCATGTCGAGGGCGAACACCGTCTTGTCCCGCAGGCCCTCGGGGACGTCGCCGCGCACGATGCGCTGGGCCAGGCCCTCGACGATGGCGGTCTTGCCGACGCCGGGATCGCCGATGAGGACGGGGTTGTTCTTGGTCTTGCGGCTGAGGATCTGGGTGACGCGGCGGATCTCCGCATCACGGCCGATGACCGGGTCCAGCCGCCCGGACCGGGCCTCGAGGACCAGGTCGCGGCCGTACTTCTCCAGAGCCTCGTAGGCCACTTCGGGGTTGGCGGAGGTGACCCGCTGGTTGCCGCGGACCTGGGTGAGCGCACTCAGGAACGAGTCGCGGGTCACGCCGTGCTCCTTGAGCAGGCGTCCGGCGGCGGTCGCCGAGCCCTCCTCGGCCAGGGCGAGCAGGAGGTGCTCCACGGACACGTACTCGTCCTTGAGGCGTTTGGCCTCCCGCTCGGCGGCGTCGAGCAGGCGGGACAGGCGCTGGGTGACGAAGACCTGGCCGGGTGCCGCGCCCGGACCGGTGACCTTCGGGCGGCGGGAGAGTTCCTCGCGCACGGCCGCGCGCAGCTCCTTCGGCTCGCTGCCGGCCTGTTGCAGCAACCGCGGGATCAGACCGTCCTCCTGGTCGAGAAGCGCGAGCAGCAGGTGCTCCCCGTCGACCTCGGTGTGCCCCATGCCGACGGCCGCGCTCTGGGCCTCCTGGAGGGCTTCCTGGGACTTCTGGGTGAGACGGTTCATGTCCATGGGGGTGTTTCACTCCTCGTGCCGCGGCCGCGCAGGGCGGCTTCGAGCAGGCTGATGCGGTCGAGCAGGTCGAGCACCAGGCCGATGGATGCGTAGTTGAGGCACAGTCCGGTGCGCAGCCGCTGGATACGGGCGAGAACCGCCGGGGCCGTGGGGTCGAACACCAGCCGCCCCGCGGAATCGCGTTCCGCGTCGACCAGGCCGAGGGCGACGAACCGGCGGATGAGGTCGGGATGGACCCCGGAGCGGCGGGCCACGGTCTGCAGAGAGAGCCTGGGCACCGGCACGATCGCGTACCGGACGCGGGCCGGCGCGGGAGCCGTCAGCCGGGACGCTTGGCGCGCCTCGGCGTGTGGGTCACTCATCGTGTCCTCCTGGGGTCGAACGAGGAGACGGCGGCGAGCTCCTCGAAAAGGGCCCGCTCCCGGTCGCTGAGCCTGGACGGCACCATGATCCGGAGCTCGGCGTAGAGGTCGCCGTTCGTGCCTCGCGGGTTCGGCATGCCCTCACCGCGCAGCCGCAGCCGCCGGCCGCTGGACGAGCCCGCGGGCACGCCCACCTTCGCCGTCGCCCCGCTCGGCGTGGGCACCGGAACCGTCCCGCCCAGCGCGGCCTCCCAGGGGGTGACCGGAAGCTGCACGTACACGTTCCGGCCGTCGAGGCGGAACTGGGGGTGCGGCTGGATCCGCACCCGCAGGTACAGGTCTCCCGCGGGGGCGTCACCGTTGCCCCGGCCGCCCTCGCCCGCCAGGCGGATACGCTGCCCGTCGGTGACACCCGGTGGCACATCGACCTCGTACCGCCGCGGCTGCCCCGTGGAATCGGCGAGCGTGATGGTGCGGCGGCCTCCGCGGTAGGCCTCCTCGACGGTGAGCGGCAGTTCGGCCTCCTGGTCAGCTCCGGGGACCCGCATCCGTCCGGCGCCCCCGAAGAACGAGCCGAACAGGTCGTCGATGTCGACACCCTCCGCGCCGAAGCCACTGGTGGCGTACCGGCCCCGGGGGCCGCCCCCGGTGGACCAGCGGAAGCCGCCGCCGGGTCCCGCGCCGGCACCTACCCGCTCCTCCCAGTCCTCGGGGACCTGCCGGAAGTCCTCGCCGAAGCGGTCGTAACGGCCCCGCTGGTTCGGGTCGGACAGGACGCTGAAGGCCTCGTTGATCTCCTTGAACCGCTCCTCCGCCGCGGGGTCCTTGTTGACGTCGGGGTGGTATTTGCGGGCCAGCTTGCGGTACGCCCGCTGGATCTCGTCCTTGTCGGCGTCCCGCGGGACCCCGAGAACCTCGTAGAAGTCGCGTGCCATGGCCGCTCACTCCCGCTTGGCCACGGTCACGGCGGCCGGCCTCAGCTGCCGCTCGGCCTCGCCGTAGCCGGGGCGCAGCACCTGCGCCACGGTGTTCGGTTCGGCGTCGGGGTCCTGGACCACGCCGACGACCTCGTGCCGGGAGGGGTCGAACGGGACGCCGGTCTCGGCGTGACGCTCGTAACCGAGGCGTTCAAGGAGGGACACGGCCTGGTCGCGTACGGCGCGCACCCCCTCGACGATCGCCCCGGGGTCGGAGCCCGCGTGGTGCAGGGCCAGTTCGAGGTTGTCGATGACGGGAAGGAAGGCCGCCGCCGTGCGGGCGCGTTCGACCGCGCGCTCCCGGTCCAGTTCCCTGGCATGTCGCTTGCGCAGGTTGTCCAGATCGGCGAGAGCACGCCGCCAGCGGTCCTCGAGCTCTTTCAGCGCGGCCGTGTACTCGTCCTCGCCCCCGGCCGGACCGGTGGCCGCGTCGGGCCCCGGTTCGGCCTCCGCGGTCGGCGGCGCGGGCTCGGGCAGGTTGCCCTGCGGCGGTTGTCCGGCGCCTTCGGGCGGTAGGTCGGACGATCGGTCCTGGGGAGGGATCGGCATGGCGGATACCTCAGCCCTTGTCGAACTCGGCATCGATCACGTCGTCGTCGGCGCCGGCACCGCCCTGCCCGGAAGTGTCCGGCCCGGTGGCGTCCGACGGACCACTCGCCGCCGCGCCCTCGGCCTGGTGGGCGGCGAGCCCGGCGTGGATCTGCTGGAGTTCGGAGACCAGCGGCCTGACCTTGTCCACTCCGGCCTCGTTCTTGACCGCGTCGCGGGCCTCGGCCACGAGCATCTCGGCTCGCGCCTTCTCGTGCGCGGGCGCGGCGTCGCCGAGTTCGCTCAGCCGCTTCTCGACCTGGTAGGCGATCGCGTCGAGTTCGTTGCGGGCGTCGACGGCCTCGCGGAGTGCCTGGTCCTGGCCCCGGTTGCTCTCGGCCTCCTGGACCATGCGATCGACCTCGCCCCGGTCCAGGTTGGAGCTCTCACTGATGGTGATGCCCTGTTCCTTGCCGGTGTCCTTGTCGCGCGCGCTGACGTTGAGGATGCCGTTGGCGTCGACGTCGAAAGTGACATCGACCTGGGGTTCGCCCCGCGGCGCCTGCCGGATGTCGGTGAGCTGGAACCGGCCGAGGGCCCGGTTGTCGGCGGCCCGCTCGCGCTCGCCCTGGAGGACGACCACATCGACGGCCGGCTGGTTGTCCTCGGCGGTGGAGAAGGTCTCGCTGCGGCGCACCGGGATGGTGGTGTTCCGCTCGATGATCTTCGTCATCACTCCGCCGCGCGTCTCCACTCCCAGCGACAGGGGGGTGACGTCGAGCAGCAGGACGTCCTTGACCTCACCCTTGAGCACCCCGGCCTGGATCGCGGCGCCCAGGGCCACGACCTCGTCGGGGTTCACGCTCATGTTGGGTTCCTTGCCGCCGGTCAGCCGGCGCACCAGCGCCTGGACGGCGGGGATGCGGGTGGAACCGCCGACGAGGATGACCTCGTCGATGTCGTTCTCGCCGACCTTGGCGTCGGCCATTGCCTGCTGGACCGGACCGAGGCAGCGCTCCACCAGGTCGGCGGTGATCTGCTCGAACGTGGAGCGCATGATCGAGTCGGTGAGGTGCTTGGGCCCGGAGGCGTCGGCGGTGACGAACGGCAGGCTGACCTGGGTCTGGGTGACGGAGCTGAGCTCGGTCTTGGCCTTCTCCGCCGCCTCGAACAGGCGTTGCAGGGCCTGCGGGTCCTTGCGCAGGTCGATGCCGTTCTCCTTCTGGAAGTCGTCCGCGAGGTAGTCGACCAGACGCCGGTCGAAGTCGTCGCCGCCCAGATGGCTGTCACCCGCCGTGGAACGCACCTCGACCACGCCGTCGCCGACGTCGAGGATGCTCACGTCGAAGGTGCCGCCGCCCAGGTCGAAGACGAGAACGGTCTCGTGCTGCTTCTTGTCCATGCCGTACGCGAGGGCGGCCGCCGTCGGCTCGTTGACGATCCGCAGCACCTCCAGTCCGGCGATCCGTCCGGCGTCACGGGTCGCGGTGCGCTGGGCGTCGTTGAAGTACGCGGGCACCGTGATGACCGCCTCCGTGACCCGCTCCCCCAGCTGCTTGGAGGCGTCGTCGGCGAGTTTGCGCAGCACCAGGGCGCTGATCTCCTCAGGCGCGTAGAGCTTGTCACGCACCTTGAAGCGGGCCTCGCCGTTGTCTCCCGGGACGACGTCGTAGGCGACGGCCTTGGCCTCGTCGGAGACCTCGTCGAAGTGCCGGCCGATGAACCGCTTGGCCGAGTAGATGGTGCCCTTGGGGTTGAGGATCGCCTGGCGCCGGGCCAGCTGGCCCACCAGGCGCTCGCCCGTGTCGGTGAAGGCCACCACGGACGGTGTCGTGCGGTTGCCCTCGCTGTTGGGCACGACGGACGGCTCGCCGCCCTCCCACACCGCGATCACCGAGTTGGTGGTGCCCAGGTCGATGCCCACTGCCTTGGCCATGAGGAACTCCTTCCGCGGCGGTCGACGTCCGTCGGCGACCGCTCATCCTCCGGGCCCTGTCCGCCCGGCTTCGAAACTCGTTCAGCTGAGGGCGGGGCCGCTGCGCGGGCGGCCGCCCCGGGGCCCGTACGGGGCGAGGGGCAGACCGGAGGCGAGTACGCCGGGCAGCGCTCCCGTGGCTGCGCCGTGAAGGGCGGCCGTCGCGTACGGCAACGTTCCGCGGACCTGCCCGGTCATCGCCACTCCTTCCGCCGACGGACCGCCGTGCGGTCCCGACAGGCCCCAGAGTGGCTCCTCGCCCGGCCGCCCCGCCTGCGCCCACCGGGTCGAAAAGCGACAGCGACGGTCGGTCTGCGAGGACAGGAGGCGGCGTTCGCGGCTCGCGGCGGGCTACCTCAGGGTTCTGCGCGACGTTCGACTCGGCCGCGCCACGCCACGGACCGGCGGGCCGTACGGAGGCGACCGCCACGGATGACCGGCCCGTGGGGTGAAGAGCGAGCGCACGGCCACCGTGCACCGCCCGCTCTCTCCGCGACGGCCTGGCCGTCGGTTCAGCCGGGCATGGGATGGTGCGCCCGGGCGAACTGCTCCACGATGGCGGCGCAGAAGGCAGGCAGGTCGGCCGGGCTGCGGCTGGTGACCAGCTGCCCGTCGACGACCACCTCCTGATCGACGACCTCCGCGCCGGCGTTGCGCAGGTCGGTGCGGATGCTGGGCCAGGACGTCAGGCGGCGGCCGCGCACGGCGTCGGCTTCCACCAGGGTCCACGGGCCGTGGCAGATCGACGCGACCGGTTTCCCGCTGGCCATGAAGTCCCGGACGAACCGCACCGCGTCGCGGTCCATGCGCAGTTGGTCGGGGTTCATGGTGCCGCCGGGCAGGAGCAGGGCGTGGTAATCGTCGACAGAGGCGTCGGCGACCAAGCGGTCCACGGGGAAGGTTCCTGCCGCGTTGAGGTCGAACTGGCGGGCCTGGATCTCGCCGGGATGGAGCGAGACGATCTCGGTCTTCGCCCCTGCGCCCTGCAGCGCACCGCGCGGCTGGTCGAGTTCCACGCGCTCGACGCCGTCGGTGGCCAGAATCGCCACCCGCATCCCTTGCAATTCCTGTGTCATGGTACGGCTCCCTTCACGAGTCGTCGGTTGTGCGACGCGAGCGGCAGGGACACCCCGCGGGGCCCGTCCGGATCCCGTTTCCTACAGCAGCCGGTCGAACACCGCGGTCACGCCGTCCCAGTGACTGGTCTGCGGGTTCTTGACATCCGGATACACGATTTTGAACGTCTCGGAGAGGGCGACGCTGAGACCGCCGATGATCTCGGGGTAGCGCTCTTCGGTCTCCTGGGTGGGTGTCCTGTCGAGGGGAGGGTGCGCGGCGAGCCGTTCCAGGATCGGCTTCAGCTCGACCTCCTCGTCGAGCCGCCGGAACCGGTGGATGCTCTCCTGGAGGCCCTTGGTGATCGGTAGGTCCCACGGTTCGACGGTGTCCCGGCCGTTGGCCTTGGCCGACGCCTGGCCGACGACCAGGAGGTCGTAGAGCTTGGCGTCGACGAAGTCGCCGTACCGCTTCAGGTCGTTCTTGTCCACGTCGAGGCCTGCGGCGGCGCGGAAGAACCTCTCGAACTTCGACACACCCATCACGGTCATGCCTCTCGCCTCCTCAGCGGGAACCGGACGGCGTCGTTCTCTCCCGCCGGCGCCGCCATCGGCTGTTACCGGTCGAGATTCGCAGAGCCCGCCTGTTCAGCGCCTCCGCACCCCAGGCCGAAAAAGAACACCCGCTCCCACCCTGGCAGAGCAGCATGAGCACCTGAACCGACCGCACATCCGGCGGACCGGCGCCGGTGTCCCCTTCGCCGTGGCGGAGGCCGCCTGCACTTGTTCTCGGAGGTCTATGGAGCCTGCCGCTTTTCCGCCCGCCGGGAGCAGGCAGGGTGGGGCCCACGTCCGGAGCATGGAAGTGGCCTCTGCCAGAAAGGGAACGGCTCATGGACTACAAGACCTTCCTCGACACCGTCACCCGGCGCGCCCCCGTCCCCCCGGAGAAGGCGGAGCCCCTCACCCGTGCCACCCTGGAAACACTGGCCGAGCGGCTCACCAGGGGTGAGGCGGAGGACCTCGCGTCCGAACTGCCCAAGCCGCTGAAGGAACCGCTGGTCTCTCCCACTCCGGAGGCCGAGCCCTTCGGACTCGACGAGTTCGTCAGTCGGGTGAGCAGGCGAGCAGGGGTGAGCCCGGACGAGGCCCGCGAGGGCGTACGGGCGGAGCTGAGCACCCTGAGGGACGCGGTCAGTGAGGGCGAGTTCCGCCACGTGCTGTCCCAGTTGCCCCGGGACTTCGAAGCCCTCGTCGGCGCCCCGGGCTAGAAGGAGCCAGGTCGGGATGCGCGAGGACCTCCGGTTGCGCGACCTCAGCAGGCGTCCGATGCGCCCGGACTCGGCATGAAATCGCCGGAGGACCGCATGACACAACCGACAGTTCCCTCAGCCGGCGCACCCGTGGACGTCGAAGGCGGGGCGCAGCGCCCGTTCTCCGAGCACGCGGCCATGGCCAGGGCGTATCCCGGCGGCAGGATGACCGTGGGCGCCATCACCCCCCTGGAGGGCTTCGACGGGCCCGTGCCGTCCCTGGCCGGGCACATCGAGCGGATCCAGCAGGCCGAGCGGGCCGGCTTCGCCTCGGTGTGGGTCCGTGACGTCCCGCTGCTGGACCCGAGCTTCGGGGACACCGGGCAGGTCTTCGACCCGTGGGTGTACCTGGGGCGGCTCACCGCCAGCACCACCTCGATCACCCTGGGGACCGCCAGCATCGTCATGCCGCTGCGGCACCCCTTGCACACCGCCAAGGCGGCCGCCTCGGTGGACCAGCTGTCGGGCGGACGCCTCCTGCTCGGAGTGGCCACCGGTGACCGGCCCGTGGAGTTCCCGGCCTTCGGTCAGGACCTGGGCAGCCGCGCCGAGAGGTTCCGGCAGGCGCTGGAGTACTTCCGTGGCGTCCTCGAGCACCGTTTTCCGCACGTGGAGTCGCCGCTCGGCCGGATGCGCGGCACCGATGTGCTGCCCAAGCCGGTGTACCAGCGGATCCCCGTTCTGATGACGGGACACGGCAGGCAGGACGTCCGGTGGATCGCCGGCAACACGGACGGCTGGCTGTACTACACCCCGCCGCTCCAGCAGCAGGCCGAGAACATCGAGCGGTGGCGGGAGCTGACCCGGGACGACGGCGGTGGCTTCAAGCCGTACGCGCAGGCCACCTATCTGGATCTGACGGAGGACCCGCTGGCCCTGCCCCGGCGCATCCACCAGGGCTTCTCGGTCGGCCGGGTCTCGTTCCTGGCGATGATGCGGGCCTGGCAGGACATCGGCGTCGATCAGCTGATGATCAACTTCAAGCACAGCCGCCGTCCGGTCGCCGAAGTGATCGACGAACTGGCCGAGCACGTGCTGCCGCACTTCCCGCCCGGGCGCTCCGGGGCGCGCGACGAGCACCGGCGGCCCGTGGGGCGGACCGGGCCCTGAGGCGGCACGCCCCGGCGCACCCCGCGTGACAGGGCCGGGCTCAGTCCCGGACGGCCCCGGACGGCCGCTCCTGCGCGTAGTCGCACGTCCCTTCCGCCCGGAACTGCAGAGCCGCCCTGGTCACCTCCGCGCCGAGGCCACGCAACTGGCCGGCGACCGCCTGGTCGGTGAGGCGTCCGTCGCCGTCGAAGACCCGGGAGGACCGCGGGACGGCGAGCACCAGCGGCACGGCCCAGCCGCGCAACGACCGGACGATGAACTCCATCGCGTTGATCGCCTGCAGGCCCTGCACTCCACCGGCGGTCGTCAGCATCCCCACGGGTTTGTTGCTGAGGTAGGGCGGGTCGTGGTCGGCCAGGAGGGCGAGCCAGTCCACCGCGTTCTTGAACGCGCCGCTGACCGAACCGTGGTACGTCGGGCTGCTCCACAGCAGGGCGTCGGCGGCCTGAACGGCGTCCGCGAGCCGGCGGGCGGACGCGGGGACCCCGTGCTCGGACGTGTAGAACGGGAGGTCCAGCCGCTTGAGATCGATCACCCGGGTGTCGGCGCCCGCGTCGGCCGCCCCCTCGACCGCCACACACAGTGCGGTGAGGCTGGTCGACGGAGTGCGCAGCGAACCTCCCATTGCGACGACGAGCGGGCGCGCCATCCTGTCAACTCCTCAGAGCATCTCCAGGGGCGTGGGCCCGCTGGGCGGCGGGAACGCCGCGTCGAGGGCGTCGAGCGCCTCGGCGGGAAGGCGGAGGTCCGACGCGCCGTGGTTCTCGCGCACGTGGCCGGGTGATCCGGAGCGCGGGATCGCGGCCACCCCCTGTTCCAGCACCCAGGCGAGTGCCACCTGGGCCGGCGTCGCTCCGAGCGCCCGGGCCACGGCACCCAAGGCCCCGGCCTTCAGCAGCCGCCCCTGCTCGATCGGCGAGTAGGACATGACCGTCACCCCGGCCTCACGGCACCAGGGGAGAAGATCCCACTCGATGCCGCGCCGGGAGAGGTTGTACAACACCTGGTCGACGGCCACGGCGTCGCCGCCGGGGAGAGCCGTCAGCCCGGCCATGTCGGCGACGTCGAGATTGCTCACCCCCCAGTGACGGATCTTCCCCGCGTCCATCAGGTCGAAGAATCCCGCAAGGGTCTCCTCCAGCGGCCACCGTCCCCGCCAGTGCAGCAGGTAGAGGTCCAGCCGTTCGGTACGGAGCCGCCGCAGGCTGTTCTCGCAGGAGGCGACGGTGCCCTTCCGGTCGGCGTGGCGGGGCAGCACCTTGCTGACGAGGAAGACCTCCTCCCGGCGTCCCCCGAGAGCCTCCCCCACGAGCTCCTCGGCTGCGCCGTCGCCGTACATCTCCGCCGTGTCGACGACGGTCATGCCGAGGTCCACGCCCAGCCGCAGCGCGGCGATCTCCTGTTCACGCCGGGCCGGGTCCTCGCCCAGGTACCAGGTGCCCTGCCCGAGCGCCGCGATCTCCTCACCGGCGGGGAGCGCGATCGTTCTGCCGGATTCCGCACACATCCCGGGCCTCCCGTCCGCCGCGAATCCGTGTCACGCGCACGCGCACCGAGTGCCCAGGTCCGCGCCTCCCAGACAACCGCTCCCGTATGCGCCGCAGAAGGGTCAGGAGGGGCGAGCGGACCGCGCCGAGAGCTCGCCGGCACCGGGTGCGCGGTCCCGCAACGCGACGACCACGGAGACCACGGCGCCGCAGGAGAGGACGGTCGCGAAACCGATCATCGCGCTCTGCACGGCGAAGTGCCGCAGGGCGATGCTGAACAGGACGGAGGGCAGGCCCATGCCCAGGTAGGCGACGACGAAGAACACGGCGAGGACCCCCGCGCGTGAGGCGGGCTCGGCCACTGAACCGGCACGTTCGACTCCTCCCTTGAAGAGGAGCCCGGAGCCGGCTCCTGACAGGGACACGGCGACGAGGTAGAGCCAGAGCGCCGGGTGGTAGAGGGCGACGGCGCACAGGACGAGGCCGACCGGAAACACCACTGCCCCCACGGTCAGGAGCCGGGGCAGCGGAAGGCGTCCCAGCACCAGCTGGGCGGCCGCCGCGGAACCGAACATGAGGAAGGCCGCCAGGCCGACCACGAGGTGCGAGTCGGTGTGCAGGGTGCCGTGGAGCACGCTCGCCCCGAGGGAGGAGATCAGGCCCAGGATCGCGAAGGCGAAGGCGCCCAGCGCGCCGGCCGCGCCGAACGCCCGCCGGCCGCCGGGGCGCAGGACGAACCTGCTGGGCGGTTGGGCCGCGGGCAGCTCCAGGTCCACGGTCTCCGGGGTGCACAGCACCAGCGCCAGGCACACTGCCATGGCGAGCGTGAAGATCGCCTGGGCCGTGATCAGGGGCATGGGAAGCCACTCGGCGGCGGCTCCGGCGACCAGGGGCCCCGAGGCCAGACCGCCGAGGTTGGCGGCGGTGGCCACGATGCCGGGCAGCACCGAACCCGTCCGTTCCGGACGGACCTCGTGGTGGAGGTCGTGCAGGTACGTCGTCGCGGTCGAGGCCATCAGCCCCAGTCCGACACCGTTCAGGATCCTGCCCGCGATCAGCCCCGGCAGGTCCCGCCACACGATCAGTACGACCGACGCGACGATGCCGACCAGCAGCGCCGGAACGATGATGCGCCGCCGGCCGAGCCGGTCCGACAAGTGTCCCAGCCCCAGGAAGGCGGCCGCCGCGCCCACGACCATCGAGGCGTACGCCACCGTGACCGTGGTCGCGCCGAAGTGGTCCCGGGCCTCGTACAACGGCCACAGCGGAGTCGGCGCGGTACCGAAGGCCATCAGCACGGTGAAGGCCACCGCCACGAACCAGAAGCCGGTCGTGTGCGAGGCACGGCGCCGGACGGGGGCGCGGGGCGGCAGGTCGGCGGGAGCGGGTGCTGGGATCCGGTGGATCGGGTCGTCGGGAGCGTCGGCTGTGGGACGGCTCAGCGGCGTCGGAACGGCAGGCAGGGGTACCCCTCCTCAGGCGGAAGTGGATGGCGCTTTCCATCCTCCTCACCAGCCAGAATCAATGCCAACGAATGTTTTTGCTGGGCTCCAGCAACGCGAGTGATACTTCACGTGTGGAGCTACGTCAGCTGGAGCACTTCATCGCGGTCGCCGAGGAACTGAGTTTCACGCGTGCCGCCCGTCGGCTGCACGTGGTGCAGTCAGGGGTGTCCGCCGCGATCCGCTCACTGGAGCGCGAGCTCGGCTGCGCGCTGTTCGAGCGCACGTCGCAGCAGGTCCGGCTCACCGGGGCGGGCGCCGCGCTGCTGCCGGAGGCTCGGGCCACCCTGAACGCCGCCCAGGCCGCCCAGGACGCCGTGGGCGCCGCACAGGACACGCTGCGCGGCACGGTGAACGTGGGCGCCATGGCCTCGGTCGAGGTGGTGGACCTGCCTGCGCTCCTCGGGCAGCTGCACGCGCGGCACCCGGCGATCGACGTCCGGCTGCGGCTGGCGACGGCCGGGTCTGCGGGACTGGCGCAGGCGCTGCTCAGCGGGGACCTCGACGTGGCCTTCCTGTCGCTGCCCGAGCGCAAGCCCGCCGGGATCGACGCACGGGAGCTGGCCACGGTGCCGCTCGTCCTGGCGGTCAGCGCCGCCCATCCGCTCGCGCAACGGGGCGAGGTGGCGCTTGCGGACCTCGCGGGGGAGCCCTTCGTGGACTTCCCACCGGGCTACGGCAACCGAGAGGTGGTCGACCGGGCGTTCGCGGCGGCGGGCGTCGTACGCCGGGTGGCACTGGAAGTGCCCGACATCGACATGGGGGCGGCACTGGTCCGGCACGGACTGGGCATCGCCTTCCTGCCCGCGTTCGCCGTCGCCCGCACCCCCGGCCTGCACGTCCTGGACGTCCACGACACCCTGCTCCGCTGGAGCATGCATCTCGGCACGTCATCGACCCGGCGGCCCACCTCGGCCCTGAAGGCCCTGCTCGACCTGGTGGACCTGCACGTCATCGCCCTGTGACGGCCGGGCGTCTGCGACGACGGGCCGAGGTCGGCGACCCCGGGGTCACCCGGCGGATTCGAGGGCCTGTGAGAAGTCCGTTCCGAGCTGCGACATCAGGTCGTTGAACTCCTTCTCGCTGATCGCCTCTCGGAGCAAGGCCAGTACGGCCCGCACACCCCGGTCGGCTTCCTCCTCCTTGAGCATGGTGCGTTGCGCCACGCGCCGGACGCTGTCGAGGTGACCGAAGCGCTCGATGCGGTCCGTGGTTCCCCGGCGCACCGCCTCCGCGAGGCCCTCGGGGAGCTCGGTGATCAGGTCCCTGGCCTCCCCGGCGCTCAGCCTGTGGGCCAGCGTCTCGAGCGTGGCCCGGGTCAGGTCTGCCGCCTCCTGCCGGCTCAGTCCGGTGCGCTCGGCGACGGTACGTACGAATTCCTGCTCGTTCATGCGTCGTCCTCCTCCGCTGCTGTGTTGCGATGAACCGCGCGGATCCCCCTGCAAGCCTGCCACGCCGCCCCGGCCCGCGCCCACGCGGCGGTGACCACGACAACCCACACCCTGACGCCTTCGTGCGCCGTGGTGCGCAGGCCCTCGCCGGCCGGGGTGAGCTTGTCGCCTTGCCAGTCGGCAGGTGTGAGCGGGTCCGGGCGTGGAAACTCGAGGTGCCCGACTCCAGGGAGGCGTCATGGACGCCCATGTCACTGCCCAGGCAAGCCCCATCGCCACGGTCAACCCGTACACCGGTGAGAGAGTTCGTGAGTTCCCCGCGCTGAGCGCGGAGGACGTAGGGCGCGCGATCGATTCGGCGCACCGTGGCTACCCACACTGGCGTGCCCGGTCGACGGCCGACCGCGGGAGCCTCGTGCAACGCGCCGGCCGGCTCATGAGGGAGCGCAAGGAGGAACTGGCCCACCTCCTGACCCTCGAGGTCGGCAAGCTGATCGACTCGAGCCGCGCGGAGGTCGACCTCGCGTCCGACATCCTCACCTACTACGGCGAGCACGGCCCCGAGCTGCTGGAAGAACGGCCCCTGCCGGTGCCCGGGGGCACGGCCGTGCTGGTGAACGAGCCGCTCGGCGTCCTTCTCGGCGTGATGCCGTGGAACTTCCCCCTGTACCAGGTCGTCCGATTCGCGGGTCCGAACCTCGTCCTCGGCAACACCATCCTGCTCAAGCACGCGAGTAACTGCCCCCAGTCCGCACTGGCACTCGAGCAACTGTTCACGGACGCCGGTGTGCCGACCGGGGTCTACACCAATCTCTTCGTGCGGGGCAGAGACGTCGGGAAGATCATCGACGATTCTCGGGTGCAGGGAGCCTCACTGACCGGAAGCGAGCGGGCGGGCGTGAGCGTGGGCGAGATCGCCGGCCGCAATGTCAAGAAGTCCGTGCTCGAACTGGGTGGCAGTGATCCCTTCGTCGTGCTGGACGGTCACCACATCGAGCGCACCGTGTATGCCGCGTTCCTCGGCCGGATGGGCAACACCGGCCAGTGCTGCGTGGCGGCCAAGCGCTTCATCGTCCTTGCCGACGTCTACGACGCCTTCCTCACCGGGCTGCGTGACCGGATGAGCGCGGTGCGGCCGGGAGATCCGGCCGACCCCGCCACCACGCTCGGCCCGCTGTCCTCCGAGGCCGCGGCCGAACTCCTGATGGAGCAGGTTCGTGACGCGGTGGACAAGGGAGCCACGGTGGTGCTGGGCGGCGGGCGGCCCGACCTGCCGGGGGCCTTCGTCGAGCCGACCCTTCTCACCGACGTCACACCGGACATGCGGGCCTACCGGGAAGAGCTCTTCGGCCCCGTCGCCACGGTCTACCGGGTCGCCGACGAGGACGAGGCCGTGGCACTGGCCAACACCTCCCCCTACGGTCTGGGAGGCGCGGTCTTCGCCGCCGACACCGAACGTGCTCGTGGGGTCGCGGACCGGCTGGAGGCGGGCATGGTGTGGATCAACCACCCGACCGCGTCCCGACCGGAGCTGCCCTTCGGCGGCATCAAGCGCTCCGGCTACGGGCGCGAACTCGGCGACGCGGGCATCATGGAATTCGCGAACCGCAAGCTCGTGCGATACGTGGACGCCGACGCCGCGATCGAAGAAGTGCTGGGCTGACCTACGGGTCCGGCCGACCGCGCTCTTCCCTGCCCGAGCCGGTGGTGCACCGCCGCATCGGTGTGCACCGCTGCCGCGCGCAACGTCAGCCGGTCCCGCCCAGCATGATCTTCCACACGCGGGTCGCCACCTGCAGGTTCAGCCGGTCCTCGACGTCGGCGAGGTCGTGGCCGCTGATCTCGCGGATGCGTTGGAGCCGATAGCGCAGCGTGCTGCGGTGGATGGCGAGGGAGTCGGCGGTCTCGTCGTAGTTGCCGCCGCAGTCGAAGTATCCGGACAGGGTCTCCACCATGGTCGCGCGGTGCCGGGAGTCGTAGTCGATGAGCTGCCCGAGCCACTCCCGGACGAACGACTCCAGTTCCCGGTAATCGTTGCCGGGTCCCAGGATGCGGTAGAGGCCGAGCTCGTCGAAGAACGTCGTGCCGTAGCGATCGCGGGAATGGTGGCGCGCCTCCAGGGCGCGCTGCGCCTCCTGGTAGCGGTGGGGGATCTCGCCCACGGAGTCACAAGGGCCGCTCACCCCGATCGTCCCCGACCTTGTTCCGGTCTCCCGGGCGAGCGCCTCGTACAGCGCTCGGGCGTGCGGCCTGTCGCCGGCGACCAGGACGACGTGGTCGGAGCGTCGGGTCAGCAGCGAGCGCATGCCCACCGCGGCGGCCGCCCGCCCCACGGTCTGCGCGAAGGAATCGTCGGCGGTCCGGTTCGACCACTGCACCACGACGACGTAGTGGCTGCGGTGCAGGTCGTGTCCGACCGCCTCGGACCGTTTGAAGGCGCTCGCCTCGTCCGTCCCCGCCAGGAGGTCGTCGGCCAGTTCACGGTGCAGTCTCAGCTCGACCTCGGCCAGGTTGCGCAGGTGCGCCAGCTCCCGGGCGAGCGACGTGGCGGCGTGTTCCAGGGCGAGCACGGTGTGCTCGTCGGCCTCGTCCCGGGTGTCGACCAGAGCCAGCACGCCCAGGATGTCGCCGTGCGGGCGGATCAGGGTGATCAGCCGGTCCTTGATCCGCACCGCCCCGGCCTCTCTCGCTGCGGCGTGCAGCATCTCGTCCTGGCGGAAGGGGTCCGGTTCGGGATAGGGGTCGGGGCGCCCGGGGCCGGTCCACGTCCTCAGCCGGCCGAAGCGGTCCTCGACCAGCGCGGGAAGTCCGGTGAGTCTGTGCAGTGCACGGGTGACGGCTTCCTCGCCGCCACCCGACGCGGCGACGTCGGCCATGAGCGCGTGAACGGCTCGCTCATAGCCCAGCTCAGCCACCACGGAGATCAACTGCCGCTGGAGGGACGTACGTTCGGCCTTCAGTCGGCGCAGCTCCAGCGCGTCCTCGCATCGGCGGCGGTGTGCGCAAGCGACTGAGAGTGCAGCAGCGGTGTACCGGACGAGCGTGGCGAGCAAGGACCGTTCGGCCTCGGTGGGCCGGGAGCGTGACGTCACGACAAGATAGCCGTGGAGTCCCTCGAGTCCGCGCAACCCCAGGGCCCGGCCCCAGCGCCTGCCGGGTACGGTCACGTTGCCGTCCTGCCCGGCCAGCTCCCGCACCCTCCGGCTCACGGTCGAGGCAGGCATCTGCCCGTCCCTCGGCCTGGGGACCAGGTCGCCGCCCACCTTCAGGTATCCGGCCTCCGCGCTGTAGGGCCCCGCGGCGGCTATGTGGTCCATCGCCAGGCGCAGGATCTCGACTTCGTCCGGAGTGCCGAACAGGGCGCAGGAGAGCGCGGCCAGTTCGTGCAGGGCATGGTCGGCCGGGGTGTGGGCGGGCCGGCGGGGCCCGCTGCGCGAGACCGTGGGGTGCCGCCCGGCGCTGTGGTGATACAGGCTGTGCGCCCGACTGCCGACCATGGGATCACTCCGTCCCTCGAAGCCTTCAGGAGCCGAGCGGGATGTCGTGTACCCACTCCCGGGAAGGCTCACCCGAGATGTACGGATTGTTTCTCCTGGACGAGGTCGAGGTCGGCATGGACCGGCAGGTGGGCGTCGGAGAAGCGCTTGCGAAGGAGTGAACGCAATGCCGGCGCCCACCTCGCGGCAGGTGTCGAAAGCGCCGGTCACCGCCCGCCCTCCTCCCTTTCCTCGGTGAAGGGGCGTACCGCGTCCACCAGGGCCCTCAACGCACCGGTGAGCATGCCGACCTCGGCGACGCGCTGGGCGTACGGGTCGTGCGGGTGCTCGGCGTGCGCGGTCCGCTCGGCAATGTCCGCCAGGACTTGTTCGGCGGCGTGAGCCGCGGCGCGCAGGGTCGCACGTTCCTTGTTGCCGGGCATGTGATCTCCCCTGGATCCGGCCGCTGAGTGCGGCTGTGGAGTCACTCGGATCGGCTTCCCGAAGGGCCCATGAGAATGGATCGGCACCTCCTACAGTAGGTCCACGCTGCCGAGATCGGCTCCCCCGAGCCCGGGAGCCGGCTGCGATGCGCCGGCCCTGAGAAATGGTGCGATCCGAGGGTTGGGCGCGGATCACGAGGAAACTCCGGCGTTGGATGAGGCCGGACACCCGCTCCACCCCCGCCTCCGAGAGGATCCGCTCGTCCGGGGTCCGGGCTGGGCCAGTGCGCTCGCTCACCCGCGAGCCGAATCCCCGGGAACCGAAGGAGGCCACAGATGAACACCCTTCCGCATGCCACCGCGACCCAGAGCCGCCCGACGGGGCCAGGTCTCGACATGAGGCTGCTCGGCATCTATCTCAACGACCACCTCGGCGGCGCCACCGCCGGGACCGAACGCGCCACCCGCCTGGCGCGCGCCGCCGGCGAATCCGCGCTCGGCCGCGCGATCGGGCCCGTAGCCGCCGAGATCGCCCAGGACCGTGCAGCGCTGCTGGACATCATGGGGGATCTCGGCGTTCCCGTTCGCCGCTACAAGGTGTGCGCGGGCTGGGCGGGCGAGAAGCTGGGCCGGCTGAAGCCCAACGGCCACCTGCTGCGCCCGTCCCCGCTCGGCATCATGCTGGATCTGGAGGCCCTACGGCTGGGGGTCGAGGGAAAGGCGGCCGGGTGGCAGCTCCTGCGCCGCCTCAGCGCCGCCGACGAGCGCCTGGACCCTGCCCGGCTCGACACGCTGCTCGAACGAGCCCTGCGGCAGCAGGAAAGGATCGAGCAGTGGCGCGTCCGCCAAGCCGAGGAGGCACTGGCCACCCCGGTCGGCTGAGCCGCTGCGCCGGCGACGCCGAGGCGCGTCCGGCGGGATCCCGGTGACGGAAGTCCCTCGTCAGCCGAGCTTGCGTCGCAGTTGCAGGCCGTACAGCAGAAGGAGCGAGGGCACGATCAGGACGACCGCGACGAAGGACACCGCGATCAGCACCCACAGGGTGGCCGGCGGAGCCGCCGCCTGCTGGATCGTCAGGTGGGTGCCCAGGAGGTACGGGTACTGAGCCACTCCCCATCCCGCGACGACGGTGGTGATCGCGATGGCCGCCAGGGTGCGCACGACAGGGGGGCCGCCCTTGCGCAGCAGGAGCAGCGCGGCCAGGCCGCACAGGCCCGAGACGGCCAGGAGCGGTGCACCCACCGTGCTCAGCTGGTGGAACAGGCGCGGAGAGTCCGCACGCAGTACGAACACGCCCACGAGCGCCACCAGTCCCGCGACGATGCCCGCCGCGAAGGCCCGGTGCCTGAACGCCTCCTCTAGGGGAGTGTCCGCTCGGCGCCGGGCCTGTCCGGTGAGGAACACGGCGGCGAGGTAGGCGCAGACGGTGACCGCGAGGACGCCACCGAGAACGGAGGTCGGATTGAGCCAGCTGGACAGCGCGTCGCCGTGCCCGGCCGAGGGGACGCGACCGGAGGCGATCCCGCCCGCGACGGCGCCGAAGAAGAACGGGGTCAGCACCGACGAGCAGGCGAACGCGACCCCGCTGACCAGCTCTCCCCGCCCTTGGGCCAGCGCGTGCCGGAAGGCGAAGCCCGAGCCCCTGGCCACGATCCCCAGCGCCGCCAGGCCCAGGGGGATGTACAGCGTGGTGGTCATGGCGGTGAACGCCTGGGGGAAGGCCGTCCAGATCGTGACGAAGCAGAAGATCAGCCATGTGTGGTTGGCCTCCCACACCGGGCTGACGGAGACGTTGACCAGCTCCCGTACGGGACGTCCCCGCGCGGCGCCGCCGGCTGTCAGGTCCCAGAAGCCGGCCCCGTAGTCGGCGCCGCCGAAGAGGGCGTAGGCGATGACCCCGATGAACAGGACCACGGCGATGAGATCGGTCATGCGTCGCCTCCTGCGAAGGGGGGCCCGTTCGTCGCCGGCGCCGCCCAGGGGCCGTACGGGACCACGGCGGCCTCCGTGCCCTGCTCCGACCAGCGGCGGCGCAAGGTTCGCAGGACGTACAAGGCGCCGACGGCGACGCACGCGTAGATCACGAGGACCGTGGCGAACAGGGGCCACAGGTTCCCCTGCGTGGCGACGGCGTTCTCCGTCAGCAGCAGCCCCACGACCGTCCAGGGCTGGCGGCCGACCTCGGTGACCACCCAGCCGCTCTCCAGGCAGACGAGCGCGACCAGCCCGGAGACCGCGGAGCTTCGCAGGAACCAGCGGTCGGTCGGCACCTCGCGCCGCCGCCACCACAGCCAGGCGAACCAGAGTGCCAGCAGGAGCAGGAGCGATGCGGTGGCGACCATGACGTCGAAGGCGAGGTGCACGATGCTGACGGCCGAGTCCGTGGGGCGTACCGCTGCGGGGATCGCGTCGAGGCCCTTGATCGTGGTGGACGGGGTGAAACCGGCGAGGATCGAGGCCACGTCGGGAAGCTGGACGCCGTAGCGCACCTTGCCGTCGGCGAAGATGCCGCCGAGGGTCTCCGGGACGTGATCACCGGTGGTCGGCAGGAGTTCGATGGCGGAGAACTTCGCCGGCTCCCTGTCGTACACCTGGCGGGCGATCGTGTCCCCGACGAGGAACTGCAGCGGCATGGCGATCGCGGCGACCGTGAACGGAACGGCGAACCCCAGCCGGTGGTAGTGGTCCCGGCGCCCCTTGAGCAGGCCCCACGCGTACACGCCCGCGACCATGAACCCCGCGACGATGTACGCCGCGAGGAGCATGTGCACCATCTCCCACCAGAACGCGCCGTTGAAGAAGACCTGGGAGGGGACCACGCCCACCACACGCCCGTTCCGCACCTCGATTCCGGCGGGCTGGTTCATCCAGCTGTTGGCCGCGATGACGGAGGCCGTTCCGCCGACGCCCGCCAGGGTGACCACGACACCGGTGAAGAAGTGCGGCCACGGGGGCAGCCTCCTCCAGCCGTAGATGTAGATGGCCACGAAGATCGCTTCCAGGAAGAAGAAGAGACCCTCGACGGCGAACGGAAACCCGAAGGCCGGCCCGTATGTGCCCATGAGCCCGGGCCAGAGCAGCCCCAGCTCGAACGTCAGCACGGTGCCGGACACGGCCCCCACCGCGAACAGCACGGCGGCCACCTTGGACCATCGCTGCGCCAGGACCAGCGCCTGCTGATCGCCGCGCCGCAGCGCCCGGTAGTGGCAGACCAGCATCATGAAGGTGAACGCGAGGCCGAAGGGCACCAGGATGATGTGGAAGCCCAGGGTGAACGCCATCTGCTCACGCGCGGGCAGGAGCTGTGGCGGGTCGGCGGCTGTTGGCAGGGCAGACAGCAGCATGGACTCTCTTTCTGGCTCCGACGGCGCGGACGGTACTCACGCCGTGGGGTGGGGGCAGGCGGCCGGAGCCGGTACCCGCGCGTGCCGGAGACTCGCGCCGGACGGGAGTACGCGGGCGAGCGCGCGGAGGGGCCCCGGGACCCCGAAGCCCGGCGGGACGCGGCGCCGCCGGATTGTGGCTGTTGCGGTGCGCCTGGAGGGTGCACCCGGGGCCGGGGGCGGCGAGGTGGCTGGCGCGGGCGGCCTGCCACCCGGCCGCTGCATGCCGCGAGGCGCAGGGGCCGGTGCGTCCGAAGTGGGGCACCTGCTGGGCCGTGGGCAGCACGTCCGCGTGTGGTGGCGTGGGCGGCACACACGCCGAGGCGTCAGCCGCCGGCCACGGCGCGCACCGCCTCCTCGACCGGGGTGGACCCGCTGACCAGTTCGAGAATGCGTCCGGCGGTCCTGGGCTCGTGGAGCAGGGCGGCGAGCACCGCAGCCACGTCGTCGCGCGGCACTTGGCCGCGGTCGGTGTGCTCGGCGAGCGTGACGCGGCCGCTACCGGGGTCGTCGGTCAGCATCCCCGGGCGCAGAATCGTCCAGTCCAGTCCCGGACGGGAGCTGATGTCGGCGTCCGCCTCGCCCTTGGCCTTCAGGTAGGCGGCGAACACCGGGTCGGTGCCGGGCGGCGGCGGGCTGTCCACGCCCATCGCGGAGATCACCAGGAAGCGGCGCGTCCCGGCGCGCTCGGCCGCGTCGGCGAGGAGGACGGCCGCGTTCCTGTCCACCGTCTGCTTGCGGGCCGCGCCGCTGCCCGGTCCGGCGCCCGCGGCGAACAGTGCCGCGTCGGCGCCGCGGAGGTGGCCGGCCACCTCCTCCACCGAGGCGTGCTCCAGATCGCACACCACCGGTTCCGCACCGTCCGCGCGCAGGTCGTCGGCGTGGTCCGGGTTGCGGATCAGCCCGGTGACGTTGTCGCCGCGCGCCGAGAGCAGCCGGGTCAGCCGGCGCGCGATCTTTCCGTGTCCACCCGCGATCACCATGTGCATAGGGTCATTCTTGCCACAGGCAACCGCTCATGCCGGACTGCGGGACTGCCGCGGCAGGCCGGGTCCCCCGGTTGCCGCAAGGTCGGCGTACTCGCGCACCGCGCCGGTGTGCGGGACCACCCGGCCACCGGGTCGCGCCGCAGGCGCCCGGGGATCCGCCCTCGCGATCGCGTCGTCAGGAGTGCGCGAGCCGGGCCGCGAGATAGGGCGCGGTGGCGCTGCGGCGGGCTTTGGCCACCTTGGCCGGCGGGCCCGCCGCGACGACCCGGCCGCCCGCGTCGCCGCCGCCCGGCCCGAGATCGATGACCCAGTCGGCGGTGGCGATCGTGTCCAGGTCGTGCTCGACGAGGACGACCGTGTTGCCGGCGTCGACGAGCCGGTGCAGCTGTCGCAGCAGCAGCGCGATGTCCGAGGGGTGCAGCCCCGCCGTCGGCTCGTCGAGCAGGTACAGCGCGTGCCCGCGCCGGGCCCGCTGCAGTTCGGTCGCCAGTTTGATGCGTTGCGCCTCACCGCCGCTGAGTTCCGTCGCGGGCTGGCCCAGCCGCAGATACCCCAGCCCCACCTCGCGCAGCGTCTCCAGACTGCGGGAGGCGGCCGGGACGCAGGACAGGAACTCGGCGGCGGCGTCGACGGACAGCGCCAGTACCTCCGCGATGTTCTTGCCGCGGTAGGTGACCTCCAGCGTTTCGGCGTTGTACCGGGCGCCTTCGCAGGTCGGGCACGGCGCGTAGGTGCCGGGCAGGAACAGCAGTTCCACCGCGACGAATCCTTCGCCCTGGCAGGTCTCGCACCGCCCTTCGGGCACGTTGAAGGAGAACCGACCGGCCGGGTAGCCGCGCGCCCTGGCCTCGTCCGTCGCCGCGTACAGCTTGCGCACCGCGTCGAACATCCCGGTGTACGTGGCCAGGTTGGACCGGGGCGTCCGGCCGATGGGCCGTTGGTCGACCAGGACCAGCCGGTCGAACGACTCGACCCCCGACGCGTCCTGGACGTCGACCTCCAGCTGCGCCTCGTCGGGCTCCTCGGGTACGAGCCCCAGGTGGCCGCGGACGACCTCGGCGAGCACCTGCGTCACCAGCGTCGACTTCCCCGAACCGGACACGCCCGTCACCGCCGTCAGTACGCAGAGCGGCACGTCGACGGACACGTCGTGCAGATTGTGGCGGGAGACGCCGCGCAGATGCAGCCAGCCGTGCGGTGCGCGCGGGCGGTGATCGAGCGGCTCGGCGCGCCCGAACAGGTACCGGCTCGTGGCCGACTCCCCGACCCGCTCAAGACCGGCGACCGGGCCGCTGTACAGCACGCGTCCGCCGCCCTCGCCCGCACCGGGGCCGATGTCGACCACCCAGTCCGCCCGCCGTACGACGTCCATGTCGTGCTCCACGACGAACAGCGAGTTGCCCGCCGCCTTGAGACGGTCCAGCACGTCCAGCAGCGGTTCCGCGTCGGCCGGGTGCAGGCCCGCGGAGGGTTCGTCGAGGACGTAGACGACGCCGAACAGCCCCGAGCGCAGCTGGGTGGCGATCCGCAGGCGCTGCGCCTCGCCCGGCGACAGGGTCGTCGAGCGGCGCCCGAGGCTGAGATATCCAAGGCCCAGGTCGAGCAGGACGTCGATCCGCGCGACCAGATCGCCGCAGATGCGGACCGCGACCTCGGTCGTCTCCCCGGATCGGGCGGTCGACGTGGTGGCGTCGGCCTCGGACCGCCCCGCGACGGGCCGCAGCAGCGCCACGACCTCGGCGAGCGGCATCGCGTTGATCTCGGCGATGGAACGTCCGGCGAAGGTCACGGCGAGCGCCTCGGGCCGCAGCCCGCTGCCGTGACAAGCGGGGCAGGGCACACTCCGGACGAACCGGAGCGCCCGTTCGCGCATCTTCTCGCTCTTGGAGTCGGCGAGGACGTGCATGACGTGCTTGCGTGCGCTCCAGAACTTGCCCTGGTAGCCGTAGTCGACGCGGTCCTCCTCCGGCTCGATGTACACGGAGGGCTGTTCGTCCGTGTACAGCAGCCAGTCCCGGTCCTTCTTCCTGAGCCGGCGCCACGGCCGGTCGATGTCGATGCCCAGGCCGTTCACGACACTGCGCAGGTTGGCGCCCTGCCAGGCGCCCGGCCAGGCGGCGATCGCCCCCTCGCGGATGCTCAGCGAGGGGTCCGGGACGAGCAGGTCCTCGGCGACGTCGTGCACGACGCCCAGTCCGTGGCACTCCGGGCAGGCGCCGGCCGCGGTGTTGGGAGAGAACGACTCGGCGTCCAGCCGTGCGGCCCCGGGCGGATAGGTGCCGGCGCGGGAGTACAGGATGCGCAGCAGATTGGACAGGGTGGTGAGGGTGCCGACCGTCGAGCGCGAGCTGGGCGCACCGCGTCGCTGCTGCAGGGCCACGGCCGGTGGCAGTCCGGTGATCTCCTGCACGTGCGGTGCGCCGACCTGCTGCAACAGTCTGCGGGCGTAGGGTGCCACGGACTCGAAATAGCGCCGCTGGGCCTCCGCGTAGAGCGTGCCGAACGCGAGCGAGGACTTGCCCGAACCGGAGACGCCGGTGAAGGCGACCATCGCGTCCCGCGGGACGTCGACATCGATGTTCCGCAGGTTGTTCTCACCTGCGCCCCGGACATGCACGAAGGAGTCGTTCGCGTCCTTGTTCACCGTTCCTGATTACCCGATCCCGCCGCGAACCGCGCGACAGACGCCGTCACCGCCCCGCTCCCGCCGGTCGTGCGGGGCCCTGGGTCCGGGGAATCCGCCGATCGATCGGTGGGGGCTGTTTCGCGTCGTGGGGGGCGGGGACCCGCACGGCACGCCGTCGAGTGCTGAAGCTCCGCTCCGGCGAGCGGGCCGGCGGCGGATCGTCGTTCCCCCCTGACCGAGGTGAACGCCAGGAGAGGCGTGCTCCTCACGCCTTCCCCATCCCGCCATGCCGCGACATCGAGGGAAGTCATCATGAAGGCTGCGGTATACGAAGGACCGCGGACGGTCGCTGTGAAGGACGTACCGGACGCGAAGATCGAGCATCCCTGCGACATCATCGTCAAGATCACCACGACCAACATCTGCGGTTCGGACCTGCACATGTACGAGGGCCGCACCTCGTTCGAGTCCGGCCGCACCCTGGGGCACGAGAACCTGGGCCAGGTGGTGGAGGTCGGCTCGGCGGTGCGCAAGGTGCAGGTCGGCGAGTACGTGGTCCTGCCCTTCAACATCGCCTGCGGCTTCTGCAAGCAGTGCGAGCAGGGCCTGACCAACTACTGCCTGACCATGCAGCCGGAACCCGCCCTCGCCGGAGCGGCCTACGGTTTCGCCGACATGGGCCCCTACCAGGGTGGCCAGGCGGAGCTGCTGCGCGTGCCTTACGGCGACTTCAACGCGCTGCGTCTGGGTGAGGACGCCGCCGAGCGGCAGACCGACTACGTGATGCTCGCCGACATCTTCCCCACCGGCTATCACGCCACCGAGATGGCCCACGTCAAGCCGGGTGACCAGACCATCGTCTTCGGGGCCGGTCCGGTCGGGCTGATGGCGACGTACTCCGCCCTCCTGCGGGGCGCCGGCCGCGTCTGGACGGCCGATCACCAGCCCGACCGGCTGCGCAAGGCGGAGGAGATCGGGGCCATCCCCATCAACACCGCCGAGCAGGACCCGGCGCAGGTCGTCAAGGAGGCCACCCTCGGTCTGGGCGCCGACAACGGCTGCGAGTGCGTCGGCTACCAGGCCCACGACCCCCAGGGCCACGAGGACGCCAGTCTCACGCTCAACGGCCTGATCGACTCGGTCAGGTTCACCGGCCACATCGGCGTGGTGGGCGTGTTCCTGCCCCAGGACCCCGGCGGCGCGGAGGCCCAGGGCGAGCTGGAGGCGCAGGGCAAGGTCCCCATCGACTTCGGCATGATGTGGTTCAAGGGCCAGCACATGGGGACCGGGCAGGCGCCGGTGAAGAGGTACAACCGGGCCCTGCGGGACCTGATCGCCGGCGGGAAGGCGAAGCCGAGCTTCGTCGTCTCCCACGAACTCGGCCTGGACGAGGCCCCCACCGCCTACGAGCACTTCGACGCCCGTGACGACGGCTGGACCAAGGTGGTCCTGCACCCCGACGGACACGGCAACGGCCACAAGCGGTAGGAGACCCGGGGCCGCCGTGCCCCCTGTCTCCCCTGGCCCGGTCCGGGGGACGGGTGGCGATCCGCCCGTCCCCCGGACGGGGCTGGGGGCAATCGCCGTGCTCCGGCCGGACCCGACCCAGCGACGACTGCCCGCGCTCCGGCCTGGAGGACACCCGTGACGTGGCTGCGGGCCTTCGGGGAGGTCGTGCGATCCGGGCTCACGATCGAGGAGACGCGGCTGGAGCCCCTGCTCGCGCTGCGCGCGGCCGCCGGGGTGGCGATCGTCGTCGGGCCGGCGCTGTGGCTGGTCTCCCCCGCGTACGCGGCGTCCGCCGCCCTCGGCGCCTACTCCGCGGGTGGGGCGACCTTCCAGCGCAGCTGGCGTCCACGCAAGGTGGTCGCGCTCGGCACGGGCGCGGGTCTGGCGCTCAGCACCTTCGTGGGCTACCTGGCGGCGGGGCGACTCGTGACGTTCCTGCCGCTGCTGGCCGTATGGGCGTTCGCCGCGGGAATGGCGTGGGCCGTCGGTTCGACCGCCGGGATCGTCGCGGCGACGACCGTGGGCAGCATGCTCGTGACCATCACCTTGCCCACGAGCACCGGGCGAGCCCTGGAGCACGCCGGAGTCATCGCACTCGGAGGCGTGACCCAGGCCGTGCTGATCCTGCTGTTCCCGATCCGGCGTTGGGGAGCGCATCGTGACGCGCTCGCCGACGCGCTGGCCGCCGTGGCGGACTACGCCCGCCGGTTGCGGCACGACCCGACCGCCCCGTTCGACCCGGAGCCGTTGATGACGGCCCGGGACGCGGCTGCCGTGACGCCGTCACAGGCCCGCACCCGTCCCCCCGTCCTGCACGGCCCCCGGGGACTCGCCGAGCGCATCCGGCCGGTCGTGGCCGCGCTCGCCGACCCGGACGTCGGCGCCCCGGCGGAGGGGCCGGGGCGGGACCGCGCACGGGAGTTGCTCGACGCGGCCGCCGACGTCCTGGACGCGGCCGCCCGTTCGATCCGCCGCGGCACTCCCGCCCAGGTGCGGCCCGAGAGCATGGACGTCCTGCGCGTCGACGAGGAGCACGAGGTGCTGGAGGGCCCCGCGCGGCAAGCCGCCGAGCGGCTCGTGGAACTGCTCGGGGAGGTGCTGGAGATCGCCCGGAGCGGCTGCGCGCGCGAGACGACGCCCGCGCCGCCCGGCCCCGCGGGCGCCCCGTTCCTGGTGCGCCCGACGATGCTCCGGCTGGTCCCGGTCGTCGTCCGGGCGGTCCGTCGTGAGACCCGCCGGGACTCACCCGTCTTCCGGCACGCCGTCCGCCTGGCGGCGGTGGCCACGCTCGGCTATCTGATCGCCGCCCGGCTGCCCCTCGGCCACGGCTACTGGGCGCCCCTCGCCTCGGTGATGGTGATGCGGCCGGACTTCCACCGGACGTACGCGCGTGCGGTGGCCCGTCTCGCCGGGACCCTGGCGGGGGTCGCGCTCGCCACCGGCGTGGTGCGGGCCCTGGGCCCGGACGCCCATGTCTCCGGCGCGCTGGCGGTGGTCTCGGCGGGCCTGTCGTACACGCTGAACCGTACCGGCTACGCCTACTCACAGTGCTTCACCGTCGCGTACGTCGTCTTCCTGCTCGGCATGGGAGGCCAGGCATGGGAGCAGACGGTCCCGGAACGGGTGGTGCTCACCCTGCTCGGCGGAGCCCTGGCGATGCTGGCGTACGTGGTGTTCCCCGCATGGGAGACACCCCGGCTGCCGGGCCGGCTCGCGGACTGGCTCGCCGCCAACGGCCGCTACGCGGCCGCGGTGCTCCGCGACTACGCCGAACCGACCCCGGAGCATCACGCCGACATGCGCCGGGCCCTGCTGGAGAGCAGGCAGGCACGTGCCGCCTGGCAGGAGGCGTACGACCGGGCACGGCGGGAACCGGTCCGCCCCAGGGGTCTGACGTCGCGGGAGGCGCGGGAGGCGCAGGAGGCGATCAAGGGGCTGGGCCGGGCGGCGATGCTCATGGAGAGCCACGTCCCACGGGCCGACAGCCGGTTCGTCCCCGAGGCGGAGCGGTTCGCCGAGGCCCTGGAGACGGACACCGCGAAGGCGGCGGCCGCCGTGCGCGAGCACAGGAATCCGGACTGGGGGCGCGTGGAGGAGGCCCTTCACGCGTGGGAGGACACCGCCGCCGGCAACGGGAGCCCGGCCGTGCGGCGCGAAGCGCAACTGCAAAGACGGGCCTTGGAAGACCTCGCGACAGCCGTGAGCCGCACACCCCTGGAACGGGACGTCGACTCCGCTCGCGAAGAACAGCGGGTGCGGGCGACCCTGGCCGCGGAAGGTGACGGATCAGGGCCCGCGCACCGGGATGGGTGACGCGCGCCCGCAGGACGGTTCAGCGGACCGCGGGCGCCTGCCCTCCGGCACGGTCCTGCGGGGTGGTCACTTCTCCCAGCCGACCGTCTCCGGGAGCGGGTTGTAGAAGATGGTCGCGCCGACGTTGGCGAGGCCCTTTTTCACGCCGTAGGTCGAGGGTCCGCTGAACAGCGGGAGGAAGGCGTACTCCTGGAGCGCCTTCCGCTCGACCTCGTTGGCCGCCGCGGCCTGCTTGCCGAGGTCGGCGATCCTGCCGGTGGCACGGATGTCCGTGTCCAGCGCGGGCGAGCCGGCACCGGTGATGTTGGAGTCGCGGTCGGAGCAGTAGAAGTCGCACAGGTAGCGGGCGCCGAACGGGTCCATCGAGCGGTTTCCGGAGAGGAACAGATCGAACTTGCGGTCGCTGAGGATCTTGGAAAAGTCCGCCTCGTCGGCCTTTCCGATGTCGAGGCGGACGCCCACCGATTTCAGCATCGCCGCGAAGGCGCCGGCGGTCGCCTTGTCCAGCGGGTCGTCGCCCAGGAGCGTGTAGCCGACTTCGAGCTTCTTGCCGTTCTTGGCCCGGACACCGTCGCCCCCGGGCTTCCAGCCCGCCGCGTCGAGTGCCTTCCGCGCCTCGTCCGGCGCGTACTTCAACACGGCCGAGACATTGTCCTCGTAGCCCTTCTGGAAGCTGTACAGGATGGCGGAACCCGGGAGGGGCTCCCGGTAGTCGAGGCCCTGGAACCGGATCTTCGCGATCTGGGTGCGATCGATGCTCTCCTCGATGGCCTTGCGCACCGTCCTGTCGGCGAGGACGGAGGACTTCGTGTTGAAGTACAGCGAGTACTCGAAGGGGCTTCCGCCACTGCGGATCTCCGTGCCTCGGATCCCCTTGACCTGCTTGAGGCTCTCCGCGTCGGCCGCGGAGGCGTAGTCGAGCTGCCCGTTCTTGAAGGCGTTGATCGCCGCGGTCGATTCAAGGTTGACGTAGACGCGCTTGTCGAGCTTGCCCTTCCTGCCCCACCACTTCGGATTGCGGACGAAGGTGATGTCGCCCGAGTGGGCGTCCCACTTGCCCACGGTGTACGGCCCCACGCCCCACTCCGGGTGGGCCTTCTTGACGTAGGCGTCGTTGAAATTCCGGACCGTCGCGGCCTTGGGGTGCAGGAAGGTGGTGAACAGGCCGGACCAGGAAGCGTTCACTCCCCTGAAGGTGATCACGGCCTGCTTGGCGTTGCCGCCCTGCTCGACCGAGGTGATCTGGTCGTAACCGTCCGTGGAGGAGGCGGCGTAGGCCTTGTCGGAGCCGTTGTTGGCCTTCCACGTGGCCCTGATCGCGGTCCAGTCGACCGGTGTGCCGTCGTTGAAGACGGCCTTGGGGTTGATGGTCAACGTGACTTTCTGGTTGCCGCCTTCCACGGAGACCTTCACGTCGCTGAAGTAGTCCGGGTTGTACTGCACCTCGCCGGTCGGCGCGTAGGTGATCGCGTCGGCGTTGTACCAGGCCCAGATACGGGAGGCGGTCAGCGTGGCATTGACGTTGAACGGATTGCCCTGGTCGTCGAAGGTCCCGACCGTGGTGTACGTGCCCCCCTCCTTGATCCGGTCGTACGGCGTGGGGTTGTAGTCGGCGGCGGACGACGCGGCCGACGGAGCGTTCTTCGCGTCCGGCCGCGCGGAGTCCTTCCCCGGCGAGGACTGGCACGCGGTGGCGGTGACGGAGACGGCAGCGATCAGAGCGACGGGCAGGGCCAGTCTCGTGCGCATGGTGGAGGGTTCCTTAGGGGTCGGTGAGGGGACAGCATCGACGGACCGTGTTCAGACTCCGTGGCAGGCGTACCGATGGCCGGGGAGTCCGGCTGCCGAGGCCGGCGCGGGGGGCTGGGTGCGACAGCGGTGCCGCAGTTCCTCGTCGGCAAGGTGGTACAGCGGGCAGCGGTCGACGAAGACACATCCCGCGGGCACCCGGGCGGCGGTCGGCTGCTCGCCCTCCAGCACGACGCGTTCGCGGGTGCGTTCCCGCTCGGGGTCGGGTATCGGGATCGCCGACAGCAGCGCCCGCGTGTAGGGGTGCCTCGGATCGGAGAAGATCGCCTCGGTGTCCCCGGTCTCGACGATGTGTCCCAGGTACATCACCGCGATGCGATCGGAGATGTACCGGACCACGGCCAGGTCGTGGGCGACCACGAGGTAGGCGAGGCCGAGTTCCCGCTTGAGCCGCGCCAGCAGGTTGATCACCCCGGCCTGTACCGAGACGTCGAGCGCGGAGAGCGGCTCGTCGAGCGCGAGCAGCTTCGGCTCCGTCGCCAGGGCACGGGCGATGGCGACCCGTTGGCGCTGGCCTCCGGAGAGTGCGGCCGGGAAGCGGTCGCTCACCGAGTCGTCCAGACCCACCAGGGTCAGCAGTTCGCGGACCCGTGCGCGGATCGACTCGCGATCACGCCCGATCGCCCGCAGGGGTTCGGCCAGCGAGTGGAATACGGGCATCCGGGGGTCCAGAGCCCCCAGGGGGTCCTGCATGACGATCTGTACGTCCTGCCGCAGCTGCCGTGGGCGCGCGCCGGACAGGACCGTGCCGACGTCGACGCCGGAGACCTCGATCCGGCCGCCTTCGGGCCGTCCGAGCCGAAGGATCTCCATCAGGGTCGTGGTCTTGCCGCTGCCGGACTCACCGACCAGGCCGAGCGTCTCGCCGGCACGCAGCTCGAAGCTGACCCGGTTGACGGCGCGCAGGGTACCGACTCGGCGCTTGAGGAGGACGCCCTTGGTGACCGGGTAGGTCTTGACGAGGTCCTCGACACGGAGCACCACCTCGCCGGCCGCGGCACGACTCGAGGGCGCCGGTGGGTCGACGGGCGCGGCATCGCCCGTCGGGTCCAGGGATCCGTCGGCGATCTCGGTGGCGCGAAGGCAGGCCACGTGTCCGTGCCCGGTGACGTGGCGCAGCTGCGGCTCGCCGGAGCGGCACACGTCGAGGGCGACGGCACAGCGGGGTGCGAAGGGGCAGCCGTCCGGGAGGCCCACCGGGGCGGGTGGCTCCCCACCGATCGGGACCAGGGGCCGGTGGGTCCCGCCGTCCACGGTGGGCACGGCGGCGAGCAGCCGCGCGGTGTACGGCATCGTCGGCCGGCGGAAGAGTTCCCCGGCGCCCGCGTGTTCCACGATCCGGCCCGCGTACATGACGGCGACGTCGTCCGCGTGGCCCGCCACGACCCCGAGGTCGTGCGTGATCAGGACGAGACCGGCGCCGGTCTCCTGCTGTGCCAGCCGCAGCACGTCGAGGATCTGGGCCTGCACGGTGACGTCGAGTGCGGTGGTGGGTTCGTCGGCCACCAGCACGGACGGTCTGTTGGCGATGGCCATGGCGATGACCACGCGCTGGCGCATGCCGCCGGAGAACTCGTGCGGGAAGGCGGCGGCCCGGTTGCGCGGGTCGGGAATGCCGACGAGGTCGAGCAGTTCCACGGCCTGTTCCCAGGCTGCCCGCTTCGTCAGGTCCTGGTGGACCCGCAGGGCGTCGGAGAGCAGCCTGCCCACCGAGAAGATCGGTGTGAGGGCGGACAAGGGGTCCTGGAAGACCATGCCGATGGAGTTGCCGCGGATCTTCGACAGTGCCCGGTCGTCGAGGCCGATGAGGTCCTGTCCGCCGAGCAGCACCTGGCCGCGCAGGTCGGCGGTGGGCGGCAGCAGGCCCATGATGCCCATCGCGGTGGCCGACTTGCCCGAGCCCGACTCGCCGACGACGCAGAGGGTCCGGCCGGGCAGCAGGTCGAAGCTCACGCCGCGTACCGCCTCGACGGTGCCCGCCTCGGAGGGGAACGAGATCCGCAGGTCACGCACGGAGAGGACGGGATCGGTGTCGGTGGAGGGTGCCGGGGCGGGCAGCGGGGTCGCGAGGGTCATCGCCGGCCTCCCGCCGAGCCGGTCACCGACGTGGGGTCGAGGGCGTCGCGCAGGCCGTCGCCGATGAAGGTCATCGACACGGTGAGCAGGACGACCAGTCCGGCGGGGAAGGCGAAGAGCCAGGGGGCGCTCGTGACGGTGTTCGCGCCGTCCGCGAGCATCGTGCCGAGGGAGACGTCCGGGGTCTGGACACCGAACCCGAGGAACGAAAGGGCGGTTTCGCTGAGCACGGTCGCCACGACTCCGAGCGTCAGGTTGACGATCAGCAGGGACCCGAGGTTGGGGATGATGTGGCGCAGGACGATTCGCAGCGGACCGACTCCCATGAACTCGGCCGCCTTCACGTAGTCCCGTTCGCGCAGTGAGGTCGAGACGGACCAGATCACCCGCGCGGTGGACATCCAGCCGAACACGGTCAGCACGGCGATGAGGACGCGCCAGTCGCCGGCCAGCCGGTGGGAGACCAGGGCGAGGATGAGGAACGAGGGGACGATCAGCAGGAAGTGGATGACGGCGAGGGTCGCCCGCTCGACCCGGCCGCCGAAGTACGCGGCGCCCGAGCCGATGATCGCGGCCAGGACGATCGTCAGTACCGACACGCTCACGGCGATCATCAGGGAGCGCTGGAGCCCGTGGACGGCGCAGGCATAGATGTCGTTGCCGCCCTGGTTGGTGCCGAACCAGTGCCGGCCGCTCGGAGGCTGGGTGAGCGCGGTGAAGTCGGCGTCGGTGTACGCGTAGGAGGTGAACCGGCCGCCGAAGGCTCCGAACAGCACCAGCAGCACGAAGATCACCACTCCGACGACGGCGATGCGGTTGCGCAGGAACCGCCGCAGGTAGAGCCGGCCGAGGCCGGGGTTCGCGTGCTTTCGCACGATGGTTGCCGCTTGTGACACCTGTTCCTCGGCCGGCCGGGAGGGCGCGTCGGTGGTCACGTCAGCTCACCCGCACTCTCGGGTCGAGGAAGACCGTGGCGATGTCCGCGAGGATCGCACCGATCGCGGTCAGGGCCGCGGCGAAGGCGGCCGTCGCGACCACGCCGTGTACGTCGTTCTTGCCGATGGTCTGGATGAAGTAGCGGCCCATGCCGTTCCAGCCGAAGATCGTCTCCGTGATGACGGCACCGGTGAAGACGGCCGGGACACTGAACGCCACGGAAGCAGCCGTCGGGATGAGCGCGGCCCTCAGAGCGTGCCTGCGGATGGCCTGGGTGCGGGTGAGCCCGGTGGCCCGGGCGGTCCGCACGAAGTCGGCGTGCAGCGTGTCGAGCAACAGCGAACGCTGCGTCAGGTGATAGCCGACGTAACCCATCAGCGTGAGCGTCAGAGTCGGCAGGATCAGGTGCAGGAGACGGTCACCGATCGTGGGGAGCAGTCCTTCGACGCCCGGCGAGTCCTCCCCCGCGACGTAGAGGAAGTGCAGCCCGGCGTGCTGGTTCAGCCAGATGGCGCCGAAGACCACGGCGAGGGCGGCGACGGAGGTGGGGACGTTGAACACCACGATGGACACGGCCTGCGAGACCCGGTCGGCCCAGCCGTACTGCCGTGCGGCGGTGTGGACGCCGAGCGCGACACCGATCACGACGGACAGCACGGTCGCGACGAGGACCAACTCCGCGCTGATCAGCGCCCGGTAGCCGACTTCGCCGTTGACGGAGACCCCGGTGGGGGACTTTCCCCAGTCGAAGCGCAGGATCACCGAGGTCAGCCAGTCCCACCAGCGGTGCGCCAACGGCACCGTGGGATCCAGGTTGTACGGCGCGAGGGCCCGGTCGATCTGCGCCTCGGTGCGGACGGGCCGCAGCTCCTTGAAGTTCGACCGCGGGTCGAGGAACCAACTGGCCAGGAAATAGGTGGCGTTCGTCGCGACCACGATCATCAGAAGCCAGCCGGCCGCCTTGCGCATCACATAGCGCGCCACGCGCGGCACCTCCTCGCCCCACACGAGGTGTGTGCTTCTCGGGCACCGGGGAGACAGGTCGCATGCATGCGCGGTGAAGCTTTCTGCGGGGACGGAACGGCGGACTGGAGATGTACACGTCAGCCTGGTCCGTACTCCGCCGCGGCACCAGGTCTTGCCTGGTGGTGTCATGAGGTCGACATGCTGCCGTAGCACACGCTTCGACATATGGCGCAATGCGGATGATCTTCACCTCCGGGGCCGAACAGGCGTCCATGGCGGCCCTGTTCCGGAAATCGTGCGGCCGAGGTTGGCTCTCGCAGAGGATTTTGCGGTGATCCATTGACCGGGTCCCAGGCGCCCGGATAGAAAGATCACGATCAGGACCGTGATCGCGCGTCCGGTCCATACAGCTCTGCACGGGGGATCTCGCTTTGCCGCACACAGATGTACTTCGCCCTGCCCGCGTCCTGGTGGTCGAACCCGCCTCCTCCGGAGGCGCCACCCTGATCGGTGTCGCGGCCGAGATGGGACTGCGGGTCGTCGTCGCCACCGCCGACTCCGGCGACCGCCGGCTCTCCGACGCCGTGCGCGCGGCGGCCGACTCGGTGCTGACGGTGGAGACCAACGACCAGGCCGACCTCGAAGCGGCCGTGCTCGAACTGCACCGAGCCGAGCCGTTCGAGGCGGTGCTGCCGGGCTCCGACATCTACGTGACGGCGACCGCGCGCGTCGCCGCGGCACTGGACCTGCCCGGCCTGCCCGTGGCGACCGTCGACAGGGTCCGGGACAAGAGCGTCATGCGGGCCGCCGTGGCGGAGGCCGGCTTGCGCACCCCGCGCTTCGCCCAGGCGACCACCGACGCCGAACTGCGCGCCGCGGCCGAACGGGTCGGCTTCCCCTGCGTGCTGAAGCCGGTCGCCTGTTCCGGCAGCATCCACGTCAGCCGCGCCGACGACCTCGACCAGCTCACCGCCGCGTTCCAGCGGCTCGTGACCGATCCGGAGCCCGACATGGGCAAGCTGCACGAGCACCGGGTACTCGTCGAAGAGTACGTCCAGGGCCCCGAGTTCAGCGCCGACGGCTACGTCCTGGAGAGCGGCGAGGTCACCGTCGTCGCCCTCAGCCGCACCCTGCTCGGCCCCGAGCCCGACTTCGTGGAGCTCGGCCACCTCACCCCGGCGCTCGTCGACGACGCCACCCTGCGCGGCATCGAGGCGTACGTCGGCGACGTCGTCCGCGCCGTCGGCATCACCAGCGGCCCCTTCCACTGCGAACTACGCCTGAGCGCCGACGGTCCGGTGCTCATCGAGATCGGCGCCCGGCTGCCGGGCGACCGGATCGTGGAGCTGCTGCGGCTCGTGACCGGCGTCAGCCTGCCCAGGGTGGCCGTCGCCACCGCGCTCGGCGTCGGCCTGGAGGCGGCGGGCGCCTTCGCACGGCCGCAGGCCAGGAGTGCCGGCATCCGCTTCTTCTCCGCCGCGGGCCGCTCCTCGTACCGGGAGCTCACCGGGTGGCCGGAACTGGAGGCACTGCCGGAAGTCACCGAGACCGCCGTCTACTTCGCGCCGGGCGAGACCATCCCCGGCGTCGAGGACTGCCGCTCGCGCCTCGGCCACGCCCTGTTCACCGCCGACTCGCCGCAGGACGCCCTGGACCGCTGGCAGGCGCTCGGCGACCTCGTCGTCCCGGCCTGACCCGGGGGTTGCCACCATGAACGCACACATACTCGACTACGCGGCCGTCGGCATCGGCCCCGCGAACATGAGCCTCGCCGCGCTCGCGCATCCGGTCGAAGGACTGCGCGGCGCCCACCTGGAGCGCCGTGAGAGCTTCTCCTGGCACCCCGGGCTGCTGCTGCCCGAGGCCACCCTCCAGGTCTCGCTGCTCAAGGATTTGGTGACGCTGGTCGATCCGACCAGCCCCTTCTCGTTCCTGTCGTTCCTGGCGAGTGAGGGCCGGCTCTACCGGTTCCTGGCCGCCGACTTCCCGGCCGTCCTGCGCGCCGAGTTCAACCAGTACCTCCAGTGGGTCGCCGGGCGGCTGCCGAGCCTGACGTTCGGCGCGGACGTCCACAGCGTGGACTTCCACGACGGAGCCTTCCACCTCCGCACCGCCGAACGGGAGGTGACGGCACGTCACCTCGTGCTGGGCACCGGGCTCACGCCGTCCGTCCCCGAGCCGTTCCGCCCCTTCATCGGCCCCACCGTCTTCCACTCCGGGGAGTTCCTGCTGCGGTCCCCCGAGGTGACCGGACGGCGAGTCGTCGTGGTCGGCGGCGGCCAGAGCGGCGCGGAGATCGTGCGCCACCTGGCGGCCGGCGCGGCTGCCGAGAGCATCACCTGGGTCAGCCGGCGCTCGTCGTTCCTGCCGATGGACGACTCGCCCTTCGCCAACGACCTCTACACGCCCGACTACGTACGCCGCTTCCACGCGCTGCCCGCCGACCACAAGTCCCGGCTCCTGGAGCGGCAGAAGTACACCAGCGACGGCATCGACCTCCAAGTCCTGCAGGACATCTACCGGTTGAGCTACCGCGACGAGTTCATCGAGGACAACCCCGGCCGGCTGCGCTTCATGGCGGACTGCGCGGTCACCGCGGTCGAGGGCGGCCCCGGCGACTTCAAGCTCGTCGTCGAGTCCTCCGGCCCGGAGGCACCCGCCGTGCTCGCGGCCGACCTCGTGATCCTGAGCACCGGATACGCCTACGCGCTGCCGGACTTCATGGCGCCGCTGGACGCGCGACTGCGGCGGGACGGCGGGATGCTCGTCGTGGGCGACGACTTCTCGGTCGCCTGGGACGGGCCCGCGGAGAACCGGATCTACCTCCAGAACGGCGCCCGGCACGCCTGGGGCGTCGCCGATCCCAATCTCAGCCTGCTCGCGTGGCGCAGCGCGGTCATCCTCAACAGCATGCTCGGTGAGACGAGGTATCCGGTATGACCGCGCGTCAGGTGGCGCAGTTCCAGGCGGAGGCGGTCGGCGCCCTGGTTCCCTTCGGCCCGACCGAGGAGGAACCCGACGGAGTGACCGTCGCCGAGGCGGACTTCGCCCGTTCGGTCTTCCCCCACGTGCCGTTCGAGGCGGCCCGCTTCACCGTGCCGGCGGGCGGGAGCAGCTCGCCGGACCAGCACGCGGTCCAGGAGATCTGGGTGGTCCACGCCGGCTCCGGCACCCTGGAGGTGGACGGCGAGCGGTCGCTCGTCGGGCCCGGCTCCCTGGTGGGCTTCGCCTCACAGGCCGTCCACGAGATCTTCGCCGACCAGGGCGAGGAACTGGTCGTCTACTCCTTCTGGTGGTCGGCGCCCCATGAGTGAGCGCATCACCGGGACCGGTGAGGCGCCCCACTACGACCTCGCCGTCGTCGGTGCGGGCGTGGTCGGCGCCCTCACCGCGTACTACGCCGTGCGCCGGGACCCGGGCCGGCGCGTCGCCGTGATCACGCACGCCGGACGGGGGACGGGCGCGACCCGTCTGTCGGCCGGATTCGACACGCCCACGGGGCACAACCCGGCCCAGCGTGCGCTGGCCGCCCGCAGCACCGCGCTCTTCGACGAGCTCGCCGCCGGACTCGGCGACGCCGGACGCGCGCCGGTCGACGTCCGCTGGCTGGTGGCGCGCGAGAACACGGCCGCGCTCGACGCGACCATGGCCGACGGCGGCCGTACGCGCCCGGTCAGCGGGGAGGAGCGATCCCTGCTCGAGCGGACGTTCCCCGGGTTCGCCCACGGCGGCGACCAAGTCCTGCTGGCGAGCGGCCCCATGACCATGGGCCGGCCGCAGTGGCTCACCGACCGGCTGCTCGACGAGGTCCTCGGCCGCCCGGCCAACACCCTCCTGGAGGGATTCCGGGTGACCCGGGTACGGCGTACGGGCGGGTGCGTCGAGCTGGTCGCCGCCGACGGCAGCCGGCTCACCGCCGCCAAGGCGGTCCTCGCGCCCGGCCCCTGGGTCCTCGACGGCCCGGTGGCGGCGGCGGCCCGCGCGCGCGGGGCCCGGGTGAAGAAGGTGGTGGCGTTCCACCTCATGACGGCGCCCCCGCCGGGCGCCCCGGCACTGGTCCTGGAGGACGCCGACGCCTTCCTGCTGCCCCACCACGGCGGCGGCCACTGGATCCTCAGCATCACCTCGCCCGACTGGGACCGCGGCCCCGACGAACCACTCGCCATCGACCCCCGCGACCGGGAAGTCGCCCGGGCCCTGCTCGCCCGGCACGTACCGGGCTTCCTGCCGCACCTGCTCGGCGGCCGGGTCTTCAGCGACTGCTTCACCGCCGGCCATGTGCCGATCGTGGACACGGCCGGCGACGACGACGTCGTCATGGCCATCGGCGGTTCCGGATCCGGCTACCGACTCGCCCCGGCCATGGCCGAGGACGCACTGGACCTGCTCGACAGGAGAACGCGAACATGAGCCTGCTGACCGGGGAGACCCACACCCCCCGGCACTACCTCCTGGTGCCGCCCGAGGCCACGCCCAACGGCCCCCTGCACCTCGGCCACATCGGCGGCCCCTTCCTGTGGTCGGACATGATCGCGCGGCATCTGCGGGTCCGGGGCGACCTGCCGTTGGTGATCACCGGCAGCGATGTGTACGAGTCGTACGTGACGCTCAAGGCGCACGCCGAGGACTCCACGCCCGGCGAGGTCGCCGCCCGCTACGGTCGGCGCATCCAGGACGACCTGGCCGCGATGCGCATCGGCGTCGACGCTTTCATCGTCCCCGACCAGCAGCCCTGGCGGGAGCAGTTCGAGCAGGAGGTGGCCGACTCGATCGAGCGGCTGACGGCCCGGGGCGCGGTGCTGACGCGTACCGAGCGCGTGCCCCACTGCGCGGCGTCGGACCGCTGGGTGGTGGGCGGCTGGCTCCAGGGCAGCTGCCCCGAGTGCGGTGCGGGCATCGCGAGTTACTTCTGCGAGGAGTGCAGCGCGCACTTCCTGCCCGAGTCGGTCGTCGAGCCGCGCCCCCTGCTCGACGAGGGGCCGCTGACCTGGCGCGAGATCTCCAGCCTCTTCCTGCGGCTGCCCGACCGCGACCTCCTGGACACCACCCTCGCGGACCTGGGCGTCGCCGACCGCTACCGGGCGACCGTGGCGCGCTTCCTGGAGCGCGACGGCCTGACCGTACGGCTGAGCGCCCCGCAGACGTGGGGAGTTCCGCTGCCCGGATCCGAGCCGGACGTCCCGCGCGCCCTCTTCCCGTACGCCGGGATCTTCATGTTCGCCCGCCTCGCCGGCGCCGTCCACGGCCGGCTGTCCGGTACCGGCGTGAACGCCTTCGACCCGGACTCCCAGGTCACCACCATCACCACCCTGGGGATCGACAACGTGATCCCCACCCTGGTCTCGATCGTCGGCACCAGCCTGCTGCACGGCGCCATGAAGCCGTACGACCGGTGCCTGATCAACAACTTCTACCGGCTGGCCGGGCGGAAGTTCTCCACCAGCGCCCAGCACGCCATCTGGGCGGCGGACATCGCCGCCTCGCCCGCCATCGGCGTGGACACCGTCCGGTACCACCTGGCCGGGGCCGATCTGGAGTCCGGGGCGGCGAGCTTCGAGACGGCCGACTTCCTCCGGACCGCGAACACCACGCTCGCCGACGGCCTCGGCAAGCGGATCGACGCCGCCTGGAGCCGGCTGCCGGACGGGCCACCGCAGGCGCCCGCCCCGGCCGTCGCCGACCTCCTGGAATCCCTGCTCGCCGAGCAGTCCGCGGCGCTCGACGGCGCCCGTGTGTCGACCCGGCGCGCGGTCGCGGCACTCGACCGCTGGTGTGCCGACGACGCGGTCGCCCACGCGGCCGAGGACGGCGCCTACTGGTGGCTCAAGGGCTTGTCCCTGCTGGCGTTCCCGGTGATGCCGGACCTCGCCGAGCTCCTCTGGCAGCGCCTCGGGGGCACCGGAGAGCCTCGCGCGAGGGCCTTCCTCGCCAGGACCCCGGCCCTGCGGGACCGGCCCGCGCCCGGCTTCGGCCGGGTGAGCGCCGCCGATCTGGACGCCTGCCTGCCCGGCACCCTGCGACCGGGAGCGGACACGTGACCGACCGGACCACCCCGCTGTACGTCGTCCTCAACCGCTCCGGCGACGAGTTCGGCGAATACCACCGCTTCCTCGACGGCCATCCATGCCGGACGGTGTACCTCACCACGCCCGGCGGGCTGCCCGCGCTCGACCGGGACGGGGCGACCGAGGTCCATGTGCGCGACAGCCTGGCCCACGACGACCTGCTGCCCCTCGTACGGGAGATCGCGGACCGGCACGGTACGCCCGAGGCGGTCTTCGGCCAGTCCGAGTACGACGTCCTGACCGCCGCCCGGCTCTCGGCCGCGCTCGGCGTCCCCGGCGGCTACGGTGTCGACCTCGTCGAGCGGTTCAAGGACAAGCCGGCCATGAAGAGCGCGGTGGGCGCGGCCGGACTGCGGGTTCCCCGGTTCCGGCGGCTCGACGACGCGCCCTCGGCGGAAGCGGTCGTCGACGCCCTCGGCGGTCCGCCCCTGGTCCTCAAGCCGCGCGCGGCGGCGGGCTCCCAGGGAGTCACGGTCGTCCACAGCACCGACGAACTGCGCGACGCGCTCGAGGGCGTCGACCCCGAGGCGTACGAGTGCGAGGAGTACGTCGACGGGGACATCTTCCACGTCGACGGCGTCCGCCGCTCCGGCCGCCTCCACTTCGTCACCGCTTCCCAGTACGTCCACACCTGTCTGGACTACGCGCACGGCCGCCCGCTCGGCTCGGTCCTGCTCGACCCCGGCCCCGAGCGCGACGAGCTCACCACGTTCGCCGACCACTGTCTGCGGGCGCTCGGGCTGCGCGACGGCGCGTTCCACCTGGAGGCGATCCGGCGGCCGGGGGGCGAGCTGGTGTTCCTGGAGGTCGGGCTGCGGCCGGGCGGCGCTCAGGTGCCGTTCCTGCACGTCGACCTCTACGGCATCGACCTGTTCGCCGAGGCGTTCCGGGCGGCGCTGGACCTGCCCCCGCTGTGGCAGCCGTCCGAACCGGTCGGGCCCCGGGCCGGCGGCTGGCTCATCTACCCCGTTCCGCGCGAGCTGCCCGGCCGGGTCGTCGCGCGTACCTCGCTCCTGTCGGCCGTCCCCGAGGTCTACCACGAGGAACTGCCCGCCGTCGGCCGGATCCTGACCGGGCCCGGCAGTTACGACGAGGGCTGCGGGATCTTCCGGTTCCGGGGGCGGAGCGCCGCCGCGGTGCGCGCCGCCGTGCACACCGCGATGGAGGTGTACGGGCTGCGGACCGAGCGGGCCGAGGGGGCTGAGCCGCATGGCTGACGCCCGCGGACACGCCGACGTGCTGCGCGCCTGGTTCCGGGAGTCCCTGCCGGCCGCCGGGAACGCGCGCAGACTCGGCGTCCTCACGCTCATCCAGTCCCTGGGGCTCGGGGTGTTCCTCACCTCCAGCGCCGTGTTCTTCACCCGGACCCTCGGCATCCCCGCCCACCGAGTGGGCCTCGCCCTGTCGGTCGCCGGGCTCTGCGGTCTGCTCTGCACCGTGCCCATCGGCCGGCTCGCGGACCGGCTCGGCGCGGGCCGGGTGCTCGCCGGCAACTTCCTGCTCGCGGCCGCCGGCTTCACCGCCTACTGCCTGGTGGACGGCTTCGCCGCATTCCTCGCGGTCGCGTGCGCCCTCGCGGTCCTGGAGACCTCGGCGGGCGCGCTGCAGGCATCACTCACCGACGCGCTGGTGGGCGAGGCGGCGCGGGTCAGGGTGAGCGCGCAGATGCGCAGCCTGTTCAACCTGGGCTTCCTCGGCGGCGCCGCGCTGGCCGGAGCCGCCATCGCGGCGGGCACCGCGACCGCCCTGTACGCCACGGTCCTCGCCAACGCCGCCCTCCAGTTGGTCTCCGTCGCCGTGCTGCTCGGGATGCGGCTGCCCGCGGGCGCCGGCCCCCGTGCCGCCGCCGAGGCGCCGGGCGGGGTGCTGCGCAGCGCCGCGCTGCGGGACGTGCGCTATGTGGCGGTCTCGCTGGTGTGCGGTGCTCTGGAGCTGTACCAGCCGCTGCTGACGGTCGGTCTGCCGCTGTGGATCGTCACCTGCACCGACGCGCCCGCGCTGCTGGTGTCGGGGCTGCTGATCCTGGACACCGTCCTGGTGCTGCTGTTCCAGGTCGCGGTCAGCGGGGGCGCGCGTACTCCGGCCGGAGCGGCACGTATGCTGCGCTGGGCGGGGTGGGCGCTGGGGGCGTCCTGCCTGGTCTTCGCGGTGAGCGCGGGGCACGGTGTGCTCCTGGACAGCGCGGCCCTGGTGGCTGGTGCGCTGGTGCTCGTCATCGGCGAGCTGTACCAGGCGTCGGCGAGCTGGGGCCTGTCCTTCGGGCTCGCCCCCGCGGGCCGGCAGGGTGAGTACCAGGCGGTGTTCTCCCTGGGGCGCGGGCTCCAGCAGTTCGCCGGGCCGTGGCTGATGACCTCCCTGGTCGTCGGCACGGCGGCGACCGGCTGGCTGGTCCTCGCGGCGGTCTTCGCCCTGCTCGGGCTCGCCGCACCACCGTTGGTGCGCGGCCTGGAGAAGGCCCGCGCGCGGACGGAGCCGGCGCCGGCCGGCGCCCGTCCGGACCACATGTGTCACACCCGTACGACCGAGACGAGTAGGCCAGCACCATGACCATACAGCGACGACACGACCCGGACGAGCGCGGCTTCGCCAGCGACAACTACGCCGGGGCGCACCCCGAGGTCCTCGCGGCGATCGCCCTGGCCAACGGCGGCCACCAGGTCAGCTACGGCGCCGACGTCTACACCGAGCGCCTCCAGGAAGTGGTGCGCGGCCACTTCGGCCCCACCGCGCACACCTACCCGGTCTTCAACGGCACCGGCGCGAACGTGGTCGCGCTGCAGACCATGCTCGACCGATGGGACGCCGTGATCTGCGCCGAGTCGGCCCACATCAACGTCGACGAGGGCGGGGCCCCCGAGAAGGTCGCCGGGATCAAACTGCTGACGGTGCCCGCGTGGGACGGCAAGCTCACCCCTGAGCTGATCGACCGTCAGGCATGGGGCTTCGAGGACGAGCACCGGGCCCGGCCCAGGGTCGTCTCGATCGCCCAGTCCACCGAGCTCGGCACCTGTTACACCCCGGACGAGATCCGTGCGATCTGCGACCACGCGCACGACCGCGGCATGCTCGTCTACCTGGACGGCGCCCGGCTCGCCAACGCCGCCGCCACCCTCGGCGTGTCCCTGCGTGAGATGACCACCGACGTCGGCGTGGACGTGCTCTCGCTCGGCGGCACCAAGAACGGGCTGCTCTTTGGCGAGGCGGTGATCGTGCTCAACGAGGACGCGGTGCGCGGCATGGCTCACCTGCGCAAGACGAGCATGCAGCTGGGCTCCAAGATGCGTTTCATGTCGGTGCAGTTCGAAGCGCTGCTGGGCGGCGACCTCTGGCTGCGCTCGGCGGCCGGCTCGAACGCGATGACCCAGCGGCTGTACGAGGCGGTGCGCCACCTGCCGGGCCTGGAGATCCGCCGCCCGGTGCAGGCCAACCAGATCTTCGCCGTCCTGCCGCCGGCCGTCACCGAGCGTCTCCAGAAGCGTTTCCGCTTCTACACCTGGGACGAGCAGGCCGGCGAGGTCCGCTGGATGACCTCCTTCGACACCACCGAAGCCGACGTGGACGCGTTCGCGGCGGCGATCGCGCAGGAGCTGGCGGTGGAGCGAGGCCAGGGACCGGCGGGCGCTCTGACCACGGCCGAGCGCGAGGAACTGGTGCGACTGCGCCGCAGGGTGAGCGAGATGGAAGAGACGATCGAGAGGCTGGGGAAGGAGCCCGTCTCCTCCGCGAACCGCAAGGCGAAGTAGCCGGCGACAGAAGCCCGGGAGGCCGGGCGGACGCCCCTGCCGTCGGATCCGCCCGGTGCGGCGACGGCGGACCCGCCCGCCGGGCTCAGGCCGCGTCGGCCGCGATGACCTGCTCCGTCCAGATGATCTTGCCGGTCTTCGTGTACCGGGTGCCCCACCGGCGGGCCAGCTGGGCGACGATCAGCAGGCCCCGTCCCCCCTCGTCCGTGGTCCGCGCGTGACGCAGGCGGGGCGAGGTGCTGCTGGCGTCGGAGACTTCGCAGATCAGACCGCGGTCCCGGATCAGGCGCAGGCAGACCGGCCCGGTGGCATGGCGGATCGCGTTGGTCACCAGTTCGCTGACGATGAGCTCCGTGGTGAACGTCAGCTCGGGGACGCCCCATTCCGTCAGCTTGCGAGTGGCCAGGTCGCGGGCGTGCGCCACGGCGGCCGGATCACTGGGCAGGTCCCAGGAGGCGACGCGGTCCGGGGCCAGGACACGGGTACGGGCGAGGAGCAGGGCCGCGTCGTCGGCGGGCGGGCCCGTCAGCAGGCTGTCGATCACTCGCCGGCCGGTCTCCGCCAGGGTGGGCAGGGGCGCCGCCAGGGCATCGCCCAGCCGGGTGAGCCCGACGTCGACGTCCCGGTCGACGGACTCGATGAGGCCGTCGGTGTAGAGGGCGATGAGGCTGCCGTCCGCCAGCTCCGTCTCGATCGACTCGAAGGGGAGGTAGCCGAGGCCGAGCGGTGGTCCGGCAGGCAGGTCCAGGATGTCGGCGGTGCCGTCGGGAGCGACGATCATCGGGGGCAGGTGACCGGCCCGGGCCATGGTGCACCGCCTGCTGACCGGGTCGTAGACGGCGTACAGGCAGGTGGCGCCGAGGAACGCGGTGCCGGTCGCCGCGCCCTCGGCCGCCGACGGCGCGTCGATGTCGTGCGCCCCCATGAGGCCGATGACCAGGTCGTCCAGATGAGCCAGCAGTTCGTCCGGAGACAGGTCCAGGTTGGCGAGCGTACGCACCGCGACGCGCAGGCGCCCCATGGTCGCCGCCGCGTTGATGCCGTGCCCGGCGACGTCCCCGACGACCAGGGCCACACGTGCTCCGGAGAGCGGGATCACGTCGAACCAGTCGCCGCCCACACCGCTCGGGGCGTCCGCCGGCAGGTACCACGACGCCACGTCGAGGGCGGAGCCTCCCGTCAGGTCCTGCGGCAGCAGGTAGCGCTGCATGGAGCGGGCCGCGGTGCGCTCACGGGTGAAACGGCGTGCGTTGTCGACGCACACCGCCGCACGCGAGACGAGCTCCTCGGCGAGGCGGACGTCGTCGTCCTCGAAGGGGCCCAGCCTCCGGGACCGGGCGAACGTCGCCACCCCCATGGTGACCCCGCGCGCCCGCACGGGGACCACCATGACCGAGCGGAAGTCGTGGTCCAGGAACGAGGCGCCCAGTGTCTCGTCCACGGTCACCCACGGACTGGTGGCGGGGTCCAGGACCCGTTCGACCAGGGTCCTGCTCTCGAGCAGGCAGCGGGTCACGGGCGTCTCGGGCGCGCGCCGGACCGTCTCCCCCACGGCCAGTGACGCCTCGGGGCAGCCCGCACGGACCGACCGCTGTGCCGCACGGCGCAGGACCGGCGCCATGCCGACCGGTCCCGGGGCCGGCTCCTCGCCTCTCATGACCGAGTCCAGCAGGTCGACGGCGACGAAGTCCGCGACGGCCGGCACCGCGTCGTCGGCCAGTTCCTGCGCGGTCCGGGTCACGTCCAGGGTGCTGCCGATGCGCGCGGCGGCGTCGTTGAGCAGGGCCAGGCGTTCCTGCGCCCGCCATCGCTCGGTGACGTCGATGATCATGTACCAGACGCCGACGCTCCGGTCGTGGCGGTCCTTCATCGCGAAGAAGGAGGCGGAGATCGCGCGGCTCCGGTCGTGCACCGTGTAGCCGGCACCGCGGTACTCGAAGTCCATCACCGGCGCGCCGGTCCGCAGCACCGCGCGCATCTGCTCCTCGAAGGCGTCGGCCTCGGCCTGCGGCAGCACCTCCGACATCCGCCGGCCCAGCCGCCGCTTCAGCGGGATCTGGCGGTTCAGCGGCTCGTTCACCCAGACGTACCGCAGATCCGTGTCGAGGACGGCGATGCCGACCGGCGCGTGGCTGAGGAACGGAGTGAGCATCAGCTGGCTCACCCCGCCGCCCGGCATCCGCCAGAAGGCCCGTTTCGGCGGCCGGCCCGCGAACCTGCCGAAGACCAGTGCCGCGAGCGTCGCGATCAGGACCCCCGGGATCATCTCGTAGACGCCGGACCAGAAGGGGCCGTGCAACGGTCTGACCACACGCCACAGGAGCACCGTGACCGCGCCGGAGACGATCCCGGCCATGGCCCCCGCCCAGGTCATGCGGGGCCAGTAGAGCGAGAGCAGGACGACCGGGCCGAAGGCGGCGCCGAAGCCCGCCCAGGCGTAGCCCACGATGCCCAGCAGCCCGCCGCCCCTGAGCGCGATCAGGGAGGCCACCAGCGTCACGGTGACGACGGCGGCGCGCCCCACCCACACCAGCGCGCGGTCCGAGGCACGCCGCTTGAGGAACGCGTGGTAGAAGTCCTCCGTGAGGGCGACGGACGACACGAGGAGCTGGCTGTCGGCCGTCGAGATGATCGCGGCGAGTACCGCGATGAGCATCACGCCGGCGCCCCACGGACTGAACAGTGTCCGGCTCAGTGCGATGTAGACCGTCTGCGGGTCATGGAGCGGTGCGCCGAACCGCGCGATGCCCAGGAGGCCGACCGCGGTGGCACCGGCCAGCACCACGATCACCCACCCGGTCTCGATACGGCGGGCCGCGGGGACGGCACCGGTGCTGCGGATGCCCATGAAGCGGGCCAGGATGTGCGGCTGCCCGAAATAGCCCAGGCCCCAGGAGAGCAGTGAGACGATCGCGACGGCGCCGAGCGACCCACCGCCTCCCGTCCACCGTCCGTGCGCGAAGTCGACCTTGGCGCCCATGTCCAGGAGACCGGGCGTCCTGCTGTCGAGGGAGGCACGGAGCGCACCGAAGCCGCCGAGCGTCGCGATACCGACGACGGGCAGCACGAGCAGGGCGAGGAACATCAGCGTGGCCTGCATGACGTGCGTGAGGCTCACGGCCAGGAAGCCGCCCAGGCACGAGTAGACGACGATCACCAGGGCGGTCAGGGCCACCCCGAGGCGGAAGCCGGCGCCGAAGATGTGCCCGAAGAGCAGTCCGCCGGCCACCAGCCCACTGGCGACGTACACGGTGAAGAACACGAGGGTCACCGCCGCCGAGACCATGCGGAGCATCCGGGTGCGGTCCTCGAACCGCTCCTCCAGGTAGGCCGACAGGCTCACCGCGTTGCCCGCGCGCTCGGTGTAGGTACGCAGCCTCGGCGCGACGAACAGCCAGTTGAGGTACGTCCCGAGCACCAGGCCGACGGCGAGCCAGCCGGCGCCGAGGCCGGCCGCGTACACCGCTCCGGGAAAGGCGAGGAACAGCCAGCCGGACATGTCGCTGGCCCCCGCGGACAGGGCCGCGACGAACGCGGGGAGCCTGCGGCCGCCCAGGGCGAAGTCGGCGAAGGTGTGCGTACGGCGGTAGGCCCAGACACCTGTTCCGATCATGACGGCCACGTACACGAGGAACGTGGCCACGATCGGCGCACTCAAGTCGGACATACTGCCTCGCCTGCGAGGTTCATGAGCACGGGCCTGCGACCGCACGACGGGGAGTCGTGATCCCTGCTGCACCAATGTACCGAGACCGGCCGCCCTCGGCGGCCCGTGCCGTCGGCGCGGCACTCAGGCACGGTGGCCCTCCCCCTTCGGCACGGGCAGCCGGACCAGGAGCAGCGTCACGTCGTCGTCGTGCGCGGCCGTGTCCGGCAGGAGGGTCTTGACGAGCAGGTCCGCGGTCTGGTCGAGGCCTTCCCTGTCCGCGGGTACTCCTTCCAGCGCCGTGCCGAGCGTGCGGGCCAGGGTGTCGATCTGGGTCTCGATGTCGGTGCCGGGCCTTTCGACGAGCCCGTCGGTGTAGAGGGCCAGCGTGGTGCCCGGCGCCACCGGCTGGGTCGCCTGCTCGAACGGCACCCCCGCGGCGCGCGGGTCGTTGACGCCCAGCGGTACCCCGACCGGCGTCCTGAGCGTGCGGGCGGGCCCGTCGGGGGGCAGGGCGATGACCGGGAGGTGGCCCGCCGAGCAGAGGGTGACCTCGTGGGTGCTCTGGTCCACCACCAGGTAGACGCAGGTGACGAGCTGGTCCGCCAGGTCGGCCACGAACGCGTCCAGCCCGGTCATCAGCCGGCTCGGCGGTACGTCCGTGCGGGCCAGGGCGTGGGAGGCGGCGCGCATCTGGCCCATGACGGCCGCCGCCTCCAGGCCGCGCCCCATCACGTCACCCACGACGATGCCGGTGCGGTGGGCGTCCAGCGGAATGATGTCGAACCAGTCGCCGCCCACTCCCGGGTCCTGGACGGACGCCAGGTACCGGTGGGCGGCGGGCAGGTACGGCAGGGAGGACGGCTCGCCCATGAGGCTGTGCTGGAGGGTGTAGGCGATACGCCGGTGCTCCTCGAAGCGCTCGGCGCGTTCGGCCTCGAGGAGTCTGCGTTCGGTGATGTCCCGCACGGACAGGAACACCCGTGTCTCCTCGTCCGCCCGGAGACTGCTCACGCTCACCTCCACGGGGAACTCCGCGCCGTCGCCGGACAGCCCGTAGAGGCCCTGGTCCACGACGACCGGCCTCGGATCCACCTGTCGCAGGTAGGCGCGCAGCAGCGCGTCGTGCCTGCGCCGCCGCGGGGCGGGCACCAGGTCGACGACCGGGGTGCCCACGAGGTCGGCCGGTGAACGGCCGAGCAGCTTCTGCACCTGGGCGTTGGCCAGGACGATGACACCTTGGCCGTCCGTGATCAGCAGGGCGTCGGGAGCCGACTCCAGCAGCGCGAGGAAGCGCCGGTTGGCCCGTCGCACTTCGCGCTGGGCCGCGACCCGGTCGGTGATGTCGGTGACGACACCGCATACGGCGTAGGGGGCGCCGGAAGCGTTCTTGAGCGGGAACAGGCTGGTGAGGAAGGACCGCGACCCCCCGGGCAGGGCGATCAGCTCCTCGTGCTGCGTGGGCTCGCCCTCGGCCAGCATGGCGAGGTCGGCGGCGCGCGCCTGACGCGCGAGGTCGGGCGGCATGACGTCCCGGTCGCGGCGGCCCAGTACCCGTGCGCGCGGCAGGCCGAGGCTCTCCTCGAAGGTGGTGTTGACAGCCAGGAAGCGACCGTCCAGATCCTTGACGAACATCACCGCGGGGGTGTGGTCCATGAACGCCTGCAGCAGTTCGTTCTGCCGCACCTGCCATGCGGCACGTGCGTGCGCCAGCTCGACACGGCGGCCCACGACCAGCGCCGCGAAGACGACCGTGGTGAACACGGCCACGTGCCCGCACACCAGCAGCGCGGTCCCCAGACGCGCCCCGAACAGTCCCGCGTCCTCACCGGCCAGGACGAGCCCGCCCAGCAGCGGCGGTACCACCAGGACGGTGACGAACAGCCGGCGCCCGAGTGCTCCCGTGGTGCCCGCGTTCATCAGCAGCCCGGCGGGACCACGGTCGGGCCGGGCCAGGAAGGCGGCGATGCCCAGCAGCACGAGAGCCATCCCGGTGTACAGGGCCATCCCCTTGTACGCACCGAACCGCTCGAGTTCGGGCACGGCGTACGCGAATCCGTAGATCCGCAGCATTCCCAGGGTGAGGACGGCCAGGCCGGGGATCTGGCTCGTCCATGCGGGCAGCCGGGCCGCGCTCGCGCACAGGACCGCCACGCCCCCGATGACCAGGGCCGCGGCCGTGTTCGGAGCCATCCGGCCGGGTACCTCCGACGCCATCCGGGCGGTGTCGTCCTTGAAGAGGAGTTCATCGATGCCCAAAGCCACCCCGGTCACGTACTCCACGGCGGTGAGTCCACCGAGCACCGCGGCCAGCGCACCGCCCGCGCGCGCCACGACGGTCATCCCCGGAGTGAGGGGGCGGCGAGTCACCAGAAGCAGGGACACGCCGAGCGCCAGCAGAGCCACGGCCGTGTTCGCGCTCATGGCCGCGTCGCTGCCGGGCCCACGCCTGAGGAGTTCCAGGCCGAAGACCCACCCGGAGAGGCCCGCGGCCCCCACCACAGCGGCCAGCAGGGCGGCACCCCGCGCCACCAGGCGGGCAGCGTCCAGGGCGGACTGCTGATACGGCAAGTCCGCGGCCTGCCCTGCTCCGAGTGCGTCAGACACCTCGGCGGTCCGCTCTCTCGCCACCGGACACTCGCTCATGTGGACAAAAAACGGAATCTGCTCTCATACCCTAAGTAATTTGCACCCCCGGCGCTCTGGTCCGAACGTCCCCGGGGGGGCTGGGTCTATCGTCGGAATGACGGGGGCAGGACGAGGAGGTCGGCCCTTGACGCCACAGGACGAGGCCGTGGTCGGCCGCACGGGGACGGTACTCATCGGAACGCGGGGTCCCGCGGGGCCCGGCGAGATCCTGGTCCGGGTCAGAGGAGGCTCCGAGACCTTCCTCGCCTGGTCGGAGAAGCCCGTGTCCGCGGGCACGACGGTGCTCGTGATCGAGTCGCGTGGATGCCGTGAGGTCGGTGTCATCGAGTGGGTGGATCCGTTGGACGCGCTCGGCGAGGACCCGGCCGGCGCCGACTGAGGAGTACAGCATGCTTGGATACCGCGTCCCCGCCCCCGACGAGGCGATGCTGATCTCGGGCGGCAGGCGGGGTCTTGGAGGCGCGCCGTTCCGCGTGGTCACGGGGCACGGCAAGTTCGTGCTCCCCGTCTTCCGCAAGGTCCGGTTCCTCACCCTGTCCATGTGCGAGTCCGAGGTCACGGAGACCTGCGTGACCCGGCAGGGCATCGCGTTGCACGTCCGCGCGGTCATCGCCTTCAAGGTCGGCAACGATCACGAGAGCATCATCAACGCCGGTCAGCGGTTCCTCTCCGACCAGGAGCAGATGTCGGTGCTCACCGGCCGGATCTTCGCCGGGCACCTGCGGGCCATCATCGGCTCGATGACGGTCGAGGAGATCGTCACCGAGCGCCAGAAGCTCGCAGCGGAGGTCCTGGACACCTCCAAGACCGAGATGGCGAAGATCGGCCTGACCGTCGACTCCCTGCAGATCCAGTCGATCGACGACGGCGACACCGGCTACATCGACGCGATGTCGGCCCCGCACAAGGCGGCGATCCAGCGGCAGGCCCAGATCGCCCAGGCGCAGGCCACCCAGGCCGCGGCCCAGGCGGAGCAGGCCGCGGCCCGCGCGCAGGCGGAGTACGCCCGGCAGACCGCCGTCGTCAGGGCCGAGTACTCGGCCGAGGTGGACCGCGCCCAGGCGAAGGCCGCGCAGGCGGGACCGCTGGCCCAGGCGGACGCCCAGCAGGAGGTGCTCACCGCCCAGACGGAACTGGCCGCGCGCCAGGCCGAGTTGCGTCAGCAGCAGTTGGTGGCGGAGATCCTGAAGCCCGCCGAGGCCGAGGCCGAGCGGATCAGGATCCTCGCGGCCGCCGAGGCACAGCGGATGAAGGTCCAGGCGGAGGCGGCGGCCTCGTACGACCGCGTCGCTCTCGACCGGATGCTGATAGACCAGCTTCCGCAGATCGTCAAGGAGGCCGCGGGGGGCCTCGCGGGCGCCCAGGTCAACGTGCTCAACGGCGCGGACGGCCTCGGCGAGATCGCCGCCGGTCTGGTGTCCCAGGGCCTGACGATCCTCGACTCGGTGCGGCGGAACCTGAGCGGCCAGGACGCCGACGGCCGGCGCCCCGGGGAGAGCGAGGACAACGGCCTGCTCCGGCTGGCCGCCCGCAAGGAGCAGAAGCCGAACGACGGCCGCGTGGACGCCGACTGAGGACGGCGGCGGGCGTGGCCGCCGCCGTGGAACGGCTCAGCCGCCGCTCTTGCGCCTGAACGACCGCTGGCTCGCGGCCGGGCCGTGCGCGGCACGCACCTTCGAGGCGTCCGGGCCGGCGCCCGTGTCGGCGGCGTCCGTCTGCGCGCCGCGCTTGCGGGCCAGGGCTTCGCGGAACTTGCGCTTGAGGTCGTAGTTGCCGTCGCTGTCCGGCGCCAGCGGGGACGTCCCGGGCTCAGCCGGCTCCGAACCTTCCGTGGGCACGTGCTCTGCGGTCATGGTGACCTCCTGGGTTCGGGCGGGGTGGCACGGGCAGGCACAGCTTGTCATGCCGGGCGCCGGGCGGGCCTGGGGCCGGGCCGAAAGACGTCGAACCCGGGCCGCCCCCCTGCCGGGGGCAGCGGGTTCTCAGCCCCCGCGACGCACGCGGGCGGCCTTGCGGGCCTCCGCGAGCTTGCGGGCCTCACCGGCCTTCCTCGACGACCTGCCGCCGGTGCCGCGGGAGTTGTCCTTGCTGGTGCCGAGGCCGCGGAAGGGAACGTTGGTGTTCCTGGGCCGGGGAACGGCGGGCCCGCCGTCGAGCGGGGTGCCGGAGGGGGCCTTGGCGCCGGTGATCCGGCTCAGTTCCGCCTCGCCCGAGCGCACCTTGGTCACGGTCGCCTCGATGCCGGCCTCGGCCATCATGCGGCTCGTCTCGCGCCGCTGGCCCGACAGCACGAGCGTGACCACCCTGCCGGACTCACCGGCGCGGGCGGTGCGGCCCGCCCGGTGCACGTAGTCCTTGGGGTCGGTGGGCGGGTCGGCGTTGACCACGAGGTCCAGGTCGTCGACGTGCAGGCCACGGGCCGCGACGTCGGTCGCCACCAGCACGGTGAGCTGACCGTCCTTGAACTGCGCCAGGGTCCGCGTGCGCTGCGGCTGGGACTTGCCGCTGTGCAGCGCCCCGGCGTGCACGCCGGCGGCCCGCAGATGCCGGGTGAGCTGGTCGACGGCGTGCTTGGTGTCGAGGAACAGCAGGACGCGGCCGTCGCGGGCGGCGATCTCCGTGATGACGGCGTAGCGGTCGGGGCCGTGGACGACCAGGACGTGGTGCTCCATCGTCGTGACCGCGCCCGCGGACGGGTCGACCGAGTGGACGACGGGGTCGTGGAGGTAGCGGCGGACCAGCTGGTCGACGTCGCGGTCGAGCGTGGCCGAGAAGAGCATCCGCTGGCCGTCGGGGCGCACCTGGTCGAGCACGTCGACCACCTGCGGCAGGAACCCCAGGTCGCACATCTGGTCGGCCTCGTCCAGCGCGGTGATCCGCACCCGGCCCAGGCGGCAGGCGTTGCGCTCGACCAGGTCGTGCAGGCGTCCGGGAGTGGCGACGACGACCTCGGCTCCCTCGCGCAGCGCCGCGATCTGCCGGCCGATCGACATGCCGCCGACGACGGTGGCCGTCCGCAGCCGCAGTGCCTCGGCGTACGGCGCCAGCGCCTCGGTGACCTGCTGGGCCAGTTCGCGGGTGGGGACGAGGACCAGGGCGAGGGGCTGCTTCGGTTCGGCGCGCCGCCCGGCGGTACGGGTCAGCAGCGGCAGGCCGAAGGCGAGCGTCTTGCCCGATCCCGTGCGCCCGCGCCCCAGGACGTCGCGCCCCTGGAGGGCGTCGGGGAGGGTGGCGGCCTGGATGGGGAAGGGTTCGCGCACCCCGAGTCCGCTCAGGGTCCGCAGCACTTCCGTCGGCAGTCCCAGGCCCTCGAAGGAGACGGCCGGGGGCGTGACCGCTTCCGCGGCCTCGGGCCGGGCGGGGTCGCCGTCGGCGATGCCGGAGTCGTCGGGGTGCTTCATGAACAGCCTTCCGCAGAGGAACGTAGCGAGGATCGTGACGAGGTCCGCCGATGCCGGGGCCGGTCGGTCACCGCCCGCGTCCCGGCCGCCGAGGGGGCCGGTGTCCGGGCCGGGAGTGGGGTGCTCCGTCGTGGGACCCGCACCGGGCGGCCGACGGTGACGGCCGGACGCCGGCGGACTGCCGGACGCCGGGCACCTCGGTGAGCACGGGACGCACGAGAGCCGCCCGGTGTCGCCGTGGCCCCGCCGCGAAGGAACGCGCCGCGCGAACCGCCGGAGGCCGAGGCGTCCGCCGGAGGCGCCGGACGGCGGGCCGCCGCACTGGCGCACCGCCGCTCCGGCGGGTTTCGGCCCGGCGACTACGGCCACCGGCCGGGCGGCGACGGCGTCCACGACGGGCCGCCGGTTTCGCCAGGGCCGCCGGGAGAAGCTTCTCCGTCCGGGGCCCGCCGGGAGACACTGCTCCGTCGGGCCCGCGGCCACCCGGGGCCGCCGAAGGACACTGCCCGGCCCGGCCTGCGGCCGGCCGGGGCCGCCGATGGATGCTTCCCCGCCCGGCCCACGGCCACCCGGGGCCACCGAGGGACACTGCCCCGGCCGGCCCACGGCCGGCCGAGGCGCCCGGGGGACCCTTCGCGGTCCGGTCCGTGGCTCGCTCCTAGCCGGCCGAGCCGCGGCGGCCGCCGGTGCCGGTGGTGCCGCCCTTGGCCGCGCCGGAGGACGGCCGGCGGCCGGTGGAGCGGACGGTCTTGCCGGAGGGGGCCGCGCCGTTCGCCGTGCCGGCCGCGGACCGTCGGCCGGAGCCGCGGCCGCCCGTGCCGCCGGCACCGCCCGCGGCGCCGCCGGAGCCGGTGCGGCGGGCCGGGGCCCGGCCGCCGGCCGAGGAGGCGCCGCCGGACGCCGTCGACGCGGACCCGGAGGCCGCCCCGCCCCGGCGGTCGGCGCCGCGACCGCCCGTCCTGGCGGTGGCCGCCGTCGCCGTGTCGGTGCCGCCGCCGCGGCGGCGGCGCGAGGAGCGGCCGCCGGGCTTGCGGTCCGGGCGGGACGCCTGCGGCGTCGCGGGCTGGGGCACCTCGATGGTGACGGCCACGCCGGAGGGCTCGCGGGCGCCGGTGATGGTGGACAGCTCGGCGTCGCTCGACGTGACGCGGGCCGTCCGGGGGCGGATGCCCGCGTCGGACATGAGCCGGGTGACGTCCCGCTTCTGGTCGGGCAGGACCAGCGTGACCACACTGCCGGAGCCGCCGGCGCGGGCCGTGCGGCCACCCCGGTGGAGGTAGTCCTTGTGGTCGGTGGGGGGATCGACGTTGACGACGAGGTCGAGGTCGTCGACGTGTATGCCGCGGGCCGCGACGTTCGTCGCCACCAGGGCGGTCACCTGACCGTTCTTGAACTGCTCCAGGGTGCGGTTGCGCTGCGGCTGGGAGCGGCCTCCGTGCAGGGCCGCCGCCCGCACGCCGACGGCCAGGAGCCGCTTGGCGAGCCGGTCGGCGGACCGCTTGGTGTCGAGGAACAGGATGACCCGGCCGTCGCGGGCGGCGATGCGCGTGGTGACGGCCTTCTTGTCGGTCTCGTCCAGGACGTGGAGCACGTGGTGCTCCATGGTGGTCACCGCGCCCGCCGACGGGTCCACGGAGTGCACCACCGGGTCGGTCAGGAACCGCTGCACCAGGCGGTCGATGTTGCGGTCCAGCGTGGCCGAGAAGAGCATGCGCTGCCCGTCGGGCCGCACCTGCTGGATCACCCGGGTGATCTGCGGCAGGAAGCCCATGTCGGTCATCTGGTCGGCCTCGTCCAGCACCGTGATGCGGACGTCGCCGAGCACGCAGTCGCCGCGCTCCACCAGGTCGTTGAGCCTGCCCGGGGTCGCCACCAGCACCTCGGCGCCGCGCCGCAGCGTGGCGGCCTGCTTGGTGATGGACAGACCGCCGACCACCGTGGCGAGCCGGACGTTCACGGCTGTCGCGTAGGGGGTCAGCGCGTCGGCCACCTGCTGGGCCAGTTCCCGGGTCGGGACCAGCACCAGGGCGAGCGGCGCCTTGGGCTCGGCGCGCAGTCCGGCGGTGCGGGCCAGCAGCGCCAGGCCGAACGCGAGGGTCTTGCCGGAGCCGGTACGGCCCCGCCCCAGCAGGTCACGGCCGGCGAGCGAGTTGGGCAGCGTGGCGGCCTGGATGGGGAAGGGGGTGGTGACGCCCTGCGCGGTGAGGGTCTTCAGCAGCCCCGGAGGCATGTCCAGATCGGCGAAGTCCTCGACGGCGGGAAGAGCGGGGGTCGTGCTTTCCGGCAGCCGGAATTCCTTCGGCGACGACGGCGAGGGAGAGGGCGACGAGGCGCGCCGACTCGGCTTCTGGGACCTGCGGGACATGCGGATTTTTTTCTGCCTTCCTGGAAACAGCACGAACCGGGGTCCGCACCATGACGGCGCGGACCCCGGTGCGCGAATATGCGTCCGGCGATCAGGCGGGGACGATGTTCTCCGCCTGCGGGCCCTTCTGGCCCTGCGTGACGTCGAACGAGACGCGCTGGCCCTCCTGGAGCTCACGGAAGCCCTGGGTGGCGATGTTCGAGTAGTGGGCGAAGACGTCCGGACCGCCGCCGTCCTGCGCGATGAAGCCGAAACCCTTTTCAGAGTTGAACCACTTCACGGTTCCCTGTGCCATGACTTTCTCCTTCTGTAGGCAGAGGCCCCATCCGGAGATGCCGGAAAACAAACAGTGCGCCTTTAGGAGAAAGCATTTCCCGTCAGGCGCACATAGGTTCATGGGTACCACAACTGCAACTCGTAAACCGTAGCACAGTCCCGCCGTCCGGGGTGGGTCACCGGGCGGAGCGCCGCGTGCCGGTGTCCCGTGACCCGCCCCACCAAGGCCCTGTGAGCTGCCTCACCCGGCGCGTTCGGCCCGGCGCGCGACGGGGGCGCCAAGGGGGCGCGAAGTGCCTCGCCAGCAGCCCTGCCCCGCCGCTGCGGCGCTCTTCCGGCGCCGCCCGCTGGCCGGATACGTCAGTAATCTGTCATTGCAGCCAGTGCGGTGACCGATACAGGCTGTGACCGTGTGGGAGCGACGTGTTGTGGTCGTGGTGTACGCGGGGGCGATGGCCCTGGACATCACCGGCCCTATTGAAGTGTTCGACATGGCGAACCGGCTGCTGGGGCCCTCGGGCACCCCCTACCGGACCGACTTCGTCTCCGCCGACGCACCGCTGGTGCGCATGAGTTCGGGGGTGGTGCTGGAGGCCTCGCCGCTCGACGCGGGCCAGGGGCCGATCGACACGCTCCTGGTGCCGGGCGGCTGGAGCCTCGACGCGGCGTTGCGGGACCGGGCGCTGGTGTCCTGGATCGGCGGGGCGGCGACCCGCTCGCGCCGGGTCGCCTCCGTGTGCGGCGGCTCCTTCCTGCTGGCCGAGGCGGGCCTGCTCGACGGCAGACGCGCCACCACGCACTGGGCGTACAGCGACGCGATGGCGCACCGCTACCCGGACGTGACCGTGGACGCGGAGCCGATCTTCATCTGGGACGGGCCCTTCGTGACCTCCGCGGGCGTGTCGACGGGGATCGACATGGCGCTGGCCCTGGTGGAGGCCGATCACGGGGCGGCGCTCGCGCTGGAGACGGCACGGTTCCTGGTGCTGTTCCTCAAGCGGCACGGCGGGCAGTCCCAGTACAGCGCCGTCCTCGACGCGCAGTTGGCCGACCACCCGCCGATCCGGGCGGCGCAGGAGTGGATCCAGGGCAACCTGGACAAGCCGCTGCCCGTGGCCGAGATCGCCCGGCGGGCCAACATGAGCCAGCGCAACTTCGCCCGGGTCTTCCGGCGCGAAGTGGGCCTGACGCCGGGCCAGTACGTCGGGCGGTCGCGGATCGCCCGGGCGCGGGAGCTGCTGGAGACCACGGACCTGACGATCAGCCAGATAGCCGGCCGGTGCGGGTTCGCCGCCACCGAGACGTTCTTCCGCTCCTTCGGGCGGAGCCTGGGCCTCACGCCCAAGGAGTACCGGCACCGCTTCCAGGTCGTCTCGCCGGCCGGCCTCGTCGACCGGCACCACGAGCCGGAGGGGAGTCCCGCATGACCACCACGACCCCGGACCCGCGCGCGGCGGAACCGCTGCGCCTGGTCGACCTGTTGGCCGCGGAGCTCGCCGCGGCGGGCGTCACCCACCTGTTCGGCGTCGGCGGCGCGAACATCGAGGACCTGTACGACGCGGTGCACCGGGGCGGAGCCGTCCGCGGCGTCGTCGCCAAGCACGAGTTCTCCGCCGTCACCATGGCCGACGGGTACGCGCGCAGCACCGGACGCGTCGGCGTCGTCGCCGCCACCTCCGGCGGCGGGGCGATGAACCTGGTACCGGGCCTGGCGGAGGCGTACGCCTCCCGGGTGCCCGTGCTGGCCCTGGTGGGCCAGCCGCCGACCGGCCAGGAGGGGCAGGGGGCGTTCCAGGACTCCAGCGGCAGGGCGGGCTCCTTCGACGCGCGGGAGGTCTTCGCGCCGGTGTCCCGGTTCTGCGCCCGCGTGGACGACCCGGACTCGCTCGCGGAGCTGTTGCCCCGGGCGCTCGCCGCGGCGCGGGCCGCTCCGCGCGGACCGGCCGTACTGCTGCTGCCCAAGGACGTGCAGCAGGCCCCGGTCCGGCTGCCCGCCCGCACACCGGCACCGGCACCGGCACCGGAGGACTCCCCCGCCGCACCGCTCGACGCGGCCGCCGTCGGCGCCGTCTCCGACGCCCTGCGCGGGGCCCGCCGGGTCCTGGTCATCGCCGGTGAGGAGGTCGCCGCCGCCGACGCGCGGGTCGAACTGGGCGCGCTGGCAGGTCACTTGGGGGCATGGGTGGCGGTCACGCCGGACGCCAAGGACGTCTTCGACAACCGGGACCCGCGGTTCGCCGGTGTGGCCGGGGTGATGGGCCACGCGAACGTGGCGGACTGCCTGCGGCGGGCCGAGGTGTGCCTGCTGGTCGGTACCCGGCTGCCCCTCCTGGCGCGCGGCGGCCTCGACCGGGCCCTGGCCACGACCCGGGTCGTCAGCCTCGGCCCGGAACCGCCGTTCCTGCCCGCCACCGCGCTGGGCGGGAACCTGCGGGACGCGCTGCGCGCGGTGACCGCCCGGCTGCCGTCGCGCCCCCGCGCCCGTCCCTGCCCGCCGCACGCCGGACCGGTCCCCACCGCCCTGCCGGAACGGGCCGTCCCGGCGGGTGAGGGCACCGTCCCCGCGGGCCGGCGCACCGTCCCGCAGGCGCGGGCGGTGGCCGCGGTGGAGGCGGCGCTCCCGGAGGACGCCCACGTGTTCGTGGACGCGGGCAACACGGGGGCCGCGGCGATCCACCTGCTGCCCGCGCCCCGTCACGGGCGGTTCGTGGTCGCGCTCGGCATGGGCGGCATGGGCTACACCTTCGGCGCCGGCATCGGGGCCGCGCTGGCCACCGGCCGCCGTACCTACGTGCTCGCCGGCGACGGGGCGTTCTTCATGCACGGGATGGAGGTGCACACCGCCGTGGAGTACGACGCGCCCGTCACCTTCGTGATCCTCAACAACAACGCGCACGCCATGTGCGCGATGCGGGAGGAGTTCCTGCAGGGCGGCGGCCGCGCCGACGACCTGTTCGCCCCGGCCGACATCGCCGCCGGGGTGGCCGCCGCCTTCCCGTCCCTGAGGGCCACGGGGGCCGCCGACGCGGCGCAGCTGCGCACGGCCCTGCTGCGGGCCAACGCGGGCAGCGGGCCGGCCCTCGTCGCGGTGACCTGCGACCCGCGGGAGATTCCGCCGTTCCTGCCCTTCCAGTCCTTCACCAACAGCACCACGCACAAGGAGAGTTCAGATGAGCAAGGAGTCGTCCACGTCGGCTGAGAGGCTGGCGGGCATCCCGGGCCTGATGCGGATCGAGAACACCGCCAAGGAGGAAGTCACCGCCCACTGCATGGAACTCACCCACGCCGTCTACCCGCACCACCAGGTGTACGGGCAGTACTGCACCATCCACGAGTACGTCGACTGCCCCCCTGAGCAGGCCTACGACTACCTGCGCCAGGGGCACCACCTGGAGGAGTGGACCTTCAGCCTGCGGGACTTCGCGCCCACCGGCACACCGGGACTGTGGGCCGGGTACGACCGGCTGGAGGACGACACCCGGATCTACTGCGAGGTCGTCGCGAACCCCGGCGCCCTGACCGTGGACTACCACTGCTCGTGGGACCAGGGCGACCAGCTCTGGATGATCTACCTGATGCGGGTGGTCCCGGCCTCCCTGGTCCTCGGCCGGCCGGGCTCGGTGATCACCTGGACCAACTGCCGGCACCCCCACTACGACGACAACCCGCACCCCGAACTGGCCCCGCGCCCGGACCGGCCCTGGGTGGGCGACTACTGGGACCTCTTCTACGCCGGGCACACCGTGGAGATGCGCAACCTCAAGGCCATCCTGGAGCACCGGCACCGAAGCGGCCTGCCGGTCGGTTCGGCCCCCGCCCGGGCGGTGACCCGGTGACCACGGTCAGCCTCACCGACGTCGCCTGCTACCTGCCCGGCGACCCGGTGCCGGCCGAGTTCTACACGCGGTACCCCGGCGCCGAGGACAAGCTCCGCGACCACCCGATGTTCAAGGTGCCGCCGTCACGCCACCACGTGGCCAGGGACGAGACCAACGCCGACATGATCGAGCGCGCCGTACAGCCCCTGATCGAGCGGCACAGCGCGGCTCAGATCCGGGACGTCGACGTGCTGCTCGTGCACAGCCAGCTGCCCGACCTGCCGTTCGTCGGCGCCGGGACCGAGGTGGCGCGCCGGCTCGGCCTGAATCCGGAGTGGCTCGTCGACGTGGCCAACGCGGGCTGCGCGTCGTTCGTGTACATGCTGAAGCTGGCCCGGCAGATCCTCACCACCACCGACGCGCGGACCGCGCTGATCTGCAACGCGCAGAGCGCCGCCGGCCAGTGGTTCACCCAGTCCGAGGTGCGCAGGCTGGCCCAGGCCGCGATCCCGGGCGACGGCTGCGGGGTCGGGTACGTGACGACGTCGGCCGGGTCGCCGGTGCTGGACGTGGAGACCCGGCACATCGGGGCGTACGCGGGCGACATGACCGTGGCGGTCGACGACGGCCGCAAGTACTGGGAGCCTGGCGAGTCCCAGCTGCGGATCGGGTTCACCGACGCGAGCGTCGCCAAGGTCCTGGCGCGCGGGAACCGCCTGGTCCCCGAGGTGGTCACGGACCTGTGCGGGCGGCTCGGCGTGCCGACCTCCGACATCGACGCCCTCATCACCAACCAGCCCAACCGCACCTTCCTGCGGAACTGGCGGGAGGCGCTGCGACTGCCGCCGGAGCGGCACCTGCACACCTTCGACGTGTACGGGAACCTGTTCGGGGCGGCGATACCGATCACCCTGGAGCGCGCGATCGCCTCCGGGCAGGTGGCGGACGGCGACCTGGTGGTGCTGGGCGGCTTCGCGCACGCGGGCGACTTCGCCGGCGCTGTCGCCGTGCGCTGGCACGGCGGGCGGGACTGAGGCATGGAGGACGGCCTCCCGGTGCCGCACCGGCTCGCCCTGAACGAGAGCCCCTATCCCCCGCTGCCGTCGGTGCGGGAGGCGATGCGACGGGCCGTCGACCGGGCCCACCGCTACCCGCCGTTCCACCCCGAGGAGCTCACCGGGCGGATCGCCGCGTGGTGCGGGGTGGCCCCCGACCGTGTCGCGGTCGGCAGCGGCTCGGTCGGCGTGGCCCTGCAGTTGTTCCAGGCGGTGGTCCGGCCGGGCGACACGGTGGTGTACGGCTGGCGCTCGTTCGACGCGTACCCGCTCCTGGCCGGCATGGCCGGCGCCCGGCCGGTCCCCGTGCCCCTGACACCGGACGGGCACCAGGACCTCCGGGCCCTGCTCGCGGCGCTCGGCCCCCGCACCCGGGTCGTGGTGCTGTGCAACCCGCACAACCCCACCGGCAGCCTGGTCACCGCCGGCGCGCTGTCGGCGTTCCTGCGCCGCGTCCCCCCGCACGTCACGGTGCTCCTCGACGAGGCGTACGTCGAGTTCGCCCGCCATCCCGGCCTGCCGGACTCGCTCGCGCTGCTGGAGGCGCACCCCAACCTGCTGGTGCTGCGCACCTTTTCGAAGGCCTACGGCCTCGCCGCGCTCAGGGTCGGCTACGGACTCGGCGCGGCCGGACTGGTGGCGCGGATCCGCGGGCGGCAACTGCCGTTCGGCGTCAACGCGGTGGCGACGGCCGCGGTGCTGGCCTCGCTGCGGGCCGAGGACGAGCTGCGCCTGCGCGTGGACGCGGTCGTGGCCGAACGCGAACGGCTGCTGCGCGAAGTCGCCTCGCTCGGCTGGGAGATCGGCCCCAGCCACACCAACTCCGTCTGGCTGGCCGCGCCCGACCCGGTCGACGAGGCCGCCGCGGCCCTCACCGGCGCGGGGGTCCAGGCGCGCCACTACCCCGGCGAGGGCCTGCGGCTCACCGTCGGCGACCGCGAGGCCAACGACACGGTGCTGGGCGCGCTGGCGGGAGTGCGGGCACGGCCGGGCGGGGCGCGCCGGTGAGGCGGGCCGCCGGCGGGACGAACGGTTCGGGGCGGGCCCCTGCCGGGACAGGCGGGCAGGCGGCGGTACCCGTCAGGACAGCGGGTCGTGGCCCCAGTTCATCAGGGAGTACCGCCAGCGGGTCTCCCGTACGTCGCCGGACGGGCGCTGGGCGAGGTGGCGGTGGATGTAGCCGACCACCTTGCGCATGTGCCGGTAGTCGTCGTCGGAGAGGTCGCCCTTCCTCGCCCGCAGGATCTGCGTGATCCGGCGGCCGGAGGCGTGTCCCGTGGACTCGCCTCCGGCCTGGTGGTCCCCGGCGTCGCGCGAGTCGTCGGACTCCAGCCACTTGTCGAGTTCGGCCGGTGTCATGTTGACCAGCTCACGGAATTCGTCCCAGGTCTCCTTGCGCTCGGTGTCGTCCACGCCGCCGTCTCACTTCTTCTTCTTGAGCGCGGACGGCTTGTGCACCGCGGAGCCGCCGGACTTGTCGCTGCGGACCTGGTACTGCGGCTCCTCGGGCGAGGCGTCCACGGTGCGGCCCGCCGCTTCGGTGCGCTCGGTGATCTTCTTCTCCACCTTGCCCTCGGCCTGACCGCCGTGACTCCTCCAGGTCACGTCGTCGCCCTTCTTCAGCTCCTTGTCCTCACCACGGTCCTTCGCCATGCGGACGCTCCTTCGCCGGGAATCGGGCTGTCTCTCCAGCGTGCGGGCGTCCGGTCAGGTTCGCAGCCGGGGGGCGGACGGCGCCGGCGCGACGCCGTCCGCCGCTCCCGGCTCCGCCGCGGCGACGGCCATGGTGATCAGGGCGAGGGCCAGGGTGTAGGTGACCATGACCAGCACGCCCTGCCCCGGGAAGCCGATGCCCGCGGCGCCCAGTCCCACAAGCAGGTCCGAGCCGAGGAAGACGAGGCCGCCCCAGGCCGCCCGCGGCCCCAGCACGCGTGCGGTGAGCGCCATGGTGACCAGGGCCAGCGCGTACCCGGCGACCGCGATCCCGAGGGCCGGCCCGAGCGCGGGCGCGAGGACGGCGACCGCCGCGGCCCAGCCGGCGCCGTGGACGGCGCACAGCAGGCGGCGGGAGCGCAGGTGCCCGAGGGCGCCCGCGCGCACGAACGCCGCCGTCCAGCACAGCTGCGCGCCCAGGAAGAACCCGAGTCCGGCGGCGAAGGCCGCCCGGCCCGGCAGCATCAGGGCCACGTCCCCGGCGGTGGCGAGGCCGAGGCCGGCCAGGACCGGGGCGTGCCGGGTGCCGGTCAGGCGCCACAGATGGACCGCGAGCACGGGCGCGAGGAGGGGTTTGGCGGCCCACTCCAGGGCCGGCGGGCCGGCCGCGACGCCGGCGATGTCGAGGGCGGCGAGCGCGGCGAAGGCGAGGATCAGCGGCGGCATCTCACGCCTCCGTCCGGGGCGCCCAGCCGGGCGGCCCGAAGAGGTGGCCGGCGCGGTCCCGCCAGCGCGTCGCCGCGCGGACGTCGCGCCAGGCGGCGGCGAACTCGTGGAAGGCCACCCGCGCCGGGTTGTAGGTGTCGATGTTCTTCGTCAGGCCGTACACCACCCGCTCGCCCTCCGGTTCGAAGGTGCCGAACAGCCGGTCCCAGACGATGAGGATCCCGCCGTAGTTGCGGTCCAGGTACGCGTTGTTCGAGCCGTGGTGGACGCGGTGGTGGGAGGGCGTGTTGAAGATCCACTCCACCGGCCGCCACAGCCGGTCCACCCGCTCGGTGTGCAGGAAGAACTGGTAGACGAGGCTGAACGCCTGCTGGAGCAGGATCATCCAGGGCGGCACGCCGAGCAGCGCCAGGGGCAGCCAGAACGGCAGGCCCGTCATCGGGGTCCAGCTCTGGCGCAGCGCGGTGGAGAGGTTGAAGCGGACGCTGGAGTGGTGGACGACGTGGCTGGCCCACAGGACCCGTACCCGGTGGTGGGCCCGGTGGAAGGCGTAGTACGCCAGGTCGTCGCCGAAGAACAGCAGGACCCAGGTCCAGGCGGAGGACGGCGGCAGGTGCCAGGGGGCGGCGGTGCAGAGGGCCGCGTACAGGAGGATCGTCACCGCCTTCCACGGCACGGCGACGACCTGGCTGCCCGCGCCCATGGACATGCTGGTGACGGTGTCGCGCAGCTCGTACCCGCGTTCGTCGTCGTCCGGCAGGAAGCGGTAGGACAGCGCCTCCACGACGACGAGGAGCACGAACGCCGGTATCGCGTAGACCACGGCCGGGATCATGTCAGCGCACCGCCTTCCGGCGCGTGGCGGGCACGCTGCGGGACAGCAGCTCGCGGGCCAGCCGCTCGGCCGCCGCGTCCTCGCGGGCCGCGATGTGCGCCGCGAGCCGCTGGTGGGCGGCGACGTCGAGGAGTTCCGCGGCCCGCAGGTCGTCCGGCACGTCGGCGACCGGGAGCGTGCCGCCCACCAGGCTGTTGAAGGCCAGCAGGTAGGCGATGTTCCCGGAGCCCTCCACGATCAGCCGCCACCAGGCGACGTCGGCCTCGCCCAGCTCGGTCAGGTCGGGACCGGTGCGGGCGTAGCGGCCCGCGGCCTCGACGATCTCGCCGGCGGCCGCCTCGGAGCAGCGCAGCGCGCACAGCCGGGCCGCGTCGGCCCCGACGCAGGCGCGCATCTCCAGGGCGTCCCGGGCGAGGTCGGTCACCGAGGGCCCGGCGTCGGCCGCGGCGATCCCGACGGCGAGGTCCAGCCCGGCGGTCCGCCGCCAGTCCAGGACGAGGGTGCGGCCGCCGTGGCTGACCTCGACCAGCCGCGCCTGCTGGAGCCGTTTGACGGCCTCCCGGACGGCGTGCCGGTTCACCCCGAACTCGGCCGCGAGGTCCCGTTCGGCGGTGAGGGCGGCGCCGGCCGGCAGCTCCCCGCCGAGAATCCTGTCGCGCAGCACGGCGAAGAGCTGGTCGGAGACCGCCTCCCGCCGGATGTGTCCCTGAGTCATGGCGATCAGGGTGACGGCGCCCCGTGCACTGGTCAACTGGTTGGACCAGTGTTTCTCGGCCGACGGGCGGCCAGGGGGCCGGGGGCCGACGGGCGGCCAGGGAGCCGGTGGGCCGACGGGCGGGTGAGGGGCGTGCCCTGGGTTGCCGACTTTCCGCGGGCCGGCGCGGCCGGCGGTCAGGCGTCCGGGGGCGGGGCGGCCGGTTGGGGTTGCCTCACCCAGCCGAGGGAGCGTTCCACCGCGCGTTGCCAGTTCTCGTACTCCGCCGCGCGGTGTGCGGGGTCCATGCCGGGCAGCCACTGACCGGCGCGGTGCCAGTTGCGGCGCAGGACCTCCAGGTCCGGCCAGTAGCCGGCGGCCAGCCCGGCCGCGTACGCCGCGCCGAGCGAGACCGTCTCGGCGACCATGGGGCGCACCACGGGCACGTCGAGCACGTCGGCGACGAACTGCATGAGCAGGTTGTCCGCCGTCATGCCGCCGTCCACCTTGAGTTCCTTCAGCGGTACGGAGGAGTCGGCGTTCATGGCGTCGACCACCTCGCGGGTCTGCCAGCCGGTGGCCTCCAGGACGGCACGCGCCAGGTGCCCCTTGGTGATGTACGAGGTGAGGCCGACGATGACGCCGCGGGCGTCGCTGCGCCACCGGGGCGCGAACAGGCCCGAGAAGGCGGGGACGATGTAGCAGCCGCCGTTGTCCTCGACCGTCCGCGCCAGGGTCTCGATCTCCGGGGCGCTGCTGATCAGGCCCAGACGGTCGCGGAACCACTGGACGAGCGCGCCGGTGACGGCGATGGAGCCCTCCAGCGCGTAGAAGGGCTTCTGGTCCCCGATCCGGTACGCGACGGTGGTGAGCAGTCCGTGCCGGGAGCGCACGGGCTCGGTGCCGGTGTTCAGGAGCAGGAAGCTGCCGGTCCCGTAGGTGCACTTGGCCTCCCCCGGGGAGAAGCAGGTCTGGCCGAACAGGGCCGCCTGCTGGTCGCCGAGGGCCGCCGTGATGCCGACGCCGGGCAGCAGCGCGCGGGCGTCGCCGTACAGCTCGGCCGACGACCTGATCTCGGGCAGCATGACCCGGGGGACGCCGAAGAGGTCCAGCAGGTCCTCGTCCCAGGTGAGGGTGCGGATGTTCATCAGCATGGTGCGGCCGGCGTTGGTGACGTCGGTGATGTGCAGGCCGCCGTCGGCGCCGCCGGTGAGGTTCCAGACGAGCCAGGTCTCCATCGTGCCGAACAGCACCTCGCCGTCCCTGGCCCGCCGTTCCAGGCCCTTGACGTGGTCGAGGAGCCAGCGGATGCGCAGTGCGGAGAAGTAGGTCGACGGCGGCAGGCCGCACCGGTCGAGGAAGAAGTCCTCCCCCGGCCGCCGCGCCAGCTCCGCCACGAGCGGAGCCGTGCGGATGTCCTGCCAGACGATCGCCCGGCCCAGCGGTACGCCCGTCCGCCGGTCCCAGAGCACCGTCGTCTCCCGCTGGTTGGCGAGACCGATGGCGGCGACCTGTTCCGGGTCGATGCCGGCGGCGGCCAGCGACTCGGGCACGACGCGCCTCAGGTTCTGCCAGATCTCCACGGCGTCGTGCTCGACCCAGCCGGGCCGGGGGAAGTGCTGCTGGTGCTCCCGTTGCGCGACCGACACCAGCCGCCCCCGGTGGTCGAAGAGGATGCAGCGGGTGGAATTGGTGCCCTGATCGATGGACATCACGTGACGTTCGGCCATGATCGGGTCTGCCTTCCGACGGATCGGGGCGGGTCGGGGTGCGGCCGTCTACCAGCGAGCGGCTCCCAGGTCTCTGGAGATCGCCCGCGCGGCCTCCCGGAGCAGGGTGATCAGGCCGGGGCGCGGGTGTCCCTGGCTGTCGCAGATCCGCTCGACGGGACCGGACAGACCGATGGCCCCCACGACGAGGCCGCCGTGCCCCCGGATCGGCGCGGCGAGGCCGGCCTCGCCCATGCTCATCTCCTGGATCTCGGCGGCCCAGCCGAGCTCCCTCACCTCGCCGAGCGCGCGGGTGAGCTGCTCCGCGGTCACCAGGGTGTGCCGGGTGTACGGCTCGAGGCCCGCCTGCTGGGCCGACTCCATGGTCGCGGTCCCGAAGGCCAGGAGCACCTTGCCCAGCGAGGACGCGTGCAGCGGCAGCAGCGCGCCGACGTCCAGGGTCTGGAGCGTGTCGTCCGGCCGGAACACGTGGTGGACGACGAGCACCCGGTCCTCCAGCGGGGTCCCGAGGCGTACCGCTTCGCCGCTGCGGGCGGCCAGGGCGTCGGCCCAGTTCAGCGAGCGCGAGCGCAGTTCGTTGACGTCCAGGTAGCTGGTGCCCAGGTGCAGCAGGGCGGCTCCGAGCTGGTACTTGCCGGTGGCCGCGTCCTGCTCCACGAAGTCCACGTGCTGGAGGGTGCGCAGGATGCCGTGGGCGGTCCCCTTGGCCAGCCCGAGCGAGGCGGCCACCTCGCCGAGCCCGAGTCGGCGGGGTCCGCCGGCGAGCAGACGCAGGATCGCCGCCGCCCGCTCGATCGACTGGACTGGGCCGGCCATGATGCGAGCGTATTACCGCCGCGGACGATCCGCTCCGCGGGCAGGTCGGGGCCGCTCCGGCGGCGGGACGGGCCGGGGCGTTCGGTAATGCCGACCCACGTTCATTGACCCGCCCGGTTTGTCTCCATACGGTTCTTCGAGGCCGGGCACACGCGCTGCGGCACGAGCGCCTGGCCAACCGAGCACACCCGAGGAGTGAACATGGCGGCACAGCTGGACACGCTGCTTCCCGAGACCTGCGAGCAGGTGTGGATGACGCCTCCCGTTCCCGGCGCCGTCTCCGACGTACGCCGGGGGGTGGGCGCGGTCCTCGCCGAGTGGGACGTGTCCCCGGAGATCGTCGAGGACTCCCTGCTCGTGGTGTCGGAGCTGCTCACCAACGCGGTGATCCACGCCCTGCCGCCGGCCCTGCTGCGGCTGTCCTGGGTCCGGGGCGAGGGGGTCCGCACCCTGCACGTCGAGGTCACCGACGCCGGCCCCACCCTGCCGGCCGGCCACTCCCGCGTCGGCATCGACCCGGACGAGCACGGCCGCGGCGAGGAGATAGTCCACGCCCTGGCGACCCGCCACGGCATACGCGTCCACGCGGGCGGCTACACCCGCTGGGCGGACCTCGAGACCGTCTGAGACACCCGGCCCCGGCCTACCCGGCCTACGGCCACCCGGGCCTTCCGGCCATACCGCCCCGCCGGCTCACGCAGCACGGCGTCCGGCTCACCGACGCCACGCGGGTCCCCACCACGGCCTCCCAGCCATGCCACGCGGCCCCAGCGCTCGCCACCGGCCCCCGCGTCCGGCTTGACCCCCGCCACGGTGCCCGCGGCCCCGCCGCCCGGCTTCTCGGCTCGGCGTCCGGCTTTCCGCCCCCCAGCTCTCGGAGCGCGGCTCACGCCCGACGCTCGGCCGCGCCCAGCTTCTCGCCCCTGGCACCGCAGCCACCACCCTCCGGCCCCGGGGTTTGCCACCCACTTAGCTCGGCCGCGGCCAGCCTGACAGTCCTCCCGCCTTCCGGCCCTCGGGCTCGGGCTCGGGCCCCGGGCTCGGGCCCCGGGCTCGGCCCCTGGGCTCGAACCCCGGACCCCTGATGCTCCGCTCCGTCCGCGGGCGGCGCCCCCGCGCACCCCGCTCCCCCTCCTCCGTCGCCCGCGGCAGCGATCAGCGCACGCCAGTCACCAGTTGCGCCGTCCGCCCCCCGGCCGTTCATGCCGCGTCCGTGACCGGCTCGGGGGTCGTCGCCGTGGGCGGGGGCGGGGCGGGGGGCGTTCCCCTGCGGAGCAGGAGGAGGGCCGCGTCGTCGTGGAGACGGCCGCCGACGTGGGTCAGCAGTTCGTCGTGGAGGGCGGTGAGGGTGCGGGCCGGTTCCTCGCAGACGTGCCGGGCCACGCCCTCGGCGAGCGGGTAGAACTCGCGGGCGTGGTCGCGGGCCTCGGTGACCCCGTCCGTGTACAGCAGCAGTTGGTCGCCGTCGGCGAAGGGCAGGCACTGGAGGCGGGGCGACTCGCCGGAGAGGGCGCGCAGGCCGAGCGGCGGCGCGGGGTGGGTCGGCTCCACCGGCGCGACGTCGAGGGACGCGGATATCAGCAGCGGCGGGGCGTGCCCGCAGTTGACGACCTCCAGGCGGCCGGGGCGCGGGTATCCGGCGACCACGGCGGTGACGAAGTCGTCGGGGCCGAGGTTGCGCGCGAGGCTCCGCTCGATGCGGCCGACCACCGCCAGGAGGTCGGGCTCGTCGTAGGCGGCCTCGCGGAAGACGCCGAGCACGAGGGCGGCGGTCCCCACGGCGGGCAGCCCCTTGCCGCGCACGTCGCCGACGATCAGCCGCACCCCGTGCGGGGTGGAGACCAGGGCGTAGAGGTCCCCGCCGATCCTCGCCTCCGCCGCAGCGGCGCTGTAGCGCACGGCCACCTGGAACGGGCCGACGGTGTCCGGGACGGGCTTGAGCAGGGCGTGCTGGGCGGCCTCCGCGACCGAGCGGACCGCGGCGAGGACCCGTTCCCGGCGCCCGCGCAGCGCGCTGGCCAGGCCGCTGGCAGCGGTGACGGCCAGCAGGGCGGCCAGCACGGCCGCCAGCTCACGGCCGGGCACCTCGTCCCGCAGGCCCTGCGCCACGCCCAGCACCCCGGCCAGCATCCCGACGCACAGGACCCCGCGCGGCCCGTTGGTGGTCGCCGCCAGCGCGGGTCCGGCCGCCAGCAGCGGCAGCCAGACCACCCCCGCGCCTCCTATGACGCCGACGAGCACGACGACGGCCACGACCAGGACCGGCAGCACAGGCAGCACAGACAGGACCGGCAGGACCGGCAGACCGGGCAGGACCGGCGCGACGGCGGCGAGCCGGGCGCGACGGCGAGCCGGCGCCCGGCCGGCCGCTGCCCGGTGGACCGCCGTCCGGCGGATCGCCGCCCGGTGGCCCGCCGGCAGGGGGCCGGTCCACCGGTGTCCGGACGACCGCGCCGGCCGGTGCTCGCTGCGATGGTGTCGGGCCTGGATCATGTCTCGTCCGCAGTCCTCACCTGTACGGGGCACATGCCCGGAACGACCGTTTCATCAAGGAAACGGGCTGGGCCGGGCGCCCCACAAGGCGCGGAATTTCAGATAGTGAGCGACAGGCCCCTGGTCACCCGGCCCGCGGTCGGGAGCAGCCGGGCCCGGATGTCCTGGAGCCGGGCGCTGCGCTCCACCGGCAGCGAGACGCCGAGCGAGCCGATCATGTCCCCGCTGTAGACGGGCACGGCGACGCACACCGTGCCGAGCGTGTACTCCTCGATGTCGGTCACCGCCGGCGCCAGCGGGGAGTCCTCCAGCCTGCGGAGCAGCTCCGCGGCGCTGGTGACGGTCCGCGGGGTGAGGTCGGCCAGGTGGTGCCGGGAGAGGTAGTCCCGGCGGGACTCCCCGTCCATCTCCCGCAGCACGCACTTGCCGAGCGCGGTGGCGTGTCCGGCGTCCTCGAAGCCCACCCAGAGGTCGACCCTCGGGGTGCGGGGGCCGTCGACGATCTCGGCGACCCTGATCTCGCCCGCCTCGTAGAAGGTCAGGTAGGTGGCGGTGGCCAGTTCGTCCCGGAGGGCGGCGAGGGCCGGGCGGATCCGGCTCAGCAGCGTCTGCGACCGGCCGGAGGCGTGCAGCGACTTCAGCCGGTCCCCGAGGACGAAGCCGCCGTCGTCGAGCTTGCGGACGTATCCGTCGTGGACGAGGGTGCGCAGCAGGTGGTAGGCGGTGGCCAGGGGCAGGTCCGTCTCCCGTGCCAGCTGCTTCGCGGGCGCGCCGTTCTCGTGCGCGCTCACCGCCTCCAGCAGGCGGAAGGCCCGCTGCACGGAGGTGATCAGCGTGGGTCCGCCGTCCGCGCCCATACGAACAGCGTCCTCCGGGCGTCCGGCACCGGCAAGGCAGGGGCCGTGCGCCTCCGCCTCAGACCCGGTGGCCCTGTGCGGCCAGCCAGCGGTGGACGCTCGCCTTGTCCGCCGGGGTGATGCGGGCCGGGCCGTCGACCTCGGGGCCCTCGTCCTCGTTGAACCCGGTGTCCGTGATCCGGGCGGTCACCCACAGGGCCAGGTCCTGGGCGGCCTGCCCGGGCAGCTCTCCGTGCGCCCAGCCCTCGCGGGCCCGGCGGGCCGCGTCCGCGTCATGGCGCTCGGTCTCCCGCAGCCAGACGGGCACGAGCCGCTCGACGACCTGCCGGTCGGCCGGGGACGGGTCCTTCGGTGACTGGTGTGCGGTGCTCATGGCGGCCGGGTTCCCGAGGGACGGCCGCCGTACCGTCCCCCGCGCCTCTGCCCGGCTTTGCCCACCTCTGCCCGCCACGGCCCGGCCCGCCCGGCGGGCCGGCGGGCCGGCGGGCCGGTGGGCCGGTGGGCCGGTGGGCCGGTGGGCACGGTCATGCCGTGGTGGGCGCCAGGACCGTACGGCAGTCCCGCCACGCGTCCGCGCTCAGCAGGTGCCGGACCCGGGTGAACAGAGTGAGGAGTTCCGGTCCCCACTGCTCGCGGAAGGCGGGGTCGAGGCGGGCGAGGTCGAGTTCGTTCGCTGCCGACAGCTCGGCGAAGTCCCGTCGCGCCCGGGGCTCCGGCAGGTGGGACGCTCCGGTGAAGCGGTCGCGGAAGGGACCGTCCGGCCGGCCGAGGCCGGGGTAGGTGGCCTTGCGGTCGCAGGAGGCGTACAGGTGGACGATCGCCTCGGCCTCGGCGCCGATCACCGCCACGAGGTCGGCACGGCGGTCCGGGGGCAGCAGTCCGGTGGGGAAGCCGTCGGTGCCGTAGAACGCGTGGCAGAGACCTGCGAGCCGGAGGGCGGGCCGCGCGCCCCACGTCCCGAGCAGCTCGCGTACGCGCAGCAGGTGCGCCAGGAGCGTGCCGCCGGGGTGCGGGACGTCCTCGGCGCCGAGTCCGCGCAGCAGGGCGACGGCACGGTCGGCGGCGGCCTCGTTCGCCTGGTTCGAGTGCGGGTTCGGGCGCGGGTTCGGGTTCGGGTGCGAGTGCGGATGCGGGTTCACGGCTCGCGGGTCCTTCCTGTCACGGGACGATGCCGGGGCGGAACTTCGGGATCCGTACGGTGATCTTCGTGCCGGCGCCGACCCCGGTCTCGATGACGAGACCGTGATCGTCGCCGTACACCTGGCGCAGGCGCATGTCCACGTTGCTCAGGCCGATCCCCGCGGACGGGCCGCCCCGGCCGCGCAGGAGGTCGCGCAGCCGCTGCGGGTCCATGCCGACGCCGTTGTCCTCGATGACGACCCGGGCCTCGGTCCCCTCGTCCTCCGCGACGATGGTGACGCGGCCGCGGTCCGCGGACTCCTCCAGGCCGTGTTTGAGGGCGTTCTCGACGAGGGGCTGCAGGCAGAGGAACGGGAGGGTGACCGGCAGCACCTCGGGGGCGATGCGCAGGGTGACCTCGAGGCGGCGGCCGAAGCGGGCGCGGGCGAGTTCGAGGTACTGCTCGATCGAGCGCAGCTCCTCGGCCAGGGTGGTGAAGTCGCCGCCCCGGCGGAACGAGTAGCGGGTGAAGTCGGCGAACTCCAGGAGCAGTTCGCGGGCCCGCTCGGGGTCGGTGCGGACGAACGAGGCGATGCTGGCGAGCGAGTTGTAGACGAAGTGCGGGGAGATCTGGGCGCGCAGGGCGCGGATCTCGGCCTCGATGACGCCGGAGCGGGCCCGGTCGAGTTCGGCGAGTTCGAGCTGTACGGAGACCCAGCGGGCCACCTCGGCGGCGGCGCGGACCATGACGGCGGACTCCTCGTCGCCGAACGCGGCGAGTGTGCCGGGGGCGCGGCCGTCGACGCCGAGCGGTGCGAGGACGCCCCAGCGGACCGGGCAGGTGTCGTTGCCGCAGGACAGCGCGAAGGTCTGGGCGCGTCCGGTGCGCAGCACGTGGGCGAGGTGGGCCTCGGTCCCGGCGCGGTGGTGGTCGCCGACGCCGTCCCAGGCGAGCACGGACTCCTCGTCGGTCAGGGCGAGGGCGACCGTGCCGAGCAGGGGGCGCAGCCGCCGGGCCGCCTTGCGGGCGGTGTCGGGGGTGAGGCCGGCGCGCAGCGGCGGTGCGGCGAGCGAGGCGGTGTGCAGGGTGTGGAAGGTGGCCCGTTCGACCGGGGTGCCCGGGCCTGCCGGGTTCTCGTGCTGCCGGCGGGCGCCCGCATGGCCGAGTACGGCGCCGAGGGCGAAGAGCGCGAGCGCGGCGAGCGCCAGCACGACGCACCCGAGCGCGCTCATACGGCGGGCTCCGGGCCGGGACCGCCGGGGCCGGGGCCACACGAGTCGGGGTCGCGGGGGCTGAGGTCGCGCGAGCCGGGCCCGCCGGAGCCGGGGCCACACGAGTCGGGACCGCCAGGGCCAGGGCCACGCGAGTCGCGGTCACGGGGGCCCGGGTCACGCGAGTCGGGGTCACGGGGGCCCGGGTCCCGGGGGCCGGCGTCGTCGAGGCCGGGGGCGGGGGCGTCCCGCTCGGTTCGGTGCGGGTCGCGCTCGTGAGGGTGCCGCGTGGCCGCCCTCCTCCCCGCGTCGCGCCGTTCGGTCCGCCCCGCCCCTTGCCCGGCCGTCGCCTCCGGCAGGTGCAGGCGGGCCATCGTGGCGGACGCGCTCGCGGGGGTGCGGTCACGGGTGGCCAGGGAGGTCAGGACCATCGCCGTGAAGCCGACCGGGACGGACCAGACGGCGGGCCAGGCCAGCAGGGTGTGCAGCAGCCCGGAGCGGGCGCCCCCGGCGATGGTCACCGTGACGGCGGTGAGCGCCGAGCCGCCGCCGAGGAGCAGTCCGGCGACCGCGCCGGGCGGGGTGAGTCCGCGCCACCAGATGCCGAGGACGAGCAGCGGGCAGAACGAGGAGGCGGACACGGCGAAGGCGAGGCCGACCGCGTCGGCCACGGGCAGGTCGCTGACGACGGCGTTGGCGGCGGTGGGCACCGCGATCGCCGGCAGGGTCGCGAGCCGGTGGTGCCGGATGCCGAGGGCCGGCAGCACGTCCTGGGCGAGCACGCCGGCCACGGACATGGTGAGCCCGGAGACGGTGGACAGGAACGCCGCGCAGGCGCCGCCGGCGACGAGCGCGCCGAGCAGGTCGCCGCCGACGCCGCCGATCAGCCGCTGCGGCAGGACCAGGACCGCCGCGTCGGCGTCGCCGGTCAGCAGCAGGTCGGGCGCGTACAGCCGGCCGAGCACGCCGTAGAGCGGGACGAGCAGGTAGAAGGCGCCGAGCAGGCCGAGCACGGCGACGGTGGTGCGGCGGGCGGCGCGGCCGTCGGGGTTGGTGTAGAAGCGGACGACGACGTGCGGGAGGCCCATGGTGCCGAGGAAGGTGGCGAGGATCAGGCCGTAGGTGGCGTAGAGGCCGTGCTGTTCGCGGCCGGACGCCAGCGGGTTCGCCCAGCCGGACGCGGCGGCCCGGCCGTCCCCCGCGTCGGGCAGCGGGACACGGGCGCCGGGCGGGAAGCGCAGGGTGGTGGCGGGGCCGATCCGGTGCGGGCCCGGGTCCAGGGTGAGCGGGCCGCCGTGCAGGGCGCGTCCGTCGACGGTGCCGGTCGCCGTGATCCGCACGGGCTCCTGGACGGTGAGCCGCAGCGTGGCGTCGGTGCGCACCTCGGTGGAGCGCTGGAAGACGGGGCGTTCGTCCCAGGCCGGCGCCGGGGCGTGGTCCGCGCGCCAGGCGAGCAGCAGGAACACGGCGGGCACCAGCAGCGCGGTGAGCTTCAGCCAGTACTGGAAGGCCTGGACGAAGGTGATGCTGCGCATGCCGCCGGAGGCCACGGCCACCGTCACCACGGCGGCCACGACCAGGCCGCCGAACCAGCCGGGCGCGCCAGTGAGCAGCCGCAACGTCAGTCCCGCGCCGCGCAGTTGGGGCAGCAGGTAGAGCCAGCCGACACCGACCACGAGGACGCCCGCGATCCGCCGGACGGCCCGGGACTCCAGGCGCGCCTCGGCGAAGTCCGGGAGGGTGTAGGCGCCGGAGCGGCGCAGCGGAGCCGCGACGAAGGCGAGCAGGACCAGGAAGCCGGCGGTGTAGCCGATGGGGAACCACAGCATGTCGGCGCCGTGCGCGAGGACGAGTCCGGCGACGCCGAGGAAGGACGCGGCGGAGAGGTACTCGCCGCTGACGGCGAACGCGTTGAGGCGGGGCGGGACGCTGCGGGAGGCGACGTAGAAGTCGGAGGTGGTGCGCGAGACCCGCAGGCCCAGCGCGCCGACGAGCACCGTGGCCAGGACCACGGCCGACACGCCGGCGACTGCGTACGTCTGGTTCAACGCCCGGTCACGTCGCCCTCGTTGCGCTCGGCACGGCGGACGTACCAGACTCCGGCGGCCAGCAGGGCCGGGTACGGGGCGATGCCCAGCACGAGCCAGACGGCGAGCGGGGCGTCGGGCCGGGGGCCGGCCGGGCCGATCAGCCGCAGGGTCAGGGGCAGCAGGCCGAGCGAGAGCGCGAGCAGGGCCGTCACCGTGAGCGCCGCGCGCATCTGACGGCGCATCAGCCGGAACACGGCCGCGTCGGAGGCCGGGGCGTGGGCGGTCCGTTCGGGCGGGACCGCCGGGCGGGGCCGGGGGCGGGCGGCGCGGTCGGTGCCGGGCCGCGCGGTGACCACCTCTCTGTGGGGGACGGATTCCGCACCCATGACGCACTCCCCGACGCCGCGGTGATCACCTGTGTTGCCGCGAGTGTACGCAGCGTGCCCTCGGCGAGGTAGCCGAAGGACGAGGTTCGGCACCCGCCGGGTACGGCGCGCGGGGCGGGGCCGGGGCGGCTTCAGCGTGCGCCCTGGGCGTGGCGGGCCAGCAGGTCGCGCAGGTCCCGGGCGTTGCGCCGGCTGACGGCGAGGACCCGGTCGCCGATCCGGACGCTCAGGTTGCCGCCCTCCACACGGAGTTCCTCGATCCTGGCGAGGGCCACCAGGCGGCTGCGGTGGATGCGCACGAAGCCGCGGGAGCGCCACTGCTCCTCCAGCGTGGACAGCGCGACCCGCACCAGGTGGCTGCCGCGCGGGGTGTGCAGCCGGGCGTAGTCGCCCTGGGCCTCGACGTAGGTGATGTCGGCGATGGGCACGAACCGGGTCACCCCGCCCAGCTCCACGGGTACCTGGTCGACGAGGCCGCCGGCCGGCCCCTGTCCGGCCCGGCTCAGTTCGGCGACGCGCCGCACGGCCTCCGCGAAGCGCTCCTTGCGCAGGGGCTTGAGGAGGTAGTCCACGGCCTTGAGGTCGAACGCGCGCAGGGCGAAGTCCTCGTGGGCGGTGACGAAGACGATCAGCGGCGGGACGGCGAAACCGGCGAGCGATCCCGCCAGTTCGAGGCCGCTGAGCCCGGGCATGTTGATGTCGAGGAAGACGACGTCGACGGCCTCGGGCGCCTCCGGCCCCGCCCGCAGGGCTTGTTCGAGCAGTCGCAGCGCCTCGCGGGCGTCCAGGGCGGGCAGGACGGTGCCGATCCGCGGGTCCTCGCCCAGGAGGTACAGCAGTTCCTCCAGCGCGGGTTCCTCGTCGTCCACCGCGAGTGCGCGCAGCGCCACCGGGACCTCCTCGTCCTCGCCTCCGTACGGGCACCGGCAGGCCGTGCCCGGCAGCATCCTCGGCCCCCGGGCCGCCGCCGTCGAGCCCCATTCCCGGCTCAGTCCGGCAGCCGCATCCGTACCCGCTCCCCGGGTCCGACGCGCACCACCCGGTCCGGGAGCCGGAAGTCGATGGGGTCGCGGCCGGAGCCGGACGGCATGGTGGCCTCCAGGAGGCCGGAGCGCAGGCGCAGTGCGACGCCCCAGTGGCCCCGGTAGCGCAACGAGAAGCCGTAGGAGGAGAGTTCGGGGAGGTGGACGGGGTCGAGCCAGAGCTTGCCGTCGCGGGTCTCCAGGCCGGTCAGGCAGCGCTGGACGAGGTCCAGGGTGCCGGCCATGGCGCCGAGGTGGATGCCCTCGCCGGTGGTGCCGCCCTGCACGTCGGCGATGTCGCCGCGCAGGGCCTCCTGGACGAAGCCCCAGGCGTCGGTGCGGCGGGCGCGGGCCAGGATCCAGCCGTGGACCAGGCCGCTGAGGGTGGAGCCGTGCGAGGTGCGGTGCAGGTAGTGGTCGACCGTCGCGGACCAGGTGTCGTCGTCGAGTCGGTGTCCCAGCCGGGTGAACAGGGACCGCAGTTCGTCGGGGGCGAACAGGTAGCCGAGCATCAGGACGTCGGCCTGTTTGGACGCCTTGTAGCGGTTGACGGTGTCGCCCTCCGCCTCCAGGATGCGGTCCAGGCGCCGGATGTCGCCGTACCGGGCCCGGTAGCCGTGCCAGTCCAGTTCGGCGAGGTCGCCGTAGCCCTCGAACTGGCTGATCACCCCGTCGTGGAAGGGCACGTGCAGGGTGCGGGAGACCTCCTCCCAGCGGGCGGTCTCGTCGTCGTCCAGGCCGATCTGCTCGGTGAGTTCGCGGCGGCGCGGTGCGGGCAGGACGCGCAGCAGGTCCAGGGCGCGGGCGAGCACCCAGGCGGCGGTGACGTTGGTGTACGCGTTGTCGTCCAGGCCGGGCCGGTCCGCGTCGGGGTAGGCGTCGTGGTACTCGTCGGGGCCGACGACGCCGCGGATGCGGTGCCGGCCCAGGTGCTCGTCGTAGACGGCCGAGTCGGCCCAGAAGCGGGCGATCAGCAGCAGCATCTCGGCGCCCTCGGTGTGCAGGAAGCCGGTGTCGCCGGTGGCCTCGCCGTACTGCCACACGTTGTACGCGACCGCCGAGCCGACGTGCCGCTGCAGCCGCGTGTGGTCGGGCAGCCAGTGCCCCGAGCGGGGGTTGAGGTGCAGTCGCTGGGTCTCCTCGCGGCCGTCGCTGCCGCTCTGCCAGGGGTACAGGGCGCCGCGCAGGCCGGCCTCGCGGGCGGCGTGGCGGGCCGCGTCCAGCCGGCGGTAACGGTAGTGGAGCAGGGCGCGCGAGACCTCCGGCAGATGGAGGTTGAGGTAGGGCAGCACGAACAGCTCGTCCCAGAAGACGTGTCCGCGGTACGCCTCGCCGTGCAGTCCGCGTGCGGGCACGCCGACGTCGAGGTCGGCGGTGTGCGGGGAGAGGGTCTGCAGCACATGGAACCGGTGCAGGCGCAGGATGCGGCCGGGGTCGCCGGGTACGTCGAGTTCGGCCCGGCGCCACAGCTGTTCCCAGGCCGTGGCGTGCGAGGCGAGCAGGTCGTCGAAGCCGGGCGCGGAGGCGGCCCGGTCGAGGGCGGCGCGCAGCGGGTCGCTGAGGGCGGGGTCGTGGGAGGTGTGCAGGGCGACGGTCTTGTCGACGGTGACCGTGCGGCCGGGCGCCAGGGACAGCCGCAGGTGCTGGACGGCCCGGCGGGCCTCGTGGGCGTCGGTCACCGGGGCGCCGGCGGCGGAGAGCCGGGCGGCGAGCCCGACGACGATGCCGGAGGTGCGGGTGCGGCAGCGCAGCCACATGGTGCCGCCGGGCGGGTCGCTGCCCGTCTCCACGTGGGCGAGGTGCCGGCCGTCCAGGTCCTGGTAGCGGGCCACGCCGGAGTTGGTGACACCGCCGTCGAGGGCGGTCTCCACGTCGAGTTCGACGGTGCCGCCCTCGGCGGTGAGGTCGGTGCGCAGGGCGGCGAGGCAGGGGTCGGCCATGTGGACGAGGCGGAGCTGGCGGACGAGGAGGGTGACGCCGTCGCCGAGCGGGTAGCGGGTCCGGCGCTCCAGGACGCCCGGGTCGAGGTGGAGGGCGAGGTGGTGCTCGGTGGGCGGGACGGTGTCCGGGGTGAGCCAGTCCCCGGTGACGGGGCGGAAGCGCAGCGGCAGCCAGTTGGGGAGGTTGACCATGTCCTCGTTCTCGACCGGGCGCCCGGCGACCTCGGAGGTGAGCCGGTTGTAGCAGCCGGCCGCGTAGGTGCCGGGGTAGTGCACGGCGTCCGCGGCGCACTCGGGCAGCGCGCCGCGGGTGGCGAAACGGCCGTTGCCGACGGTGCACAGGGACTCGCGCAGGCGTTCCTCGGCGGGGTCGTAGCCGTCGTACTCCCACAGCAGTCCGGTCACGGCGCCGCTCCCCCGTCCCGCCTCCCGGTCCCTCGGGGGTGCCTCACCGCTCGGACAGCAGGCCGGTGAGGATCCGGTCCGGGGTGAGCGGCAGCTCGCGGAAGCGGATCCCGGTGGCGTGGTGGACGGCGTTGCCGACGGCGGCGGCGGTGCCGACGATGCCGATCTCGCCGACGCCCTTGCTGCCCATGGGGTTGAGGTGGGGGTCGTCCTCCTCGATCCAGTCGGCCTCGATGTCGGGCACGTCGGCGTGCGCGGGCACGTGGTAGGCGGCGAGGTCGCACTCCGGGAAGTCGCCGAACGCGGTGTCCACGGTGCTGCCCTCGGTCAGTGCCATGCCCAGGCCCATGATCATGGCGCCGACGAACTGGGAGCGGGCGGTGCGGGCGTTGAGGATGCGTCCGGCGGCGTAGACGCCGAGCAGCCGGCGGACCCGGATCTCGCCGGTGACCGTGTCGACGGCCACCTCGGCGAAGTGCGCGCCGAAGGCGTGCCGCGCGTAGGGGCTGTCGGCGTCGGCCCGGCCCGCGGTGTCGGCGCGGGCCGTCAGGCCCTTGGCGGGCAGCGGGCCGCTGTGGGCGGCGAGGCGGGACGCGAGCCGGGTGCAGGCCTCGTGCACCGCCCAGCCCCAGGAGGCGGTGCCGGAGGAGCCGCCCGCCAGTGGGGCCGGCGGCAGGTCGCTGCGGCCCACGTCGGCGCGCACCCGGTCCAGGGGCGCGCCGAGCGCGTCGGCGGCGACCTGGGCGAGCACGGTACGGGCTCCGGTGCCGATGTCGGCCGCGTTCAGCCGGACGACGAAGGTGCCGTCCGGCAGGGCCTGCGCGCTGGCGGTGGAGGCGCCGATCTGGAAGGGGTAGGTCGCCGCGGCCACGCCGGTGCCGAGGAGCAGCGGGCCCTCGGCGCGGACGGCCGGACGCGGGTCGCGGGTGTCCCAGCCGAAGCGGCGGGCGCCCTCGCGCAGGCAGGCGACGACGTTCCGGCTGCTGAACGGCTGTCCGCCGGCGGGCTCGTGGTCGGGTTCGTTGCGGACGCGCAGCTCCACCGGGTCCATGCCGAGCGCGTCGGCGAGTTCGTCCATGGCGGATTCCAGCGCGTACATGCCGGGTGCCTCGCCGGGGGCGCGCATCCAGGAGGGGCTGGGCACGTCCAGCGGCACCACGCGGTGGGAGCTGCGCAGGTGCGGGGTGGCGTACATGACGCGGGCGGGCAGCCCGGCGTACTCCACGAACTCCTTGACGTGGGAGGTGTGGGTGGTCACCTCGTGCAGCAGGGTGGTGAGCCGGCCGTCGGCGGTGGCGCCGAGCCGCAGCCGGTTCAGGGTGGGGGCGCGGTGGCCGACGACGGTGGGGAGCGTGCGGCGGGGGTAGGCCAGGGTGACGGGCCGGCCGGTGCGGCGCGCGGCCATGGCGGCGAGGACGACGTCGGGCCGCGGGGTGCCCTTGGAGCCGAAGCCGCCGCCGACGTGCTCGCCGACGACCGTGATCCGGTCCTCGGGCAGCTCGAACAGTTCGGCGAGGACGGAGCGGACGGTCGTGCCGCCCTGGGTGGAGGTGTACACCGTGAGCCGGTCGCCGTCCCAGACGGCGGTGGTCGCGTGCGGTTCCATCGGGTGGTTGTGCAGGGGCGGGACCCGGTAGTCGACGTCCACGCGGACCCCGGCCGCCGCGAACGCGCCCTCCGGGTCGCCGAGTTCGAACCGGCCGGGTGCTCCGCCCGCCTTCTCGGGTTCGTAGGCGGCCGGGTGGTCGGGGCGCAGCCGTACGTCGGCGTCCTCGGTGACGTAGGTGACGCGGACCGCCCCGGCGGCGGCGCGGGCCGTCTCCAGGGTCTCGGCGACGACCAGGGCGACGCACCAGCCGCGGTGCGGCACCCGGGGGTTCTGCAGCACGGCGAGGGTGCCGTCGTCCGTCGGGCCGAGGCGGGGGGCGTCGCCGGGGGTGAGGACGGCGAGGACACCGGGCAGCACGAGGGCGGCCGTGGTGTCCACGCCGGTGACCCGGCCCCGGGCCACGGCGGCGGGCACCGGCCAGGCGTGGGCCCGGCCGGGCAGCGGGTGCTCGGCCGCGTAGCGGGCGGCGCCGGTGACCTTCAGCAGTCCCTCGCGCCGTGCGGCGGGAGCGCCCAGCGCGCCGCGCGGGCCGCCGCCTGCGGTGTGGTCGTCCGCCGGGGACGCGTCCGGCCGTGTCTGCGGGGGCGCGTCCCGTCCGGCCGGGCCCCCGGAGTCCTCACGCTGCCCCGCGGGCCGGTCCACGGGCTCGGTGTACGACGGGCCGCCACCGGCGGCGGGGGCGTCGGCCGGCAGCCCGGTGCGCGCCATCGGGTCGTCCCGCGGGTCCACGGGCGCGTCCCCGGGGTGGTCCCCGGGCAGGCTGTGGCGGGGGTTCTCCTGGGGCGGGCCGATGGGGGGCATGGGGGCCTCCTTGGGCGGGCCGGACCAGGTGGGCCGGGCCGCCGGGGTGCCGGGGCCTGGGGTCAGGCCGGTGCGGGTGCCGGGGCGAGGCGGTTCAGGACGTCCAGGGCGAGGTTGTGGGCGAGGGGGACCTTGTAGGCGTTGTCGCGCAGGGGTTCGGCGCGATCGAGTTCGAGGTCGACGGCGCCTTCGAAGGCGGCCGGGGTGGCCGCGGCGCCCAGCAGGGCCGTCTCGGCGTGCCGGGCCCGCCAGGGCTTGTGGGCGAGACCGCCGAAGGCGAGCCCCACCCGGTCCACGACCCCGTCGGCGACCCCGAGCACGACGGCCACGGAGGCGAGCGCGAAGGCGTACGACGCCCGGTCGCGGGCCTTGCGGTAGGCGGAGGGCACACCGGCCGCGGCCGCCGGGAGCAGCACCCCGGTGATCAGCTCGCCGGGGCGGATCTCGGTGTCGCGCTCGGGGTGCACGCCGGGCAGCCGGTGGAAGTCGGCGACCGGCAGGGTGCGGCCGCCCTCCGGGCCCTGAAGCTCGACCCGGGCGTCGAGCGCGGCCAGGGCCACGGCCATGTCGGAGGGGTTGGTGGCGATGCAGTCCGGGGAGTGGCCGAGGACGGCGTGGTCGCGGTGGACGCCCTCACGGGCGCCGCAGCCGCTGCCCGGCTCGCGTTTGTTGCAGGGCTTGTCCACGTCCTGGAAGTAGGGGCAGCGGGTGCGCTGGAGCAGGTTGCCGCCGGTCGTGGCCGCGTTGCGGAGCTGTCCCGAGGCGCCCGCGAGGAGTGCCTGGGAGAGCACGGGGTAGCGGTCACGGACCAGGGGATGGGCGGCGAGGTCGCTGTTGCGGACGGTGGCGCCGACGCGCAGGGCGCCGTCGGGCAGTTCCTCGACGGTGTCGAGGGGCAGTCGGCCGACGTCGACTAGGACGGTGGGCCGTTCCACCCCGAGTTTCATCAGGTCGACCAGGTTGGTGCCGCCGGCGAGGTAGCGGGCGCCCGGGTGGGCGGCGAACGCCTCGACGGCCTCCTGGACGCTGCCGGGCCTGAGGTAGCCGAAGTCCTTCACCGGATCACGTCCTCCACTGCCTCGACGATGCGCGGGTAGGCGCCGCAGCGGCACAGGTTGCCGCTGAGCCGCTCGCGGATCTCGGCCCGGTCGAGCGGGACGGGCCGGCCGGAGGGGGCGGCGGGGTCGGTGACGTGCGAGGGGTGGCCGGCCGCCGCCTCGGCGAGCATGCCGACGGCGGAGCAGATCTGGCCGGGGGTGCAGTAGCCGCACTGGAAGGCGTCGCGGTCGAGGAAGGCCCGTTGCAGCGGGTGCGGCTGCTCGCCGTCGCCGGCGAGGCCCTCGACGGTGGTGACCTCGCTGCCGTCGAGGGTGACGGCGAGCAGCAGGCAGCTGTTGAGGCGCCGCCCGTCGACCAGGACGGTGCAGGCACCGCACTGGCCCTGGTCGCAGCCCTTCTTGGACCCGGTGAGGTCGAGGTCCTCGCGGAGCAGGTCCAGCAGTACCCGCCGGTGGTCGACGAGCAGGGTGTGGGGTTTGCCGTTGACCCGGAGGGTGATCTCCGAGCGCGGACCGGGCCGGTTTTCGCTGGTCATGGCAGTGAGTGCCTTCCGGACGGGCCTGGACGCCTGCAGTACCGCGTATCCAGACTGCCGCACCTCACACGTTTCAGCCCGCCTGGGCGGTGCCCGCGGACCCGGTCGCCCGGCCGGTGACGTCCGCGGTGTCGGCGGCGGGCGGGGCGGTGACCTTCACCTCGGTGCCGAAGTCCGTCAGGCGCACCTCGGTGGTGCTGGTGACCCGGGTGTTCCCGTGTCCGGGGGTGCGCTGCTTCAGCGGGTGCAGGGTCAGCAGGACGCGTTCCTGACGCAGCCGGCCCCGTCCGTCCAGCCACACCTCGACCGGCAGCCGGTCCGTCCCGAGCTGCCGGCGCAGTTCCTGTTCCTGTCCGGCGTCGCCGCGGGCCAGGACGGAGACGGGGACCGCCACCCGGTAGTGGGTGGTGCGGGTGCCGTCGAGGGTCTGGCCGCCGACGCGGGTGACGTGCGCGCGGCCCGCGTCCTTGAGGTAGCGCACGGGTTCCATGGGGTCGGTGGGGCGGCTGCGCCCGGCCGGGCCGGTGCCGCCGAGCCGGGCGAGGTCGATCTTCAACCAGGTCCTGCCGCCGGGTACGGCACCGCGCCGGGCCCCGGTGGGCTTCTGGTACACGGCGCCGTCGACGACCCGCTGCTCGATCGTGGTGCCCTGCGAGGTCAGGTCGAACCGGCTGGCGCCGTGCTCGAGGTCGGCGACGCCGCTGCCGTGCCCGGTGAGTGTCTGTCCCTCGGCGACGACCTTGCTGGTGACCGTCATCCTCGCGGTGCGGGCGGCCAGCGTGGCCCGGTAGGCGTTCTGGACGGCGCGTGCGGGCGGGGTCGCCGCGCCCCGTACGTCACCGTCCGGTCCGGGGCCGTCCTCGCTGCCGCAGCCGGTGAGTGCGGCGGCGAGGACGAGCGCGGTGACGGCGCTCGCGGCTTTCGTCTTCGGCACGGTGGGGCTCCTCCCGGGTCGGGTCGCGGCTCGCGCGCGACCCGACCCGGTTTCCCCGCCCGCGACCGGTCACGCCTCGGGGGTGGCGGGCCGGATTCGCCACGCCGGTGGCCGAGTTGGGGGGTCCTCACGTGTGGTTGGGGGTGGGGCAGCCCCGCGTCGCCCACCCCCTTCGGTCCTGAACCGCTGTGCGGCCGCCCGTCAGATCGCCGGCACCCCGCCGTCCCGCTCGGCGAACTGCGTCCGGTGCAGCTCCGCGTACCGGCCGCCCGCCGCGAGGAGTTCCTCGTGCGTGCCCCGCTCCACGATCCGGCCGGCCTCCACGACGAGTATCTTGTCGGCGGCCCGGACGGTGGACAGCCGGTGGGCGATCACCACGGCGGTGCGGCCCTCCAGGGCCTCGGTCAGCGCCTCCTGCACCGCCGCCTCCGAGGTGTTGTCCAGGTGCGCGGTGGCCTCGTCGAGGATGACCACGCGCTGGCGGGCCAGCAGCAGCCGGGCGATGGTCATGCGCTGGCGCTCGCCGCCGGAGAGCCGGTAGCCGCGCTCGCCGACCACGGTGTCCAGGCCGTCCGGCAGGGACCGTACGACCTCGGCGAGGCGGGCGCGGCCGAGCGCGTCCCACAGCTCCTCGTCGCCGGCCGCCGGGCGGGCCAGCAGCAGGTTGGCGCGGACGGTGTCGTGGAAGAGGTGGCCGTCCTGGGTGACCATGCCGAGGGTGGCGCGCAGCGAGACGGCGGTCAGGTCGCGGACGTCGACGCCGCCGATGCGGACGGCGCCCGTGTCGGCGTCGTACAGGCGCGGCAGGAGCTGGGCGATGGTGGACTTGCCGGCGCCCGAGGAGCCGACGAGGGCCACGGTCTCGCCGGGTTCGGCGCGGAACGAGATGCCGTGCAGGACCTCGGCGCCACCCCGGCTGTCGAGGGTGGCGACCTCCTCCAGGGAGGCGAGGGAGACCTGGTCGGCGGACGGATAGGCGAAGCGCACGTCGTCGAACTCGACCGCGACCGGGCCCTCGGGGACCGCCACGGCGTCCGGCTTCTCCTCGATGAGCGGCTTGAGGTCGAGCACCTCGAAGACCCGCTCGAAGCTGACCAGCGCGCTCATCACCTCGACCCGGGCCCCGGCGAGCGCGGTGAGCGGGGCGTAGAGCCGGGTCAGCAGCAGGGCGAGGGAGACCACGGCGCCCGCCTGCAGGGTGCCGTGCAGCGCGAACCAGCCGCCGAGGCCGTAGACGAGGGCCAGCGCGAGCGCCGAGACCAGGGTGAGGGAGGTGATGAACACCGACTGGGCGGTCGCCGTGCGCACGCCGATGTCACGGACCCGGCGGGCCCGGGCGGCGAACTCGGCCGACTCCTCCTCGGGGCGGCCGAACAGCTTGACCAGGGTGGCGCCGGGCGCGGAGAAGCGTTCGGTCATCCGGGTGCCCATGGCCGCGTTCAGCGCGGCCGCCTCCCGCTGCATGCGGGCCATCCGGCTGCCCATGCGCCGCGCGGGCAGCACGAACACCGGCAGCAGCACCAGCGCGAGCAGGGTGATCTGCCAGGACAGGGTGAGCATCACGGCGAGCGTGAGCAGCAGCGTGACCAGGTTGGTCACCACCCCTGAGAGCGTGTTGGCGAACGCGCGCTGGGCACCGATCACGTCGTTGTTGAGCCGGCTGACCAGCGCGCCCGTACGGGTACGTGTGAAGAACGCGACGGGCATGCGCTGCACATGATCGAACACGGCCGTGCGCAGATCCAGGATGAGGCCCTCCCCCAGCGTCGACGACAGACGCCGGCCGAGGACGCCGAGCCCCGCCTCGGCCAGCGCGACGAGCGCGATCAGCAGCGAGAGCCGTACCACGGTCCGGGAGTCGTGGCCCGCCACGATCGCGTCGACGACGCGGCCGGCGAGCACCGGGGTGGCCACGGCGAGCAGCGCGGTCACCACCCCGAGCAGCACGAAGCGGACGATGCCCGCGCGGTGCGGGCGGGCGAAGGCGGCGATGCGGCGCAGCGTGGCGCGGGCGAAGGGGCGGCGCTCCTGCTGCGCGTTCATCACGCTGTGCAGCTGCGTCCAGGCGGTGGTCTCCATGCTCATGGGAGAGAACGTAGGACCTCAAGCGGCCTTGAGGTCAAGCAACGCCCCGCTCCGCCCGGTCCGGGGGTGACGCGTCCGCGTCCGGCGCCTCACGGGCCGGCGCCCGCCCCCGACCCGCTGCCGGTCCGTAAGCCGCCGTCCGCGCCCGCGCCACCCGCCGTTGACGCGGCGCGGAGAACCTTCCCCGGTGTGACAGCCCTGCGAAGTCCCGGCGTGCCCCGGGGACGGCTCCCCCGGCGGGTTCCCGTCCGCCGGGTGCTGTGCCTGGTGCCGCTCGTGCTCGTCGGGGTGGTCGCGGTACGGCACCGCTCGGTGCTGGCGGAGGGTTTCGGCCAGTTGCGCACGGCGTCCTGGCCGTGGCTGCTGGCGGCGGCCGGCGCGACCTGTCTGACCTGGGTCGCGGCGGCGTTCACCCGGCAGGGCGCGGTGGTGCAGCCGCTGCCGAAGGGGCGGTTGCTGGCCACCCAGTTCGCGGCCGGCGCGGCCAACCACCTGCTGCCCACCGGCCTCGGCGCGGGGGCGGTGAACCTGCGTTTCATGACGGTGTGCGGGGTGCCGCTCGCCCGGTCCTCGGCCGCGCTCGCGCTGTACCTGCTGGCGGAGTGCGTGGGCCGGCTGGGGCTGCTGGCGGTGCTGCTGGCCGTCTTCCCGCACGCGCTGCGGCTCGGCACCCTGCTGCCGGGCGGTTCGCCCGTCCCGCTGCTGCTCGGGGCCGCCGCGCCGGCCGTCGCGGCGGCGGTGGCGCTGTGCCGGGTACGGCGGCTGCGCCGGGCGGTCGCCGGCTTCCTGCGCGACGCCCTGGGCGAGGCACGCTCGGTGCACACGCGGCCGGCCCGCGCCCTGGCCCTGTGGGGCGGTTCGCTGGCCTTCCCGGCGCTCCAGGCGACCGGTCTCGCCGCGGTCGGGCAGGCGCTGCGGCTGCCGGTGCCGCCCGCGCACATGGCGCTCGCGTACCTGGCGGCGACCGCCGCGGTGGCCCTGGTGCCGACGCCGGGCGGGCTCGGCTCGGTCGAGGCCGCGCTGATCGTGGCGCTGGTCGCGGTGGGTGGCCCGGCCGCGGTGGCCACGGCGGTGGTGCTGGCCTACCGGGTGATCACGGTGTGGGTGCCCCTGCTGCCGGGCGCGCTCGCCCTGGGGGCGCTGGTGCGGCTGAAGGTCATCTGAGGCACAGTGGCCGTCCGAGCCGCAGCCCGAGAAGGAGTGCCCGCCGTGCCGGTACGCGTGGAGCGCAAGGAGCACGTCACCACGGTCGTCCTGTCCCGCCCGGAGGTCCGCAACGCGGTCGACGGCCCGACGGCGGCGGAACTGGCGGCCGCCTTCCGGGAGTTCGAGGCGGACGACCGGGCCCGGGTGGCGGTGCTGTGGGGCGAGGGCGGCACGTTCTGCGCGGGCGCCGACCTGAAGGCGATGGGCGGCGAGCGGCGCAACCGGGTCGCCGAGGAGGGCGACGGGCCGATGGGGCCGACCCGGATGCGGCTGTCGAAGCCGGTGATCGCCGCCGTCGCCGGGCACGCCGTCGCGGGCGGTCTCGAACTGGCCCTGTGGTGCGATCTGCGGGTCGCGGAGGAGGACGCCGTGTTCGGGGTGTACTGCCGCCGCTGGGGCGTGCCGCTGATCGACGGGGGCACGGTACGGCTGCCCCGGCTGATCGGCACCGGCCGGGCGATGGACATGATCCTGACCGGCCGCCCGGTCCCGGCCGCCGAGGCCCACGCCATCGGCCTCGCCGACCGCCTCGTGCCCACCGGCGGGGTCCGCGCCGCGGCCGAGGAACTCGCGGCGGCCGTCGCCCGCTTCCCCCAGGCGTGCCTGCGCGGCGACCGCGCCTCCGTGCTGGAACAGGAGGGGCTGGGCGAGGAGACGGCGATGCGGGGTGAACTGCGGCACGGGATGGCCGTGTTGACGACGGGATTCGAGGGGGCGGCCCGGTTCGCGGCCGGCGCCGGACGGCACGGATCCCACCCGGACGTGTGAGGAACCTCGTCCGGAGCTCCCCCGTCCGGGTGCGAACCGCCCTTCCGGATACGGCAGGATGAGCGTTCGCCCGCTCGTCGACGACGCCGGGGTCGGGCGTTCGCACATTCCGGACATCGAGCAGGTGGCAACGTGACGACATCTCACTTCAGGACGGCCGCGACGGTCTTGCCTCCCGGAGGTGACCGGTGAACCGCTCGCTGACCCTGGACGACCTCGTCCTCGCCGGCATCACCCTGGCCGCGGGCCTGGTGCTCGCCTTCCTGTCGCGCATGCTGCTGCGCTGGCTCGCGGGGCACGCCGAGCGGACCCGCTGGAGCGGCGACGACGTCATCGTGGACGCGCTGCGCTCGGTGGTCCCCTGGGCGGCGATCGCGGGCGGCGCGGCGGCGGCCGCGGTGGCGCTGCCGCTGACCCGGACCGTCCGGCACCACGTCGACCAGTTCCTCCAGGTGTGGCTGATCCTCGTGGTGACCGTCTCGGCGGCCCGGGTGATCGCGGGTCTGGTCCGCTCGGTCACCCAGTCCCGCTCCGGCGTGGCGGGCTCGGCCACCATCTTCGTGAACATCACCCGGGTCCTGGTGCTCGCCATCGGCTTCCTGGTGGTGCTGCAGACGCTCGGCATCTCCATCGCACCCCTGCTCACCGCCCTGGGCGTCGGCGGTCTGGCCGTGGCGCTGGCCCTGCAGGACACCCTCGCCAACCTGTTCGCGGGCGTCCACATCCTCGCCTCCAAGACCGTGCAGCCGGGCGACTACATCCGGCTGAGCAGCGGTGAGGAGGGCTACGTGGTGGACATCAACTGGCGCCAGACGACGGTGCGTCAGCTCTCCAACAACCTGGTGGTGGTCCCCAACGGCCAGCTCGCCAAGTCGAACATGACCAACTTCACCCGTCCCGAGCAGCAGTTGACGGTACTGGTGCAGGTGGGCGTGAGCTACGACGCGGACCTGGACCAGGTCGAGCGGGTGACGGCGGAGGTGGTCGCCGAGACCATGACCGAGATCACCGGCGCGGTCCCGGACCACGAGCCCGCCATCCGCTTCCACACCTTCGGGGACTCCCGCATCGGCTTCACGGTGATCCTCGGCGTCGGCGAGTTCAGCGACCAGTACCGCGTCAAGCACGAGTTCATCAAGCGTCTGCACCGCCGCTACCGCGAGGAGGGCATCAGCATCCCGGCCCCGACCAGGACGGTGGCCCTGCAGCAGGGCGCGGTGGTGATACCGCAACAGCGGGCGGGGCAGGACCTGCCGTAGGGAGCGCGGGGCAGGACCGGCCGTAGGGAGCGCGGGGCGCCGGGGGCCGGATCTGCCCCAGCGGGCGCCGGGGGCCGGGTCTGCCGTGAGGGTCTCGTGCCCGGGCCTCCGGCCGCCGGCCGCCGATACCGTCGCAGACCGGACGTATCATCGGACCGTCATGACCGTTCCCCCGTTCCCGCCCGTTCCCCCGGACCCGTCCGGTCCCCTTCCCAGCGGCCCGGCCCTCGACCGGCGGCTCGAGGACATCGCGCGCCGGCGGCCCTTCGGGGCCCGGTTCCGCCTGCGCGGGCGGGATCTGGCCACCGCCGAGCTCAGGGGCGCGGCGACCGTGCGGTGGCACGCCTACGACCTGGTCGCCCGCCGGCTGGCCCCGGCCGCGCCGGCCAAGGACGGCAAGCAGACCCCGTACCGGGGGCACCCGGTGTTCGTCGCCCAGCACGCCACCGCCACGTGCTGCCGGGGATGCCTCCAGCGCTGGCACGGGATTCCCCGGGGCCGGGAGCTGAGCCGCGCGGAGCACGTGTACGTGGTGGACGTGATCTGCCGGTGGATCGAGCGCGAGGTGGCGGGCGGAGCCGGGCCCGGCTCCGCCCGCCACGGCTGATCAGAGCGTGGCCGAGTTGTCGTGCCGGTGGCCGCCGCGCTTGCTGTGCGGCGCCGCGAGCGCCGAGGCGACCGGGGTCACCGTCCAGTCGGGGTGGCCGGGCATGCGCGGGGTCTTCGTGCCGTACAGCCAGTCGCGCAGGAAGCCCGACTGGTCCTGTCCCGAGACCTCCGTGGCGACCGCGATGTAGTCGTCGGTGGACGCCGAGCAGTTGCGGAAGCGCTCCAGGAAGGCGCCCTCGACGGCGTTGAAGACCTGCTCGCCGACCTGCTCCCGGAAGGCGTACAGGGTGAGCACGCCGCCCAGGTACCGCTGGCTGTCGAACAGGTTGGCCTCGTTCGGCGAGGCCACCGGGCCGGAGTCGTGCCGCCACTGGTCGCCGCGGGCGTAGGTGTCCTTCATCCGGGCTTCCATGGTGGTCAGGCCCAGCGAGTCGGCCCAGCCGCGCTCGTAGCGGTACAGCAGCCCGTAGAAGTCGGCGTGGCCCTCGTTCAGCCACAGGTCCGACCAGCTCGCGGGGCTGACCAGGTTGCCGAAGTAGGAGTGGACCAGCTCGTGCATCATGTGCGAGCCGATCTTCTTCTCCTCCTGGAGCAGGAAGTTCGGCTTGTACAGCGTGAGGGTCTGCGTCTCCAGGCCGGTGAAGTCGAAGGCATGGGCGTCATCGGAGTTGCACGGCAGCAGGCCGTACGTCTCGAACGGGAACGCCATGCCGAGGCGGTTCTCCAGCCAGGCCACCAGGTCGGGGGTGAGCGCGAGCGCCGGTTCGAGGGCGGCGGCCCGGGCGGACGGCACGACGTCGCGCAGCGGCAGGCCGTGCGGGCCCTGCCGGTCCTTGACGACGTAGTCGCCGACGGTGATCTGGACCAGCTCGGTGGCCATCGGCGACGCCGAGCGGTACGAGTACGTCGTACGCCCGTCGTCCAGCGTCCTCGTTCCGGTGAGCCTGCCGTTCGCCACGCCGCGCAGCCCGCTGGGGACGGTGACGCGGAAGGTGAAGTCCGCCTTGTCCGAGGGGTGGTCGTTGCACGGGAAGACGGTGTGCGCCGAGTTCGGCTGCGGGCAGATCGCGAAGCCGTCCGGAGTGGGCACCCAGGCGGTGTGCGCGAGGCTGCGGCGCGGGTCGGCCGAGTAGGCGACGCACACCACGGCGGCGGCGTCCTCCGCCAGCTCCCGGGCGGGCGTGACCCGCAGCTTCTCGCCCGCCTGCTCGAAGACGGCGGCGGCGCCGTCGACGGTCACCGTGCGGATGTCCAGGCCCAGGGCGTCCAGCGAGAACCGGCTCAGCGGCCGGTCGGTGCGTATCCGCAGGGTCGCGGTCGCCTCGACCGTCCGGGCCGTCGCGTCGTACGCGAGGTCGAGCGCGTAGGACGAGACCCGGTAGCCCTCGTTGCCGAGGGTGGGGAAGACGGGGTCGCCGAGGGTCTCCGGACCCGGGCCCACCGCCTTCCGCCTGGACGTCCCCCCGCCGCCGGCGAGCGCCTGGGCCGGCGAGCCCACCGTCAGTGCCGCGGCCGTGCCGAGCAGGGCGGCCGCCGGGGCCGTCACTCTGGTGCGATATCTCATGGTCAGCTTTCGCTCGGGCGGCCGGGTGGTCGGGTCCGGCCGCCGGTCATATGTGCGATCGCTTGTCATGACCACGAGAGTGAGGTTTCGGTTGCATGATCTCGGCGCGTTTTCGACCGAGGGTCCCCTGTCGAGCCGACCCCCGTCACGAGATATCTTGATGTCGAGCAATGTTGCAGACGTGGAGCGGAGCACCCGGTGACTGACTCGACCATCATCTACACCTACACAGACGAGGCCCCGGCCCTGGCGACGCATTCGTTCCTGCCGGTGATCCAGGCGTACGCCTCGCAGGCCGGTGTGCCCGTCACGACCCGCGACATCTCGCTGGCCGGGCGCATCATCGCCGTCTTCCCGGAGTACCTGAACGAGGACCAGCGCATCCCGGACGCGCTGAGCGAGCTGGGCGAGCTGGCCAAGACGCCCGCCGCCAACATCATCAAGCTGCCGAACATCTCGGCGTCCATCCCGCAGCTCAAGGCCGCCGTCGCCGAGCTCCAGGGCAAGGGCTACGCGCTGCCGGACTACCCGGACGACCCGAAGACCGACGAGGAGCGCGAGATCCGCGCCCGCTACGACAAGATCAAGGGCTCCGCCGTCAATCCGGTGCTGCGCGAGGGCAACTCCGACCGCCGCGCCCCCGCCTCGGTCAAGAACTACGCCAAGACCCACCCGCACCGCATGGGCGCCTGGAGCTCCGACTCCAAGACCAACGTGGCCACCATGGGCGTGGACGACTTCCGCTCCACCGAGAAGTCCGTGGTGATCTCCGAGGCCGGCGCGCTGCGCATCGAGCTCAAGGGCGACGACGGCTCCACCACCGTGCTGCGCGAGTCCGTGCCGGTGCTCGAGGGCGAGGTCGTCGACGCCTCCGTGATGCGGGTCGCCGCGCTGCGCGAGTTCCTGACCGCGCAGGTCGCCCGCGCCAAGGAGGAGGGCGTCCTGTTCTCCGTGCACCTCAAGGCCACGATGATGAAGGTCTCCGACCCGATCGTCTTCGGCCACGTCGTGCGCGCCTTCTTCCCGAAGACGTTCGCGAAGTACGGCGAGACCTTCGCCGCCGCCGGCCTGACCCCGAACGACGGCCTGGGCGGCATCTTCAAGGGGATCGAGTCCCTGCCGGAGGGCGCCGAGATCAAGGCCTCCTTCGACGCCGAGCTGGCCGAGGGCCCCGCGCTGGCCATGGTCGACTCCGACAAGGGCATCACCAACCTGCACGTGCCGTCCGACGTCATCGTCGACGCCTCGATGCCGGCCATGATCCGCACCTCCGGCCACATGTGGGGCCCGGACGGCCAGGAGGCCGACACCCTCGCGGTGCTGCCGGACTCCTCCTACGCCGGTGTCTACCAGGCCGTGATCGAGGACTGCCGCGCCCACGGCGCCTACGACCCGTCGACCATGGGCTCCGTCCCGAACGTCGGCCTCATGGCGCAGAAGGCCGAGGAGTACGGCAGCCACGACAAGACCTTCGAGATCCCGGTCACCGGCACCGTCCGCCTGGTCGACCAGGCCGGCAACGTCGTGATCGAGCAGACCGTCTCCGCCGGCGACATCTTCCGCGCCTGCCAGACCAAGGACGCCCCGATCAAGGACTGGGTGAAGCTCGCCGTCACCCGCGCCCGCGCCACCGGCGACCCGGCCGTGTTCTGGCTGGACGAGACCCGCGCGCACGACGCCAACCTGATCGGCAAGGTCAAGCAGTACCTGGCGGAGCACGACACCGAGGGCCTGGACATCCGCGTCCTCGCCCCGGTCGAGGCCACCAAGCTGTCGGTGGAGCGCATCCGCCGCGGCGAGAACACCATCTCGGTGACCGGCAACGTGCTGCGCGACTACCTGACCGACCTCTTCCCCATCCTGGAGCTGGGCACCAGCGCCAAGATGCTGTCGGTCGTCCCGCTGATGGCGGGCGGCGGCCTGTTCGAGACGGGTGCCGGCGGCTCCGCGCCGAAGCACGTCCAGCAGCTCGTCAAGGAGAACTACCTGCGCTGGGACTCGCTCGGTGAGTTCTTCGCCCTGGTGCCGTCCTTCGAGCAGTACGCGACGGCCACCGGCAACACCCGCGCCAAGGTGCTGGCCGACACCCTCGACCGCGCCACGGCGACCTTCCTCAACGAGGACAAGTCCCCGACCCGTCGCGTCGGCGGCATCGACAACCGCGGCAGCCACTTCTACCTGTCCCTGTACTGGGCGCAGGAGCTGGCGGCGCAGACCGACGACGCCGACCTGGCCAAGGCGTTCGGCGCGTTCGCCGAGAACCTCGCCGCGAACGAGCAGACCATCGTCGACGAGCTGATCGCCGTCCAGGGCAAGCCGGCCGACATCGGCGGCTACTACCGGCCGGAGAAGGCGAAGGCGGACGCGGTCATGCGCCCGTCGGCCACCTGGAACGAGGCTCTCGCTTCCCTGAGCTGAACCCCGGCCGGGGCCTCGGCGCCTCGTCCGTGAGCGATCCCGCCCCGGTCGGAACATCCGACCGGGGCGGGGTCGTGTGGGGGGCGAGCCTCGGATGGCTGGGCGGGGAGGGGGCGGGGCGGCCCGGGGTGCGGCCGGGGTCCGTTGTCAGTGGCGCGTGGCACCTTGATCCTGAGTCGTCGTCCCTCGTCCCTCGCCTTGGAGCAGCCCGTGACCGAGTCCGCCCTGCCGTTCGAACTCCTGCCAGGGGACGACCGCTCCCCCGTGCTGCTGCACGTGCCGCACTCGGCGCGGGCGATACCCGGGGACGTGCGCGCGGGGATCACGCTGGACGACGCCGGGCTCGAGCGGGAGCTGGACCTCATCACCGACGCGCACACCGCCGAGATCGCGGAGCGGGCGGCCGCGCCGGCCGGCCTGCGGCCCTGGCGGTTCGTCAACCGGCTCTCGCGGCTGGTGGTCGACCCGGAGCGGTTCCCCGACGAGCGGGAGGAGATGCTCGCCGTCGGGATGGGGGCGGTGTACACGCGCACCACGCACGGGGGCGAGCTGCGGCCCGCGGACACCGATCCCGGGCCGCTGGTCGAGCGGTACTTCCGGCCGTACGCCCGGGCCATGACGGAGGCGGTGGCCGGACGGCTCGCCGCGACCGGCCGGGCCGTGGTGATCGACGTCCACTCCTACCCGGCCCGGGCGCTGCCCTACGAGCTGCACGGGTCCGGGCCGCGTCCCCCCGTGTGCCTGGGCACGGACTCCTTCCACACCCCGCCGGAGCTGCGGGAGGCGGCGCGCAGGGCGTTCTCCGCGTGCGGCGCGACCGGGCTGGACAGCCCCTTCAGCGGAACCTACGTGCCGCTGGAGTACTACGGCCGGGACCGCCGGGTGAGCGCGCTGATGGTGGAGATACGCCGCGACACCTACATGACCGAGCCCGGCGGCCCGCCCGGCCCCGGCCTGAACCGGCTCGCCACGGCCCTGGCCGAACTGGTGGCCGCGGTGTAGGGCCGGGCCGCGACCCCGGTGGGCGGCACCGGGCGGTGGCCCCTGCCCGCGCGGAGCACCGGGGCACGACCACGAGCGGACCCGTGCCCGCCCGGAGCGGCGCCGGACCCGCGGGCCGCCGCGCGGGGCGCCGAACCACGGCCCTGGGCGGGGCGCCGACCCTCAGCGCCCGCGCGGGCACACCTGCTCAAGACCATCCAGCGGCGCGCCGACCCCGGGCCCACGTCCAGAGCCGCCAGGCCGCGGACTCGGACCGGCGCAGAACCACGGCCCCCGGGCGGGGCGCCGCGCGAGGCATCGACCACGGTTCTGGGCGGGGCGCCGAACCACGGCCCCCGGACGGGGCGCGCCCGCGCGGAGACGAACCGCCGAGCGGGCCGCGAGGGGCCGGCCCGCGTACCGCCCTCCGGCTGGAGCACTCCCGCAGGACAGCGGGCGGGGGGCGTACGAGGGTGGTGGGCATGACCGAGGACACCAGCACGCTGACCGGACAGGCACCCTCGCCCGTGCGGGTGGCGGGCCCGACCGAGGAGATCGTCCTCCCCGGCCACACCCCGCCGCCCGTGCGGGACTGGCCGCCGCCCGACCTGGACGGCACGGAGTTCGACCCGGTCCTCGCCGGTCTGATGCGCGAGGGCCCGCTGACCCGGATCCGGCTGCCGTTCGGTGCGGGCTGGGCCTGGCTGGCCACCCGGTACGAGGACGTCAGGCTGATCACCAACGATCCCCGGTTCAGCCGTACCGAGGTCACCCGCCGGCAGGTGACCCGGCTCGCCCCGCACTTCGCGCCCCGCCCCGGCTCGCTCGCCTGGGCCGACCAGCCCGAGCACAACCGGCTGCGCAAGCCGGTCGCCGGGGCCTTCACGGTGAGCGCGATGAAGCGGCTGCGGCCCCGCGCGCAGGAGATCCTGGACGGCCTGGTCGACGCGGTCGTGGCGGACGGGCCGCCCGCGGACCTGGTGGAGCGGGTGCTGGAGCCGTTCCCGCTCACGGTCGTCAGCGAGGTGATGGGCGTGCCGCCCGCCGACCGGGCCCGGGTGCACGGCTGGACCCGGCAGATCATCTCCACGTCGGGCGGCGCCGAGGCCGCCGGGCGGGCCAAGACCGGCCTGTACGACTGGATCGCCGCGATGGTCCGGGACCGCGCCCACAGCACCGGCGAGGACGTGTACTCGCTGCTGGGCGCCGCCGTGACCCGCGGGGAGATCAGCGAGGAGGAGGCCGTCGGGCTCGCCGGACCGCTGCAGATCGGCGGGGAGGCCGTCACCCACAACTGCGGGCAGATGCTGTTCCTGCTGCTGACCCACCCGGACCTGATGGAGCGGATGCGCGACCGCCCGCCGGAGCGCGGTCCCGTGCTGGACGAGCTGCTGCGCCACATCCCGCACCGCAGCACCGTCGGCCTCGCTCGGATCGCGCTGGAGGACGTGGAGGTGGCCGGGCACCGGATCGCGGCCGGGGAGCCGGTGTACGTCTCCTACCTCGCCGCCAACCGCGATCCGGACGTCTTCCCCGAGCCGGACCGCATCGACCCCGACCGCGCCGCGTGTCCGCACCTGGCCTTCGGCAACGGACCGCACTACTGCACGGGCGCCGTCCTCGCCCGGCTCCTGACCGAGCTGCTCGTCGACACGGTGCTCGACCGGCTGCCGCGCCTGCGGCTCGCGATCCCGGCCGAGGACGTGCGCTGGCGGCACAAGACGATGATCCGCGGGCCGCTGACCCTGCCGGTCACCTGGTGACCGGGGCTCACGCCCGCAGCCACTCCGTGACGATCACCTCACCACCGGCCCGCAGCCGTAGCGCGAACGGGCCGGTGGGCGCGTGGTCGCTGGTGAAACGCCCGAGGGTGTCGACCGGGACCGGCCGGACCGTCTGCGGCCCGCCCAGCACCTCGATGCGCGCCGACTGCGGCGGCAACACCTGACCGATCAGGCCCTCCTCGGTCACCTCCACGTCCACCGAAAGGCCGCCCGCCCGGAAGGTCAGCATCCGCGGCGCGTCCGGGACCCCCCTGACCGGCAGGGCGTCCACGAGCGAGTCGAAGGTCAGCTCGGCGATCCGGGCGTCGAGGTCGTGCAACGCATACGCCTCGAGAGCGAGTTGCCGTAGCTCGACGGGGACCGGGTCCAGCTCGGCGGCCGCCCGGCGCAGTTCCGCCTCCAGCAGGTCGCCGTCGAACCCGTCCTCACCGGGGCCTTGGCCGAAGTCCCCGCCCGGGCCCCCGTCGAAGCCCTCGTCGAAGCCCTCGTCGGGCCGCCCGTTCCCGTCCATGCCGCTCACACCGTCCCCCGTGCGTCCATCCGGGCCCGCAGCCGGCGCAGACAGCGCTGGCGCAGCGGCCCGATACTGCCGACCGCGATGCCGAGCGCGGCCGAGACCTCCAGATAACTGGGCGGCGGCGAGGCGATCAGCACACGCAGCAACTGCCTGCAGCGCTCGCCCAGTTCCTCGAACTCCTGCCACAGCCGGCGGACCCGTTCCGCCTGGTCGGCCTCCTCCTCGGCGTCGATCAGCGACTGTTCCGGCGTGCGCTCCTCGCTGGCGCGGTCGAGCACCAGCGGATCGTCGGTCAGTGTCAGCCGGGTCAGCCCCTTGAGCACCTTCAGGCACTCGTGCCGTGCCGTACTGGCCAGCCAGGCACCCGCCTTGTCGGGCTCGCGCAGCCGGCCCAGGTGCTGGGCGAAGCGGAACCACACGGTCTGGTAGACCTCGTGCCCGTCGGCGTCCGACAGCCGGTGCGCGCGCACGACCGACCACACCAGCGGACTCATGCCTTCCACCAGCGCCTTCCAGGCCGCGGCGTCGCCGTCGACGGCGGACCGGACCAACGCGCCGACTTCTGTTCGGTCCACGGCTCCACCCCTCGTGTACGGCACGTCATCGTACGCCGTGGAGAGGAGGGTCCCGGACCTCACGCGGACCGCGCCGGCAGCGCGACGGGAACCGGGCGCCAGGTGGGCGGCCGGAGCGCCGGGACGTGCGCCCCGCGCACTTCGGCGTACTCGGTGAGAGAGGAGAGGAGTTGCCTGCGTGCGGCGCGCGGGTCGCGCTCCTTGTGCGCCGTCATGTGGGCGGCCACCAGGGCGGCGGCCGCCGGGGTGGCGAAGGAGGTGCCGCTCCACTGCGCGAGGCCGTCGAACATCACCTGGTCGGGCTCGGCCGTGCCGCTCTCGCCGGTGTCGCTCAGCACGCCCGTGTGGCGCGGGAACCGGCAGGTGCAGGCGTACCCGAGGCCGAACCGGCAGGCGTCGTACGTGGAGTGCTGGTAGACGTACGGCACCGGCGCGTCGAAGCCGGTGAGGGCGCTGGTGAGGCGCTCGCCGGGGGCGTAGGCCCCGACCCAGGGGCCGTGGTTGCTGAAGCACGCCTCGGAGGCGCCGTCCCCGCGCAGCGCGCCGACCGACAGCACGGTGTCCGCGTACTCCGGCAGCGAGGCGTAGGCGGCCGGCCAGAACGGGGTGTCGCTGCCGTTGTTGCCGGCGGCGGCCACCAGCAGGGTGCGCTGCTCGCGGAGTTCGCGCATGAACGCGTCGAGTCCGAGCAGGCCGACCGCGGACTCGGTGGAGGTGCCGGCGGAGAGGCTGATGATGTCGGGCCAGCCGCCCTGCTCGACGGCTTCGAACAGCTTGCCGCCGAACTCCGACTCCAGGATGGCGCCGACGTCGTTGAGGGTGCCCCGCACGGTGATGTCGGTGTTGGGCGCCACGGCCGCGACGATCCCGGCGATGAACGTGCCGTGGCCGACGTACTGGCGCAGCAGCCCGTCGGCGTCGGTCTCGCTCACCTGCGGGTCGCCCGTGGTGTGCGCGAGGAGCGGGTAGGCCCCGTGGTCGTGCACCAGACCGGTGTCGACGACGAGGACGCCGACGGCGGTGTCCGGGTCGTGACGGCTCTCCTCCGGCGCCGGGTTGGCCGGCTCGCCGCGCGGCGCGGGCACGGGCTCGTCGCCCGGGCAGGCGTTGACGGCGATGTGCACGACGTGGTTGCGGCTGACCAGCCGGTGGCCCCGGCGGCCCTCGGCCTCGGTGAGGGCGCGCAGGGCGTGCGGGACGCCGTCGTCGCCCTCGGCCGGGTCGCCGACCCGGATCCGGGTGATACCGGAGCGGTTGGTCTCCGGCCCGACGCGGCGCACGTGGTCGGGGACCAGGCCGCGGGTCTCGGTGAAGTGGGCGCGCACGGCGTCCTCGACCGCGCGGGCCTCCGCGCCGTCGCGGGCGAGGACGACGCCCTTCTCGTAGAGGAAGTGGCCGTCGTCGTCCGGCCCCATGGCCAGGGCCACATCGGGCATCGAACGCTGGATGTGGCGGAACTGCTCGTGGAATCGCTGAGGTGCCATGGAGTGTCCTCCCCCTGAGACGGTGTCCGAAAGTGAGAGTCGCCGGACGACCGATTGATACAGCCCCCGGGCAGGCGCGGTACAGCGGAAAGCGGAAGGGGACGGCCGTGTGACGGTGTCGCGCGGGCCACTACCATGCGAGGGGTGACAGCGGGAAGCGAGTCGGTCCTCGAACTGCTGCCGATGGTGTTCGCCGACCCCGGGGAGGCACGGGCACGCGCGGATCTGGTGCTGCACACCGATCCGTCGCCGCTGCACGCCAGCGTCGCCCACCAGGTGATCGGTATCTGGCAGCGGGACTTCGGCGATCTGCGGATCGCCCTGCGCCATCTTCGGCGGGCCCGTGACCTGGCCGCGCGCGCCGAGTCGGCCGAGCGGGAGGCCGACGTGCTCGCCACGCTGGGGGTCGCACTGGTGCACGCGGGGCGCACGCGCCAGGGACTCGCGTCGTTCGAACAAGGGGTCGCCCGGGGCAGCGGGCACACCCGGGCCCGCGTGCTGTACCGGCGGGCCTACGTGTGGTGGGTGCTGGGGCGTCACCGGGAAGCGCTGGAGGACGTACGGCGGGCCCTTCCGGTGCTGCGGCAGGTCCGCGACGACATCTGGACCGCGCGGGCGCTGACCCTGCGGGCCACCGTGCACCTGGCGCTGGGCGCGGTGGACCGGGCGGTCGCCGACTTCACGGCGGCGGAACGGCTGTGGGAGACCACCGGCCAGGAGCACGACAAGGCGGATGCGGTGGAGAGCCGGGGCCTCGCCGCGTTCCGCTCCGGTGACATCCCGGTGGCCCTGCGCCTGCTGGACGAGGCCGAGGAGCGGTACGCCAAGCTCGGCACGCCCACCTTCATGCTGTCCATCCGGCGCTGCGAGGTGCTGATGGCCGCGGGACTCGCCCCGGAGGCGCTGGCCGAGGCGGACACGGCGATCGCGCTGCTGGACCGGATCGGCGGACAGTCCACGCGCAAGGCCGAGTTGCTGCTCGCCGCCGCGCGGGCGGCCCGTTCGGCCGGTGACCCGGACACCGCGATCGCCCGCGCCGCCGACGCCGTACGGCTGTTCGCGGCGCAGCGGCGGGCCTGGTGGGCCGCCCATGCCCGGCTGGTGCTCATCGAGGCGAGGGCGGCGGCCGGGAACCGCTCGGGGCGGCTGGTGGCGGACGCGGCGGCGGTCGCGGAACGGCTGGCCTCGTTCGGCTCGCCGGCCGCGCCCGAGGCGTCGCTGCTGGCCGGCCGGATCGCGCTGGCGCTGGGCCGCACGGCGGACGCGGAGCGGCACCTGACGGCGGCCGCGCGCGGCCGGCACGGCGGTCCGCCGACGGCCCGGGTCACCGGCTGGGCCGCGCAGGCCCTGCGGGCGCGGGCGGCCGGCTCCGGACGCGGGGTGCTGGAGGCCTGCCGGCGGGGCCTCGACGTCCTCGACGACCACCGGATGACGCTCGGCGCCTCCGAGCTGCGGGCCCGCGCCACCGCGCAGGGCGCCGAACTGGCCGCCCTCGCCCAGGAGGCGAGCCTCGCCCACGGCGGTGCGCGGCGGCTGCTGGAGTGGAGCGAGCGCTGGCGGGCGACCGTACTGTCCACGCCTCCCGCACGGCCGCCCGCCGACCCGGCGCTGCTCGCCGGCCTCACCGCCTACCGGGAGATCGCGGCCCGCGCGGAGGAGGCCCGCCGGGAGGGCCGCCCGGTGCCCGCCCTCGAGCGCGAACAGCGCAGGCTGGAGCGGGACATCCGGTCCCGCACCCACCACATCCGCGGGGACGCGCCCGGCGGCGGCGACCGCTTCGACGCGGGCCGCCTGCTGGACCGGCTCGGCCCGGCCCGCCTGGCCGAACTCGCCGTCGTGGACGGCCGGGTGCACGTCCTGCTGTGCGGTGAGGGGCGGGTACGGCGGTTCGCGGGCGGGTCGCTCGCCGAGGCGGTGGCGGAGGCCGAGCACGTGCAGGCCGGGCTGCGGCGGCTCGCCCACCCGGGGAGCGAGGCGCGGCTGCCGCTGGTGGAGGCGGGGGGCCGGCGCCTCCAGGAGCTGCTGCTGGGCGGCGCCGTACCGCATCTGGGGTCGGGGCCGGTGGTGATCGTGCCGCCGGGGGCGCTGCACCGGGTGCCGTGGGCGCTGCTGCCCGCGCTGCGGGAGCGGGTGCTCAGCGTGTCGCCGTCGGCGGGGAGCTGGCTGCGGGCCCGGGAGACCGAGCCGCCGGCCGGTGGCCGGCACGTCCTGGTGCGCGGTCCCGGCCTCGCCACGGGCGGCGCCGAGGTGTCCGAACTGGCCGACCGGTACGGCACGGCGACCGTGCTGGAGGGCGAGGCGGCGCAGGCCTCCCGGGTGCTCGCCGAACTGGACGGCGCCACCCTGGCCCATCTGGCCGCGCACGGCACGTTCCGCGCCGACAGCCCGCTGTTCTCGGCGTTGCGCATGGCCGACGGGCCGCTGATCGTGCACGACTTCGAGCGCCTGGCCCGCAGCCCGTACCGGATCATCCTGTCCAGCTGCGACACCGCCCGCCTCGCCTCGGTCGGCGCCGACGAACTCCTCGGCCTGGTCACCGCGTTGCTGCCGCTGGGCACCGCCGGGGTGGTGGCGAGCAGCGCGCCGGTCAACGACGCGGCGGTGGTCCCGCTGATGCTCGCCCTGCACAAGGGTCTCGACGCGGGCCTCTCCCTGGCCGAGGCCCTGCGCGACGCCCGCGCCGCCCAGCCCGGCGACCCGGTCCACCAGGCGACGGGCTGGGCCTTCGCGGCGTTCGGCGCGGCGTGAGGACGGTACGGGCGCGGGGCGGCGGCCCGGGCCCGGTCCACCGGGGTCGGCGCCCGGCGTCACGCGCAAGCGGTACGGGCCCGGCGCCCGCCAGGACCCGCACGACACCAGCCGGCGCGGCCCCCGGCAGCTCCGCGAGCGGAGGGCAGCCGGGACGCCCGTGCCGGCGCCCGGCGGGTGCACCCAGCGCTCGGCGCGGCGTGTGGGCGCCCCGCAGGCCCGGGCCGCCAGAGGCCGCGCCCCACAGGCCGGGCCGCCGAAGGCCGTGCCGGTCACGCCGGTTCCGCCTCCACCGGCCTCACCGGCCGGGGCCGCCGCACCGCGGGTGCCGGCGCCCCAGCCGACCGTTCACGGCGAGCGGCACGGCGAACGGCACGGTGAGCGGACGATACGCGAGCCCGGCGCCTGTCAAAACCCCTGTAGCTCACGCCGGTTCGGCCTCCCGCAGGTCCGTGAGCCAGGGCAGGGCGCCTCGGTCGCTCGCGCCCAGGCGGGTGTAGGCGCTGTAGAGGTGGTTGCCGACGGTCCGCACGGACAGGGTCAGCTTGCCGGCGATCTCCCGGTTGCTGAGTCCGGCGGCGGCGAGGGCGACGATCTGGCGCTGCCGCGCGGTGAGTTCGCCCAGGACGAGCCCGGCCAGCGCCGGGGTGCGGGCGCCCTGGCAGCGGCGGGCCAGCGCGACCGCGCGGGTGCGGGAGAGGCGAGCGGCACGCGGATCGCGGTGCGCGCGGACGGCCTGGGCGTGCGCCTCGGCCGCGAACAGCAGGAAGCCGCGCTCGGCCAGGGCCCCGGCGGCCAGGTCGAGGGCCGGTCCGTCGCCCCGGGCGAGCGCCTCGGCGTGCCGGGCGAACACCCCGCCGGCCGGCAGCCGTCCGGCGGCCAGCTCGGGCCTGCCCAGGCGTACGGCGTCGTAGCACGCGAACACGTCGTCCCCGGGGAGTGCGGCCAGGGCGCCCTCGATGTCACCGCGGGCCGCGACGGCCCGGCCGTACCCGCCCGTCGACCCGCCCAGGCATGCGGTCACTAAGTCGAGTTCGTCGGCACAGCGGGCGTCACCCGGGACCGCCCGCAGCCCCTCCCTGGCCCATGCGGCCGCCTCACGCAGCTCTCCGCGCAGCCGGGAGTACCGGGCGCGTACGACCGCGTACCCGCCGGGGACCGGCAGCCCCTCGGACAGCAGCCAGTCCCCCACCGGCGTCGGCACCCCCCGTACGTCCTGCCGGGCCAGCCCGCGCTCCAGCGCGGTCCGCTCCGCCGCCAGCGCGGGCCCGCACCGGTCCGGTGCGCCGGTCAGCCGCAGGGACCGCAGCCGGCCGGCGGTCGCGCGCAGGGCGGGCCCGTGCAGCGGGTGGGCGAGGGTGACGGAGCCGAGGTCGTCCACGTGGATCAGGCCGTCCGCCTCCAGGCGTTCGAGGACGTCCAGGTCGAGGTCGTCCAGGGCGAGCGGCAGGGGCTCGGCGAAGGCGAGCCGGTCGAGCGTCTCGCGCTCCCCGGCGCCGGCGCGGTCCAGTACGGGCGCGAGCCGGTCGCGGACGGTCGCGGTCACCGGCACCGGTCCGCGCCACGCCCACTCGTCGCACTCGGGCACGCGGGTGAGCCCGCCGGAGCGGCGCAGCGCCGCCACGAGGTCGCGCAGCAGCCGGAGGTCGCCCCGGCACATCCGGTGCAGCCGGCCCACGGTGAGCGGTTCCAGGCCGGCCGTGGCGAGCAGCCGGCCGGTGTCCTCGCGGGGCAGCGGCTCCAGCGCGACGCGCGGCAGCAGTTCCCCGGTCCACAGCCGGGAGACCGCGCCCGGTACCGGCACGCCGTCCGTGACGGCCACGACCAGGCGGGTGGATCCGTGCGCGGCGAGCTGGTGGACGAGAGCGGCCGACGCCTCGTCGAGCAGATGGGCGTCGTCGACGACCAGCAGCCGCACCCCGGACAGCAGCTGGACCGCCCGGTGCAGCGAGACGGTGCCGGGCAGCAGGTGCGCGAAGGCGGCGAAGGGCAGACCGCGGCTCTCCGGCGTCCCGGTGATCCGCGCGCAGTCCGTGCCCCGGACCGCCTCCGTGATCAGCCGGGTCTTGCCGCAGCCCACCGGACCGGTCACCACGACGCCGGGCCGGCCGGCGGCCGACGAGCGCCGCACCAGCTCCAGTTCGGCCTCCCGGCCGGTGAACGGCCAGGGCAGTTCCAGCGTCTTCGCGTCCTGTTCGTAAATCGTCACGACAACTGGAGCACGCCTACTCAGATTTGATACAGGGCGACTTGAGTAGCCCCCGACTCAGGCGTACCGGGGGCGTGAAGCGGCACTCTGACGGTCCGAGCCAGTCGGGTGAACCGGGGGAGCGGTCGAGGGGACGTAGCCTTCGGGGGAGGGATGGCGTCCCCTCGACCACATAGCGAGCCCAGGCGGCGGGACTCAGACGCCGGCGGCCGGACGGTCGACACCGTCCGGCCCGAGGTGGCCGCCGAAGGCGGGCAGGTCGGTCAGCCGGCGGACGTGGGCCCACAGCACCGGATGGCCGGCGACCCGCCGTGCGGCGGAGGCGTCCAGGTGGTGACGGTGCACGGTGTACAACCGCACGAGGGCCACCCACAGTTCGACGTCGGCGGCGGTGAGCCGCCCGTCGACGACGTACTCCTCCCCCTCCAGGTGCCGCTCCAGCCGGCCCAGCGTGTCCAGCAGCACGTCCAGGGCGGCCGCACGCTCGGCGGGGTCCGCGCCGGGCCGCGCGGCGCACCGAGCGGCCTGCAGGACACCCTCGGAGCAGAGCCGTTCGACGGCGTCGATCCGGCTCTCCGTACCGCACGGGTACAGGGAGAACCGGCCCTCGCGCGGGAAGCGGTCCAGGTCGCGCAGGATGTCCGGGGCGTGGTTGCTGACGATGCGTCCGGCCCAGTCGTCGCTGAGCACCGGCGCGAGCGCGGGCCCGGTCCAGTGGTGGGCGCTCGCCTCGTACAGCGGGCGCAGGGCCGAGTGGCCGCCGTCGGGCCGGTCCGGCAGCGCGGGCAGGAAGACGACCGGACAGACGGCGTCGAGACCCAGCAGGCTGTGGCCGACCGCGAGGCGCAGCCCGTCCGCGCAGCCGGTGGACAGGTGGAGCCGGTAGCGGTGCGGCACCGCGTAGTGGCCGCTGCGCGCGTCCTGGCCGATCCGGCCCCGGAACGAGGGCGCGGCACGGCGGGTGGCGGTACGAGGGGTGGCGGTGCAGGGCGTGGCCGGGACGGTGGCGAGCGAAGCGATGGACATGCGTCTCCCCTGGTGCGTGCGCGCGAACGGATGCGCGGGCGGTTGCGCGGCGGAAGGCGTTCGTCGACGGACGACAGTCGGCAGAAGACAGTCGACGAACGACGGACAACAGACGACGAACGACGGGTGACGGTCGACCGTTGACGGACGACAGGCGACAGGCGACAGGCGACAGGCGACAGGCGACAGGCGACTGCACACGGTCGGCCGGCGACGGGCGCGTGCGGGGGCCGGCGACAGGCCCGGGTCAGCGCTGGAGACCGATGGCGCTGCAGACGCGCAGCAGGTCGATGTGCAGACGGGAGGTGAGAAGGGGGACGCGTGACGGCGTACGGCCCGCTCGGCCGTCGACCGTGTGGAGGCGCGTCATAGTTCCCTACCTGTTCACTGGGGTTCCCTCTCGGAGTGTCGGGCCGTGGCCGTACGACGTCAAGGGGGCGTCCACGCCTGGGACTCCGGGCGGACGGCGGGTGCGGGGCGAGAAGGGCGCGAGCGCGTGGGGGGCTCCTCAGCAAGAGCGACATGTGACATAGTACTGGTGTGGCGAAGCGACTGACCTGCGATGTCGTGGTCGTGGGAGCCGGCATGGTGGGTGCGGCCTGTGCGCTGTACGCCGCCCGGGCCGGCCTCGACGTGAGGGTGGTGGACCGGGGCGCGGTGGCCGGTGGCACCACCGGTGCCGGCGAGGGCAACCTGCTGGTCTCCGACAAGGGGCCCGGCCCCGAGCTGGAACTCGCCCTGCTCTCGGGCCGCCTGTGGGCCTCACTGGCCGACGAACTCGGGGCGGCGGTGGAGTACGAGCCCAAGGGCGGTGTGGTGGTGGCCCGTACACCGGGCACGCTCGACGCGCTGACCGGTTTCGCCGCGGACCAGCGTGCCGCGGGCGTCACGGCCGAGCCCGCCGGCCCCGGCGAACTGCGCGAGCTGGAGCCCCACTTGGCTCCCGGCATGGCGGGTGGCGTCCGCTATCCGCAGGACGCCCAGGTCATGCCCGCGCTGGCCGCCGCCCATCTGCTGCGCGCCTCCGGCGCCCGGCTGCACACGGGCCGGACCGTCACCGGGGTGCTGCGCACGGCGGACGGCGCGGTGCTCGGCGTCCGTACCACCCAGGGCGACATCCACGCGCCCGCGGTGGTCAACGCGGCGGGCACCTGGGGCGGCGAGCTGGTCGCGTCGGCGGGCGCGGCTCTGCCGGTCCTCCCCCGGCGCGGCTTCGTGCTGGTCACCGAGCCGCTGCCGCGCATGGTCCGGCACAAGGTGTACGCCGCCGACTACGTGGCGGACGTGGCGAGCGACTCGGCGGCGCTGCGCACCTCACCGGTCGTCGAGGGCACGGCGGCCGGTCCCGTCCTGATCGGCGCGAGCCGTGAACGGGTGGGCTTCGACCGGTCGTTGTCCCTGCGGGCGGTACGGGCCCTGGCGGTCGGCGCGATCGGGCTGTTCCCCTTCCTGGAGCGGGTGCGCGCACTGCGGACGTACGCCGGCTTCCGGCCCTATCTGCCCGACCACCTGCCGGCGATCGGCCCCGACCCCCGGCTGCCCGGCCTGTACCACGCCTGCGGCCACGAGGGCGCCGGCATCGGCCTGTCCACCGGCACGGGACTGCTGATCGCGCAGGCGCTGACCGGGAAGACACCCGACCTGGACCTCGCGCCGTTCCGCCCGGAGCGGTTCGCGCCGGACGGAGGGACCACACGGTGAACCCACGGGAACTGGCCCGGGCCGCACCGGGCGCCGCCTTCACCCTCACCTTCGACGGCGGCCCCGTCACGGCGCTGCCCGGCCAGACGGTCGCGGCCGCGCTGTGGGCGGCCGGGGTGACCTCCTGGCGCAGCACCCGCGGCACCGGCCGGCCGCGCGGGGTGTTCTGCGGGATCGGGGTCTGCTTCGACTGCCTCGTGACCGTCAACGACCGCCCGAACCAACGGGCCTGTCTGGTCCCGGTACGGCCGGGCGACGTGATCCGGACGCAGGAGGGGACGGGCCGGGACGATGACTGAGCGACCGCACCTCGCCGTGGTGGGGGCGGGCCCGGCGGGACTGGCCGCCGCCCTGGCCGCGGCCGCCCGGGGGGTACGCGTGACCCTCCTGGACGCGGCCGAGCAGGCGGGCGGGCAGTTCTACCGCCGGCCCGCGGCCGCCCTGGGCGCCCGCAGGCCCCAGGCCCTGCACCACCAGTGGCGCGTCTGGGAACGGCTCCGGGACGGCCTGGACCGGCAGCTCTCCACCGGGCACGTCCGCCACCTGCCGGACCACCACGTCTGGTGTGTGGACCGCACGGACCGCAGGGACCGCACGGACGGCACGGACCACCCGGTCGACACCGGCGTGAACCGAGGCGGTGCTCCCGGTGGGGTGTTCGCGGTGCACGCGCTGCGCGGCCCGCTGCAGGAGGAGGGCGTCACGGTACGCGCGGACGCCGTGCTGCTCGCCACCGGCGGCTACGAACGGGTGCTGCCCTTCCCCGGCTGGACCCTGCCGGGGGTGGTCACCGCGGGCGGCGCCCAGGCCATGCTCAAGGGCGGCCTGGTGCTGCCCGGCCGTACCGTCGTGGTCGCCGGCACCGGTCCCCTGCTGCTGCCCGTGGCCTGCGGCCTCGCCGCGGCGGGCGCGCGGGTGGCCGCGCTGGTCGAGTCCGCCGGTCCGAAGGCCCTGCCGAGACACGCGCGGGCGCTCGCAGCGCAGCCCGGCAAGCTCGCCGAAGGCGCGCTGTACGCGGGGAAGTTGCTGCGGCACGGGGTACGTCCGCTGACCCGGCACACCGTCGTGGAGGCGCACGGCACGGACCGGCTGACGGCGGTCACCGTCGCCGCGCTCGACCGGGACGGAGGGCTCGTGCCGGGCAGTGCCCGCCGCATCCCCTGCGACGCCCTCGCCGTGGGACACGGCATGCTGCCGCACACCGACCTCGCCGAGACACTCGGCTGCGCCCTGTCCGGGACGGACGTCCGGGTCGACGACGAGCAGCGCACCGACGTGCCGGGCGTCTGGGCGGCCGGCGAGGCCACCGGGATCGGCGGTGCCGCGCTGGCGCTCGCCGAGGGGCACATCGCCGGCCGCCCCGTCGCCGCGCGGCTGCACGGCACGCTGCCCGACCCGCGCCGCTGGGCCGGGGCCGCCAGGGCACGCGGGCGGCTGCGCGAGTTCTCCGCGGCGCTCGACGCCCTGTACGCCCCGCCCGCCGGCTGGGCGGACCGGATCACCGACGGCACGGTGGTGTGCCGGTGCGAGGAGGTCACCGCCGGCCAGGTCCGCACCTCCGTCGACGTGCTCGGGGCCGGTGACCCGCGCACCGTGAAGCTGCTCACCCGGGCCGGGATGGGCTGGTGCCAGGGCCGGATGTGCGGCCCGGCGGTGGCCGGGCTCTCCGGCTGCCCGGCCACACCCGGCCGCCGCCCCTTCGCCCGCCCGGTCCCGCTCGGCGTACTCGCCCGGCTGCCCGAGGACGAACCAGGCTGACGGCGGCGCCGCACCGACCGCGCCACCCCGCACCGCAGGGCCTTCACACTGGACCTGGTGAGCCCCCCAGTGATATGTCACACGCTATTGAACGGGAGACTGCCATGACGCACCCCACGCCCCGTCCGGAGCACCGTCCCTGGCGCGGTGTCCTCGTCGCCACCGCGCTGCCGTTGCGCGACGACCTGTCGGTCGACCACGACCGGTACGCCGAGCACTGCGCATGGCTGGTGGAGAACGGCTGCGACGGCGTCGTACCGAACGGCTCCCTGGGCGAGTACCAGGTGCTCACCCCCGAGGAGCGCGCCGAGGTGGTGCGGACGGCCGTGACCGCGGTCGGCGGGGCGCGGGTGATGCCCGGGGTGGCCGCCTACGGCTCCGCGGAGGCCCGGCGCTGGGCCGAGCAGGCCGCCGAGGCCGGCTGCGGGGCCGTGATGCTGCTGCCGCCCAACGCCTACCGGGCCGACGAGCGGTCCGTGGTCGCCCACTACGCGGAGGTCGCCCGGGCGGGCGTGCCGGTGGTGGCGTACAACAACCCGATCGACACCAAGGTGGACCTCGTACCCGAACTGCTCGCCCGGCTGCACGGCGAGGGCCACGTCCAAGGCGTCAAGGAGTTCTCCGGCGACGTCCGCCGCGCCTACCGGATCGCCGAACTCGCGCCCGAACTGGACCTATTGATCGGTGCCGACGACGTACTGCTGGAGCTGGCCGTGGCGGGCGCCAAGGGGTGGGTGGCGGGCTACCCGAACGCGCTCCCCGGGGCGTCCGTCGAGCTGTACCGCGCCGCGACGTCCGGTGACCTCACCACCGCGCTCCCCCTGTACCGGCAGCTCCACCCGCTGCTGCGCTGGGACTCGCGGGTGGAGTTCGTGCAGGCCATCAAACTGTCCATGGACGTGGTGGGCCGGTACGGCGGCCCGGTCCGCCCGCCGCGCGTCCCGCTGGCTCCGGAGCAGGAGGCGGCGGTCCGCGCGGCCACCGAGAAGGCCGCGGCGGCCGGGCTTCTGTGACGGACCACGGGACAGGGACTACGGAGGGAACGCACGATGCGCAGCAAGCTCGTCCTGCACGCCGTCGACTCGCACACCGAGGGCATGCCGACCCGGGTGATCACCGGCGGGATCGGCACCGTGCCGGGTGCGACGATGAACGAGCGGCGGCTGTGGTTCCGTGAACACCGGGACCCGGTCAAACGGTTGCTGATGAACGAGCCGCGCGGGCACTCCGCGATGAGCGGTGCGATCCTGCAGCCGCCGAGCCGCCCCGACTGCGACTGGGGGGTCATCTACATCGAGGTCTCCGGCTACCTGCCGATGTGCGGGCACGGCACGATCGGCGTGGCGACCGTGCTGGTGGAGACCGGCATGGTGGAGGTCGTCGAACCGGTCACCACGCTGCGCCTCGACACCCCGGCCGGGGTGGTCGTGGCCGAGGTCGCGGTGCGGGACGGCGCGGCGACGAGCGTCACCCTGCGCAACGTGCCGTCCTTCAGCGCGGGTCTCGACCGCACGGCGGTGCTCGCCGACGGCCGGAAGGTGACGTACGACCTGGCCTACGGCGGCAACTTCTACGCCATCCTGCCGCTGGCGGAGTTCGGCCTGCCCTTCGAGCGCGGCCGCAAGGACGACATCCTCGCCGCCGGGCTGGAGCTGATGGACGCGATCAACGCCGGGGAGGAACCGGTCCACCCCGAGGACCCGTCCATCCGCGGCTGCCACCACGTCCACCTGTACGCGCCCGGCGCCACCGCCCGCCACTCCCGGCACGCCATGGTCATCCACCCCGGCTGGTTCGACCGCTCGCCCTGCGGCACGGGGACGAGCGCGCGCATGGCGCAGCTGCACGCGCGGGGCGAACTGCCGTTGCACACCGAGTTCGAGAACGAGTCGTTCATCGGCACCCGGTTCACGGGCCGGCTGCTGGGCACCACCGAGGTCGCCGGTGTCCCGGCCGTGCTGCCGAGCTTCACCGGCCGCGCCTGGATCACCGGCACCGCCCAGTACCTGCTCGACCCGTCCGATCCGTTCCCGGAGGGGTTCGTCCTCTAGCCACCACCCCCGCGGACACCGACTAGACTTCGATGATGCGTGACATGGCACAGACCCCGTCCACCCAGGGCGCGGACACGAGCGCGCCCGTGCTGCCCCGGCTGGGCGGCCGGCGGAGCAGTTACCGCGAGCGGGTCGCGGACGCGCTGCGGGCCGCGCTGATCGCGGGCGAACTGCGCCCGGGCGAGGTCTACTCGGCCCCCTCGCTCGCCTCCCGCTTCGGTGTCTCGGCGACACCGGTGCGGGAGGCGATGCTCGACCTCGCCAAGGAGGGCCTCGTCGACACGGTGCCGAACAAGGGCTTCCGGGTCACCGCCGTCTCCGACCGGCAATTGGACGAGTACACCCACGTCCGCGCGCTCGTCGAGATCCCGACGGTGGTGGCCCTGGCCCGCACGGCCGACCGGGTCTCCCTGGAGGCCCTGCGCCCGGCGGCCCGGGAGATCGTCGCCGCGGCCGCCGCGGGCGACCTGATCGCCTACGTCGAGGCCGACACCCGCTTCCACCTGGGACTGCTCGCCCTGGCCGGCAACGCCCACCTGGTCGAGGTGGTCGCCGACCTGCGCGGCCGTTCCCGCCTCTACGGCCTCACCGCCCTGGTCGAGGCCGGCCGCCTGCTGGCCTCGGCCGAGGAACACCTGGAACTCCTCGACGCGTTGCTGGAGCGCGACGAGAAGGCCGTGGCCGAGATCATGACCCGGCACCTGGGGCACGTGCGCAGCCTGTGGGCGGCGCGGGACTGACCGCGCACCGCCGACCCGGCCGGTGCAGCCGCGGCGCGCCGGTCCGGCGGTGCGGACGTACCGCCCGGACCGCTCAGCCGGGAGCAGGGGGCAGGTCGTCGAGGAAGGTGGCCGTCGGCACGTGGAACAGGCACCCGGTGACCGGGGTCGAGTAGTCGAGGATCCGGTCGTGCGAGGCCCCGGCGTCGCCGAGGAACATGTGCCGCAGCATCTGCTCGGTCACGTCGGGGGTGCGCGCGTAGCCGATGAAGTACGTGCCGAACTCGCCCTCGCCCAGGGTGCCGAACGGCATGTTCTCGCGCACGATCTTGCGCTCGTCGCCGTTCTCGTCGGTGACGGTGTTCAGCGCCACGTGGGAGTCGGCGGGCTTGACGTCGTCGGGCAGTTCGACGTTGGCGAGCTTCGTGCGCCCGATGACCCGCTCCTGCTCCTCCGCCGGCAGGGCGTTCCACGCCGCCAGGTCGTGCAGGTACTTCTGCACGGTCACGTAGCTGCCGCCGGCGAAGGCGGGGTCCTCGTCGCCGATGAAGACCGCCGCGTCGGCGAGCCGTCCCTCGGGGTTCTCGCTGCCGTCGACGAACCCGAGCAGGTCCCGCTCGTCGAAGTACTTGAAGGAATGGACCTCGTCCACGACCGTGACCGCGCCGCTCAGCCGGTCCAGGAACAGCTTGGCGAGTTCGAAGCACAGGTCCATGTGGCGGGCCCGGACGTGGAAGAGCAGGTCTCCCGGGGTGGCCGGCGCGTGATGGCGGTTCCCCTGTAGTTCGGCGAACGGGTGCAGCCCCTGTGGCCGCGGGCCGCCGAACAGCCGGTCCCAGACGGCCGAGCCGATGCCGACGACACAGCTGAGCTGTTCACCGGGTGCGCGGAAGGCGACCGAGCGGCACAGGCTCGAGACGTCCTCCAGCAGACCGCGGACCGTCTCCTCGCGGCCCTGCCGCACGGTGAGCACCAGGAACACGGCGGTCCGGGCCGGTTCGACGACCACGGGCTGTGACTCGGCCACGACCGGGCCTCCTCGGGGACGCGGGTGGATCCGTCGGGCGGGAGCCGTCCGGCCCTCCACCCATCCCATCCTGCTGCCTTCGGGCCGGAACCGCGCGAGGACGTGTACCGGAGCGTCCGGACAGGGCGGGCACGATCACGTCCGCACACGGACGAGGCCGTCTTCCCGTCATCGGGAAAACGGCCTCCGACCTGCTGTGAAGCTGGTCGGGACGACAGGATTTGAACCTGCGACCCCTTGACCCCCAGTCAAGTGCGCTACCAAGCTGCGCCACGTCCCGCCGCGGGCTCACGCGGTGGAGTTCCGCGTGATCACGCAGGTCAACCCTACCGCACGCGTGCGGGTGCCCGTGTCGTACCCGCCGCGACGGGGCCGGCGGTGCGGGCGGTGCGGCGGACCGGCACGAGGAGGGCGGCGCCGGTCGCGGCCAGGCACAGGACGGCGAGCAGGGCCCAGCCGTGGGTGTAGCCGGAGGCGTAGGGCAGGCCGGAGGGCTGGAGGCGGCCGGTGACCAGGACGCTGGTGAGGGCCGCGCCGATGGAGCCGCCGATGGTGCGGATGTTGGCGTTCATGCCGGTCGCCGCGCCCGTCTGCTCGGGCGGGACACTGCCCACGATGAGCTGGGCCATCGAGGCGAAGGCGAGCCCGATGCCGAGGCCGAAGAGGCCCGCGACCACGCCGATCTCCCACTGGGCGTCGTGCCAGAAGGTCAGGAAGCCGCAGGCCAGCGCGCCGAGCGCGGCACCGGCGGTGAGCAACGCCTTGGCGCCGACGTACGGTTCGAGCCGTCCGGACAGGACACCGGAGAGGAACATCGCCACCAGCATGGGCAGCATGAGCAGGCCGGACTCGGTGACGCTCGCGCCGAAGCCGTAGCCGGCCGCGGCCGGTGTCTGGACGAAGCCCGGCAGGAAGGACCAGATCGCGTACATGCCGGCGCCGAACAGCAGGGCGGTCGCGTTGGTGGTCCACACCGACGGCCGGCGCATCACCCGCAGGTCGATCAGGGGGGTGCGGGAGCGGGCCTCCGCGGTCAGCCACAGCGCGCACAGCAGCACCGCGGCGGCGAGCAGGCCGAGCACCTTCGCCGACCCCCAGCCCCAGCGGCCGGCCTGGCTCAGCGGCAGCAGCAGCGCCACCAGCCAGGCCGAGAGCAGGGCCGCGCCGAGCCAACTCACGTGCCCCTCGGCCCGCTTGGGCGACTCGGGGACGTAGCGCAGGGCGATCAGCACGGTGCCGGCGACGACGGCCACCGGGATCCAGAACAGCCAGCGGTAGTCGAGGGCGGAGACGATGGGCCCGGCGGCCACGATGCCGACCCCACCGCCGGCCGCGATCACCGCGGACAGGTTGCTGATGCTGCCGCCGACCTCGGACGGGGCGAACTCGTCGCGGATGATCCCGAAGGACAGCGGGAAGAGGGCGCCGCCCACGCCCTGCACGACCCGGGCGACGATCAGCACGCCGATGGACGGGGCCAGGGCGGCGACCAGGCAGCCGGCGAGGACGGTGACCAGGACGGCCACCAGGGTGCGCTTCTTGCCGGCCAGGTCGCCGACGCGGCCGAGGATCGGTGTGAAGACCGAGGCGGACAGCAGATAGGCGGTCATCACCCAGGTCGCGGTGGACTGCGAGGTGTGCAGCGCGTGCTGGACGGTCGGCAGGGCCGGCGCGATCAGCGACTGCAGCATGGCGACCACGCCGGCACCGGTCGCGAGGACCGCGAAGGTGAGGCGGGAGGACGAGCGGGAGGACGAGCGGGGCATGGAAACGCCTCTCCGGAATCTGAGCGCGGAGGGTGGGAAGGAGGTCTTCGGGACGGGCGGCGCGCGGCGCGCGGGGCCCGTGCTCACGGGTGCGGGCGGCCTGCGCCCGGACGCGTCCGTCCATGGCGGTGCCACCCCGCACTGCTAAAGTGGAGGTACCCCTCCACTCTAACGGAGGCACACCTCCGGTTCAACCTGAAGCGGAGGTGCACCTCCGATTCGCTCCACGATTCCCTCCGGGAGGCACCCGTGACGGCCACGCCGTTCCCCGTCAGCGAGATCGTCGCGACCCGTCGGCCGCACCGCAAGGACGCCGCCCGCAACTACGACGCCCTGCTCGCGGCCGCCCGCGAGGCCTTCGCCGCGCACGGCTCCGAGGCGTCCCTCGAGGACATCGCCCGCCGCGCGGGCGTCGGCATCGGCACCCTGTACCGGAACTTCCCCACCCGCCGCGACCTCTTCGAGACCGTCTACGCCGACGACGTCAACGCCCTGTGCGCGGCGGCCCTGGACCTCGCCGACCGGGAACCCTGGGAGGCGCTGACCGCCTGGCTCGACCGGTTCGCCGGCTACATGGTCACCAAGCGCGCGGTCCGCGAGGCCCTGGACGACGAGTCGGACATCTTCGTGGCCTGCCGCGACTCCATGTACGCGGCCGGCGGCCCGCTGCTGGAGCGCGCCCAGCGAGCGGGGGCGGCCCGGGCGGACATGGACTTCGGCGACCTTCTGCGGATGGTCGCCGGGATCACGGCGACCGCCTTCGAGACCGACGCCCAGCGCGACCGGGTCCTGTCGATCGCCCTCGACGGGGTGCGCACGGGCCGCTGAGACGGGCGGCGCGCCGCCCGGACCGGCCGACGGTACCGCCACCCGGTCCGGCCCGCCGCTCCGGCCCGCCGCTCCGGACTGCAGGTCCGGCTCGCTGCCCCGGCCTGCCGGTCCGGCCGCGCCCCCGACTACTTGATGAACGCGTTGGCCACCACCACGATCAGCCCGAGCGCCGCGTCCATCACGCCGATCACGGCGGCCATCACCCAGCCGCGCCCCGAGCCGCGGGCGGTGAACAGGCCGAGGCCGAACAGGATCGCGATGTTCATGCCGAACGCGATGTACTCGATGCCGTTGGGGCGCCACCAGCCCCAGCCCGCGCCCGCGAGCAGGAAGACGGTCGGCAGCACGGTCATGACCAGGGGCCACTCGTCGGCGAGGCTGCGCAGCACCTCCCAGCGGCGCTGCGGGGTGCGCTCGGCGATGTAGTGCGCGTAGCCGTGGGCCAGCGCCGAGGCGAACGCGGTGACCAGCAGCCAGAGGGCGTCGTAGCGGCGGCTGGCGGCGGAGGTGTGGCCGTACTGGGTGAGCGCGGCGACCAGCGAGCTGGCGAGGACGGCGCCGTAGACGCCGCCGAAGAGGACGGCCTCCCGCGTGCCGTGCTGCCGGCACCGCTCGCCGGCGGCCGTCACGGAGTCGGCGACGGAGTCAGCCATGCTCCCCACGATCGCCCGCGCCCCGGCCCGCCGCCAGTCGGCGCGACCCGACGAAGTGTCCTGCCACCAGGCGCGATGCCGCACACACTGTCGACGCCCGCACGGCACGGCCGCTGGCTAGGCTCGCCCCCATGACGCACAGCTTCGCGCTCCACATCCCCGACGCCGACCTCGAACCCGAGCCCCTCGACCCGGCGCAGATCGTCTCCGGGACGCCGGAGGTGACCGGCAAGGTGGTCTGGGAGTCAGCGGACGGCCGGCAGCTCCGCGGGATCTGGCAGATCACCCCCGGCGTCGTCACCGACACCGAGGCGGACGAGCTGTTCGTGGTGGTCAGCGGCTCGGCGACGATCGAGGTCGAGGGCGGCCCGGTGCTGGAGGTGGGACCGGGCGACATGGCGGTGCTGCGCGCGGGCGACCGTACGACGTGGACCGTGCACGAGACGCTGCGCAAGGCCTATGCCATCACCCTGTGAGGCGCTTCCTTGACAGTCCCTCCATGTCCGGACATGGTGGCCGGACGTGGAGGACCGGTCCGTCCGCAGAGGGGCTGTCATGGTGCGTGCGCTCGGGGTCGCCGTCATCGGTTTCGGCTGGATGGGCCGGGTGCACACGCGGGCCTACGCCCGGGTCGCGCACCACTATCCGGGGTTGCCGCTGCGGCCCGAGCTGATGACGGTCGCCGAGGAGGTGCCGGGCCGGGCCGAGGAGGCCGCCGAACGGTACGGTTTCGCCTCCGCCACCCGTGACTGGCGGGAGGTGGCCGCCGACCCGGCGGTGCGGGCGGTCAGCGTCACCGCGCCCAACTTCCTGCACCGCGAGATCGGCGTGGCGATGGCCGAGGCCGGCAAGCACCTGTGGATCGAGAAGCCGGTGGGTCTGACCGGTGCGGACGCCACCGCGGTGGCCGACGCGGTCGCCCGCGCCGGGGTGCAGGGCACGGTCGGCTTCAACTACCGCAACGCGCCCGCCGTGGAGGCCGCCCGTGACCTGATCGCCTCCGGCGGGATCGGCGCCGTCACCCATGTCCGCGTCCGGTTGTTCAGTGACTACGCGGCTCATCCCGACGCCGCCCTGACCTGGCGTTACGAGCGGGCGCGGGGCGGCAGCGGGGTGCTCGGCGACCTGGCCTCGCACGGCGCCGACCTGGCACGCTTCCTGGTCGGCGACATCGCCGCCCTGACCGCCGGCACGGCCGTGTTCGTGCCGCGGCGGCCGCGCCCGGCCGGTGCCGGCGTCGGTCACGCGCTCGCCGCCGGCGGCGAGCCGGGCCCGGTGGAGAACGAGGACTACGTCCACTGTCTGCTGCGCTTCGCCTCCGGGGCGCGCGGGGTGCTGGAGGCGTGCCGGGTCTCGGTCGGCGAGCAGAACAACTACGGCTTCGAGGTGCACGGCACCCGGGGCGCCGTCTCGTGGGACTTCCGCCGGATGAACGAACTGGCGGTCGCCCGCGGCACCGGCTACCAGGACCAGCCGGTGAGCACGGTGTACGTCGGCCCGGGCGACGGCGAGTTCGCCGCGTTCCAGCCGGGCGCGGCCAACGCGATGGGGTACGACGACCTGAAGGTGGTCGAGGCGTACCGCTTCCTGCGGTCCGTCGCCGAGAGCCGGCCGTACGGCGCCACGCTGGAGGACGCCGTGCGCAGCGCGGCCGCGGTGGACGCCATGGTGGTGTCGGCGCGGAGCGGGGCGTGGGTCGACCTGCCGTCGGCGCAGACATGTCGTTGTCCCAAGGGTTCGTACTGACAAGGAGCCGCACTTCCATGCGCATCGGAATCCTCGGTCTCGGCCGTATCGGCACCTTCCACGCCGAGACCCTCGCGAAGCTCGACGCCGTCGGCTCGCTCGTCGTCTGCGATCCGGTCGCCGAGGCCGCGAAGGCGGCCGCCGAGCGGTTCGGGGCCGAGGTGGCCGACTCGCCGCGGGCGCTGCTGGCGGCCGGTGTGGACGGGCTGGTCGTCGCGGCCGCCACCGACGCCCACCCGGATCTGATCCGGGCCGGGGTCCGGGCGGGGGTGCCGGTGTTCTGCGAGAAGCCCGTCGCGCGCACGATGGCGGAGGGCGTGGCGGTGCTCCGGGCCGTGGAGGACGCGGGGGTGCCGGTCCAAATCGGGTTCAACCGCCGTTTCGACGCGGGCTTCGCCGCCGCCCGGGTCGCCGTCCGGTCCGGTGAGCTGGGCCGGCTGCACACGATCCGGTCGACCACCCTGGACCCGGCGCCGCCGCCGGCCGCGTACGTGGCGGCCTCCGGCGGCATCTTCCGGGACTGCTCCGTGCACGACTTCGACGTCATCCGCTGGGTGACCGGCCGTGAGGTCGCCGAGGTGTACGCGGTGGGCGGCAACCGGGGCGCGGAGCACATCGCGGCGGCGGGCGACGCGGACACCACCGGGGCCGTCCTCACCCTGGACGACGGCACGATCGCGATGGTCTCCAACTCCCGGCACAACGCCCGGGGTCACGACGTCCGCATGGAGCTGCACGGCTTCGCGGACTCGATCGCGGTCGGCCTGGACGACCGGCTGCCGCTGCGCTCGGTCGAGCCCGGGGCGCGCTTTCCCGCGGGCACCCCGCACGACTTCTTCATGGACCGCTTCGCCGCCGCCTACCGGGCCGAACTCGCCGCGTTCGCCGAGGTCGTGGCCGGCACCCGCCCCTCGCCGTGCACCGTCGAGGACGCGCTGGAGGCCGGCTGGATCGCGGAGGCGTGCACCCTGTCCCTGCGGGAGCACCGGCCGGTGACGCTCGCGGAGGCGCGTGCCGTCTGACGGCGGATCCCCGGACGGGGACCGCGAGGGGCCCCGGCCGGAACCGTCAACCGCAGTACCGGATCAGCCACTCGTCGGGGTTGTAGGTGTCCCGTGCCGGGTCCGGCACGGTCGCCGGCTTCGTCTCCACCGTGTCCTCCGGGCGTATCCGCTCGGGGAGCCGGCTGAAGCGGCCGGGGCCCGGGTCGGCCGTCCCGGTGTCCTCCGGAGGTGTCTGCCGGGGGTGGGTGCCCTGGGTCATGTGGTCGTCCTCCCGTCCCTCGCGGGCGTTCCCCTGTCATATGTGGGAACGCCCGCCTGCCCCCGCTGGTTCCCGGCCCGCGCCGGAACGAACCCCTCCGGGCGCCGGTGTCCCTCCGGGTCACCCGCCGGGCGTCACGCCGGCGGTCCCGCCGAGCTCCGCCGCGCCCGGGAGCCCGTGCACGTCGACGCCCCTCACCTGCGCCAGTTCGTGCTTGAGCGCGGCGAGTTCGGCGCCGCCCGCCATGTGGTTCGTCAGCTCCTCCAGGGTGATCTCGTCGCGCCCGGCGCTGAGTTCGAGGGTGCCCAGGCGCAGGACGGCGAAGTGGTCGCCCACCATGTAGGCGTGGTGCGGGTTGTGCGTGATGAAGACGACGCCGAGGCCGCGTTCGCGGGCGGCGGCGATGTACTTCAGGACGACGCCGGACTGCCTGACGCCGAGGGCGGCGGTCGGCTCGTCCAGGATCAGCACCCGGGCGCCGAAGTGGACTGCGCGCGCGATGGCCACGCACTGGCGCTGGCCGCCGGAGAGGGTGCCGACCGGCTGTTCGAGGTCGTCGAGGACGATGCCCATGTCACGCAGTTCCCGGTCGGCCGTCTCCTTCATCCGCGCGATGTCGAGACGGCGTACGGGCCAGGGCCCCCGGGTCAGTTCGGAGCCGAGGAAGAAGTTGCGCCACACCGGCATCAGGGGGACGGTGGCGAGGTCCTGGTAGACGGCCGCGATGCCCCGGTCAAGGGCGTCGCGGGGGCTGTCGAAGCGCACCGGGGTGCCGTCGACGAGGAAGCTGCCCTCGGTGTGCCGGTGCAGCCCCGATACGATCTTGATGAGGGTGGACTTGCCGGCCCCGTTGTCGCCGAGGACGCAGGTCACCCGCCCGGCCGGGACCGTGAGGTCGACGCCGTGCAGGGCGCGGACGGTGCCGTACGACTTGCCCGCGCCGCGCAGTTCGGCCACCGGTGGGCCGGGGGCGGTCCCGGCTTTCCGGACGGCGGCGCCCTCGGTCGCGTCGCTGCCTTCTTCGGTCATCGGTGTCACCTCCGCGTCGCCGTGCGCTGGACCCACAGGTTGATCAGGACGGCGCCGAGCAGCATCACGCCGAGGAAGGCCTTGAACCAGTCGGGGTTCCAGCCGGCGAAGACGATGCCCTGGTTGACCATGCCGAACATGAACGCGCCGAAGACCGGGCCGATCGCCGAGCCGGAGCCGCCGGTGAGCGAGCAGCCGCCGATGACCGCCGCGGCGATGTAGATCAGCTCCTGGCCCACGCCCTCGCCGGACTGCACGGTGTCGAAGGAGAACAGGTTGTGCATGCCGACGAACCAGGCGCCGAAGCCGACCAGGGTGAACAGGGAGATCCTGGTGAGGTCCACCGGGACGCCGACCGCGCGTGCGCTCTCCTTGTTCCCGCCGACGGCGAAGACCCAGTTGCCGTACTTGGTGCGCAGCAGCACCCAGGTGGCCAGGGCGGCGAAGGCCACCCAGTAGAAGACCGTGATCTTCACCTGGACGCCGGCGATGCCGACGGAGGAGGCGAAGATCCGTCTGGCCTGGCCGAAGCCGTCCATGTCGCTGATGTCGTCGGTGGCGACGTTGCCGGTGACGAGCTTGGTGACGGCGAGGTCGGCGCCCTGCAGGATCAGGAAGGTGCCGAGGGTGACGAGGAAGCTGGGCAGTCCCGTCCTGACGACCATCCAGCCGTTGAAGGCGCCGACGGCGAGGGAGAGGACGAGGGCGACGAGCACGCCGGTCCAGACGTTGACGGTCAGCTGGTAACTGAGCATGCTCGCGGTGAGCGCCGAGCCGATGACGGCGACGCCCGACGACAGGTCGAACTCGCCGCCGATCATCAGCAGGGCCACCGGGAGGGCCATGATGCCGATGGTCGAGGACTGGTAGAGGACGGTGGCCAGGGAGCTGCCCTGGCGCAGCGAGGGCGCGGCGATCAGGAAGAAGACCAGGACGGCCGCGGCGCCGAGGAAGACGCCGGTCTCGGGCCGGGCCAGCAGCCGGAGCACCGGGGAGCGCCGGATGGTACGGCCGCCGCCCGGGCGGGGGCCGGTCGACGGCGGCCCGCCCACCGCCGGCCCGGACCGCTGGGCCGTGCCCGTCACCGGGTGCCCTGCGCGGCGAACCGGGAGACCCGGTCGACGTTGGATCTGTCGACGAAGGCCGGGCCGGTGAGGACCGGCTGCTCACCGCCGCCGCTGTAGTTGCCGTTGTTCTTGTACAGCCACAGGGAGTCGACCGCCAGGTAGCCCTGGAGGTAGGGCTGCTGGTCCACGGCGAACTGGACGGTGCCCTTCTTGACGGCACCGGCCAGCTGGTTGTTCAGGTCGAACGTGGCGACCTTGGCCCTGCTGCCCGCGTCGCCCACGGACTGCACCGCGGCCAGCGCGAAGGGGGCGCCGAGGGTGACCACGTGGTCGAGGGCGCTGTTCTGCTTGAGCTTGGCGGTGATCGTCGACTTCACGGACGGCATGTCGGTGCCGTTGACGTACAGCGTCTCGGTCGTGCCGGAGAAGGTCTTCTTCAGGCCGTCGCACCGCTGGCTGAGGCCGACGTTGCCCTGTTCGTGCACCACGCAGACGACCTTCTTGGCGCCGACCTCGTCGAGCTTCCTGCCGAACGCCTCGCCCGCCACCGTCTCGTCCTGGCCGAAGAACTCGAGCAGGCCGAGCCTCTTCCAGTCGCCGAGGCCCGAGTTGAGGCCGACGACGGGTATCTTCGCCGCTGCGGCCCTGGCGACGACGTCCTTCATGGCGCCCGGCTTGGCGAGGGTGACCGCGATGCCGTCGACCTTCTGGTCGACGGCGTTCTGCACGTAGTTGGCCTGGGTGCCGGCGTTCGGGTCGGCGGAGTACACCAGCTTGATGTTGTCCTTGGCGGCGGCGGCCTCGGCGCCCTTGCGGACGATGTCCCAGAAGGTGTCGCCCGGGGCCTGGTGGGTGACCAGCGCGACCGTCATACGGGGGGTGTCGGCCCTGCCCGCCGGGGCGCCCGACCCTCCCTCGGCGGCCTTCTTGCCGCCGGAGCCGCTGGAGCAGCCGGCGAGGACGAGGGCTGCCGCGGCGGCCACGGCCACGAGGGGGGCCGCTCCGCGGGAGCGGGGGTGACGAGTGCGGTCCATCGTTCCTGCACCTCACTGTGTGACGGAGAAGGGACGTTGTTGCGTCGGCACGCGATCCAAGTCCTCGCGCGGCCCGCTGTCAATGCTTTGTCAAGACATATTCTCGCCAGCAGGCCAGGATGCCGGCACAAGACAACTCCCTTTGCGTCGGCCCGTGTTGATCCGTCCGCCTCAGTACACCGCACCTGGCTCCACAACCGGAACACCCCGGTCGGCCTGCGGCGATGAACGGACGGCGATGACGATTACGTTTCGGGCAAGAGACACCCCAGCGCGACCGGAGCTATTGACTCGTGAGCGGACGTGGGGCTGTTATTACGCCCACGTTGTTCGGTCGAGTTGATTTCTGATCGGTTTCGACGACCTTCGGTGATCGACTCATCCCCTTGGCCGAACCCTGTTTCCCAGGAGCCGCCATGCGCCCCTCCCCTGCCGCACGTCCCGCCCCGGGCCCCAGCCGTCGTTCGCTGCTGCGCGGAGCGGGCGGTGCCGCCCTTCTCGCCGGTGCCGGAACACCCCTGCTGTCCGCCTGCGGCGGCAGCGGCTCGTCCGCCGACCCGAAGACCGTCACCGTCGGCTCCAACGCCTCGGACGCGGTGCCGAAGAAGGCCTTCGCGAGCGTCTACGCGGACTTCAAGAAGCAGTCCGGCCTCACCGTCGACGTGAACACCAAGGACCACAACACCTTCCAGGAGCAGATCAACTCGTATCTGCAGGGCACGCCGGACGACGTGTTCAACTGGTTCGCCGGCTACCGCATGCAGTTCTTCGCGGCGAAGAAGCTGGCCACGCCCATCGACGACGTGTGGGCCAGGATCGGCGGCAACTTCCCCGAGGCCATGAAGAAGCTCAGCAAGGGCGAGGACGGCAAGTACTACTTCGTCCCGCTGACGACCTACCCCTGGGCGGTCTTCTACCGCAGAAGCGTCTTCCGGCAGCACGGTTACCAGGTCCCGGCCACCTGGGACGAACTGGTCGCGCTGTGCAAGCGGATGAAGAAGGACGGCCTGGTGCCGATCGCCTTCGGCGACAAGGACGCCTGGCCCGCGATGGGCACCTTCGACCAGATCAACTTCCGCCTGAACGGCTACGACTTCCACGTCGAGCTGATGGCGGGCAAGGCGGCCTGGACCGACGCCAAGGTGAAGGCCGTCTTCGACCACTGGTCCGAGCTGCTCCCCTACCACCAGGACGGCTTCATGGGCCGCACCTGGCAGGACGCCGCGCAGACGCTGGTCGCGAAGAAGGCCGGCATGTACCTCCTGGGCTCCTTCGTCGCCCAGCAGTTCACCGACAAGGCCGACCTGGACGACCTGGACTTCTTCCCCTTCCCCGAGATGAACCCCGCCTACGGCCAGGACACCGTCGAGGCCCCGACCGACGGCTTCATGGTCAGCAAGGCCCCGAAGAACCACGCCGGCGTCGTCAAGCTCCTGGAGTACCTGGGCGGTCCGGCGGCCGAGGAGCTCTACCTCAAGACCGACCCGAGCGTGGTGGCCGCCTCCGGCAAGGCCGACACCTCCGCCTACTCGCCGCTCCAGAAGAAGGCGTTCGACATGATCAGCGGCGCCAAGAGCCTCACCCAGTTCATGGACCGCGACTCCCGGCCCGACTTCACCTCCACGGTGATGCAGCCCGGACTCCAGAAGTTCCTGCAGAACCCCAAGGGCGTGGACAGCCTGCTGTCGTCCATCGAACGCCAGAAGAAGCAGATCTTCGCGTCCTCGTGAGCGGCCCCATGACCACCGACACGCCGACGACGCGGACGGAGGCGGCCGCCGTGCCGCCTCCGGGCGCCGCTTCCGCATCCCCGCGGGCCGGCCAGGGCCACCGGCGCCTGCTGACCCGCCGCGACCGCCTCACGCTCGCCCTGATGGCGGGCGTGCCCACGGTCCTGCACGTGGCCCTCGTCTGGGTCACCGCCATCGCCTCGGTCTTCCTCGCCTTCACCACCTGGGACGGCATCGGCTTCGACTCGATCAAGTGGGTGGGCCTGGACAACTTCCGGCAGCTCTTCGCCGACAACCCGCAGTTCTGGCCCGCCGTCCAGCACAACGTCATCTGGTTCGTCGTCCTGATCCTGGTGCCGACGCCGTTCGGCCTCCTCCTCGCCGTACAGCTCGACAAGCGGATCCGCTTCAGCCGGGTCTACCAGACCGCGTTCTTCCTGCCGGTCGTCATCTCGATGGCCTGCATCGGCTTCGTCTGGCAGCTCGTCTACAACCCGGACACCGGCCTGATCAACAGCATCATCGGCGCCAACAGGCCCGGCCACTACATCGACTGGATCGGCGACCCCGGGCTCAACCTGTGGGCGGTCCTGATCGCCGCGTCCTGGCGGCACACCGGCTACATGATGATCCTGTACCTGGCCGGCCTCAAGAGCGTCGACCCCTCGCTGCGGGAGGCCTCGGCGCTGGACGGCGCCAACGAGTGGCAGACGTTCAAAAGCGTCATCTTCCCGACCCTGCGCCCGACCAACACGGTCGTCCTCGTGGTCACCATCATCGAGGCGCTGCGCGCGTTCGACCTGGTCTTCGTCTTCAACAAGGGCGCGCAGGGCACCGAGTTGCTGTCGATCCTGGTGACCAACAACATCATCGGCGAGTCCAGCCGGATCGGCTACGGGTCGGCCATCGCCGTGGTCCTCCTGGTCATCTCCCTCGCGGTGATCATCCCGTACCTGATCGCCACCTTCCGGAAGGAGCGGCGCGCATGAGCGGCACCACCGCCCCGCTGAAGCGGCGCGCCCCGGTCCGCCCCGCCCGGGTCCTGCTGCACGTCTTCCTCACCGGGACGGCCCTGGCCTGGCTCGCCCCGCTGCTGTGGGCCGTCTTCTCGGCGCTGCGGCCGTACGCCGAGACCAGCGCCAAGGGGTACGTGTCCTGGCCGGACACGCTGAACCTGGACAACTTCACCCGCGCCTTCCAGCAGTCGGACATGCTCCACTACTTCGGCAACACGCTGGTCATCGCCGTACCGGCCGTGCTGGTGACGCTGTTCCTGTCCTCGTGCGTCGCCTTCTACGTCGCCCGCTTCGACTTCCGGCTGAACCTGGCGCTGCTGCTGGTCTTCACGGCGGGCAACCTGCTGCCGCAGCAGGTCATCATCACCCCGCTGTACCGCCTTTACCTGCTGACGGACCTGCCCGGCGTCACGGCGAGCGGCAAGCTGTACGACTCCGCCCTCGGGCTCGTGCTGATCCACGTGGCCTTCCAGTCCGGGTTCTGCGCGTTCGTGCTGAGCAACTACATGCGCTCGCTGCCGCACGAGCTGACCGAGGCGGCGCTGGTCGACGGCGCCTCGGTGTGGCGGCTGTACTGGCAGATCACACTGCCGCTGTGCAAGCCGGCGATGGCGGCCCTGGCCACCCTGCTGTCGATCTGGATCTACAACGACTTCTTCTGGGCCCTGGTGCTGATCTCGACCGGCGAGAACATGCCGATCACGTCGGCCCTGAACAACCTGTCCGGCCAGTACTTCACCGACCCCAACCTGGTCGCCGCGGGCGCCCTGCTCACCGCGATCCCGACGCTGGCGGTGTACTTCGTGCTCCAGCGCCAGTTCGTCAGCGGCCTCACCCTCGGCTCCGCCAAGGGCTGAGGCGGAGGGCGCGCCGGCGCATCACCGGACGACCGTCGGGGCCTCGCGGCGGCACCGCAACTTTTTCCGCCGCGGGGCTCCGTCGGGGCGTTTTCTTCACGCCCGGACACGTCTCACAACAGAACAAACGGTGATTTGGCGACGGCTCGGGGCATATCCGACCATGGGGGCACCCCGGCGATCCCGGGAACAGCAGTTCGATGAGAGGCCCACCCCGCCATGCCCGTCACCGGGACCGCCCCGCAGCCGGCTCCGTCCGCCCCGCCCACCCCCGAGGCCCCCACCCCCGGCGCCACCGCCCGCGACCGCCACGACGACACCGGCAGGCACGCCCGCCGCTTCGGGCTGCCCGTCGCCACCGCCCTGGTCATGGGCAACATCATCGGCGGCGGCATCTTCCTGCTCCCGGCGTCCGTCGCCCCGTACGGCACGGTCAGCCTGGTCGCCTTCGGCGTCCTGACGGTCGGCGCCATCGCGCTCGCCCTGGTCTTCGGCCGGCTCGCCGAACGCGACCCGCGCACCGGCGGCCCCTACGTCTACGCCCGCGAGGCCTTCGGCGACTTCGCCGGCTTCCTCGCCGCCTGGTCGTACTGGATCACCACCTGGGTGTCGAACGCCGCGCTCGCCGTCGCCGCCGTCGGCTACCTCGACGTGCTGATCCCGGTGAACGGCCACCGCTGGACCGCGTGCCTGGCCGCGCTGGCCCTGCAGTGGCTGCCCGCCCTCGCCAACTTCGCCGGCACCCGCTACGTCGGAGCCGTCCAGCTCGTCTCCACGGTGCTGAAGTTCGTGCCGCTGCTGCTGGTCGCGGTCGGCGGGCTGTTCTTCTTCGACCCGGCGAAGCTCGGCGCGTTCAACGCCACCGGGCACAGCCCCGTCGGCGCGGTGTCCGCCTCCGCCGCCCTGCTGCTCTTCTCCTACCTCGGCGTGGAGTCCGCCGCCGTCAGCGCCGGCGAGGTCAGGAACGCCCGCCGCAACGTGGGCCGCGCCACCGTCATCGGCACCGCGGGCGCGGCGCTGGTGTACCTGCTGGGCACGCTGTCCGTCTTCGGCACCGTCCCGCACGACCGTCTGGTGCGGTCCGCCGCGCCCTTCTCGGACGCCGTCGACGCCATGTTCGGCGGCACCTGGGGCGGCTGGGCCGTCGCGCTCGCCGCGCTGGTGTCGATGACCGGCTGCCTCAACGGCTGGACGCTGCTGAGCGCCCAGACCCCCTACGCCGCCGCGCGGGACGGTCTGTTCCCGGCCGCCTTCGCCCGCAGGCGGCGCGGCGTGCCGACCGTCGGCGTCGGCGTCACCGTCGTCCTCGCCTCGCTGCTCACCGTCTACAACTACGTGTCCGGCTCGGCGAAGGTCTTCGAGGTGCTCGTCCTCGTCACCACGTTCACCGCGACCGTGCCGTACCTGCTGGCCACCGCCGCACAGGTGTTCCACCTCGCCGCGGGCCGGCGCGAGGCCGTCGACCGGGCGCGGCTCGCCCGGGACGCCGTGGTCACGGCGGTCGCGGCCGCCTTCTCGATATGGCTCGTCGCGGGCGCGGGCTACACGGCGGTGTACCAGGGAGTGCTGTTCCTGTTCGCGGGCATCATCGTCTACGCGGTGCTGGCGGGCCGGCGCCGCGGCGGGGGCTGACCGGCGCGACGGGGGGCGGGCGTGAGTGAGACGTGGGGGTCGTTGACGGTGGCCGCGGTGGGGGTGCTGGGCACCCTGGGCGCGGCGCTGCTGACCCAGGTGCGGGCCGACCGCGCCAAACGCCTCGAACTCGAGGCGGCGGTGAGGCAGCGTCTGGAGGACCGCGCCCACGACCGGCGGATGCGCGACGCCGACCGGGCCGAGGCGCGGGAGCAGCGGGCCGCGGCCCGCCTGACCGAGACCCAGGACCGGCTCCGCGTCTGCTACATCTCCTTCAACACCGCCGCACGGCAGTACCAGACCGCCCAGGTGAACGTCGTGCACGCACTGAGGGACGGAACGCCCGCGGACGAGAGTGCGGAGGAGCTGGAGACGTGCCGTACGGCCTTCCGGGCCAGCTACGCCGAGGCCCAGATGCTCGTCCCGGGTCCGGTGCTGGACGCCGCGTCCGGCACGAGCCGCCGGCTCAACGAGGGCTACGGCGAGCTGCGGCACCTGCTGGCCGCCGCCCCCGGCACCCTGGACCGGGAACGGCTGCGGCGGTGCGAACGGCGGGTGCAGGCGGTCTGGACGCAGCTCTCCGCGCTGCGCCGGGCCATGCGGCGCGACCTCGGCGTCGACGATCCGGAGAGCTGAGCCCGCCGGGCCCGCAGGCGCGTCCCTGACGGGCCGCCGCGTCACCGGCCGTGGTGGGCGAACGCGGCCCACACCTCCAGCTCGTCCAGCGGGCGGCCGGCCGCGGCCCGCAGGAGCGGCTCGTGCCGGGCCAGCTCGGGCGGCAGCACACGCTCCGGGTCCAGCATCCACCGCTGGGCGGCGCGCAGTGCCTCCCCGGCCGGCTCACCGCGGCTCAGGCGGTGGTGGAACACCAGCATCAGCAGCGTGGTGCGTGGATCGTCGGCCACGTCCCAGCGGGAGCCGACGACGGCGGTCGCGCCCGCGCCGAGGAACGCCGTGGCCAGCGTCAGCGCCTCGTCGTGGTCGCTCAGGGCCAGGTCGCTGGTGCAGTTGGCCAGCACGACCGTGCCGCCCGGCACCGAGGGGTCCCGGCCGGCGGCGCCCGCGAGCAGGTCGGTCACCGAGACGCGGTGCGCCGCGTCGAGTTCCAGCACCGAGTCGGCGGGGGTGCGACCGGTGTCGGCGTGACAGTTGACGTGCAGCACCGCCGTCGGCACGGGGCCGCGGCCGGGCAGGAAGGGCGCGAGCGACGCCGGTTCGGCGGGCAGCGGCTCGGGCCCACCGGCCGGGGCCCGGTCCCCCAGGCCGCCGATCACCACGGAGCCCGGGTACAGCGAGCCGACCAGGGCGGCCTCCCGGTGCATCGCCGGCGTACCACCCGGGTCGGCCACCACGGCCACCTTCCCGGCGGCCGGCACGGCCCTCGGCCGGGCGGCCACCTCGATGAGCTGGCGGGCCGTGGCGCAACTGGAGACGGCGGCGCGCTGGCAGGCGTACACCGCGGTGCCGGACGGCGTCGCAGGGGACGGCGCCGGGCAGCGGGCGGCGTGCCAGGGGACGATGCCCAGCGCACCGAGCGGGGCGAGGACGAGCCGTGCCGGCCTGCCCGGCCACCAGCGTTCACCGGCGGCCAGCAGGGGCCCCATCACCACCTCCCCCGCCCAGGAGCACAGCGTCTCCAGGGCCTGCTGCCACTCACGTTCCAGCCGCAGCAGCTTGCGCTCGTACATCGTGTGCAGCACCTGGGGATGCTCCGGGGCCGGCCGTCCCTCCGCTCGCCCGGCGGCCTGGAAGGCGTCCAGCGCCCGGGCGTAGGCCCCCAGCGGACCCGTCGCCGCATCCGTGAGACCCGGCAGCGGCAGCGCGTGCACCACACCCGTGGCGGTGACGATCAGCAGGTGCCCAGGGCCCGGGCCCTCCCCCGGGCCCCCGTCGGGGTCCGGGGCCTCACCGGGCACGAGGTAGACCAGCGCGTCGTCGCCCAGGCGACGCAGCGCCTGCCCGACCCGGCCGGGGCGCGGGGCGGAGAGGAGCCGCCGCTCCGCGTCACTGCCCGCGAACGCCTGCAGCACGCGGCCGCGCAGACCGTCCGGCACGCTGCGCGGGTCGCCGCCCGCGGCGGCCTCCTCCCAGCTCCGGGCCAGGTCCTGATGGCCGCCGGCGCGCAACAGCTCGGGCACGGTGGCGCCGACGGTGGCCGCGTTCAGGACCAGTCCACGGCCGAGTTCCAGCGCCTCGAACGCGGACTCCGGCAGCCCGTCGGCGAGGCTCCAGCGCACCACCCGCAGCATGTCGGCGGCCACCGCGCGAGCCGCCTCCAGGCCGTGCGCCGCGCCCGACTGGAGCAGGACGGCACGGCCGTGCGCGGTCAGCAGGGACCGGGCGGTGGCCAGCGCCCGGCGCCGGTGCTCGGGCTCGCCGGGGCCGTGGGCACGGTGCGCCTCGGCGAGGACCCGCAGCAGGGCGACGGCGAACGGGTCGCCCGGCGCCGCGTTCAGCAGCGCCAGGGCCTCCCCGAGCACCGCCACCGAGCGCCGCAGGTCGTCGGCGCCCCCGCCGCGCAGCCTGCGGACCAGCAGCAGGGTGCCGAGGCCGTACAGGCACCGGCTGCGGGAGCCGTGGTAGTCGTGCGTGCCGTACTCGGCCGCCTCCTCGAACAACGCGACGGCCCGGTCGAGCAGGGCCGACGTGTCCGGGTCCGGCGCGGTGCGGCCGGCGGTGGGCAGCGACGCGCAGAGCGCGGCCGCGGACCGCAGCAGCAGGCCGGGGCGGTGCGGTCCGGGCGGGCACGCGGCGGCGATGTCGACGAGCGACCGGACGGCGCTGCGCGTCGCGTCGGCGTCCCCGCCGGCGCGTGCCGACTCCAGTGCGCGCCAGGCGAGTTCGTGGCGCGCGGCCGGGGCCCCGGGATGGTCCGGCGGCAGCGCCCGCAGCGCGGCGGCGAGGGCGCCGGGCGCGTCGGCGGCCGACGGCCCGTCCCCGGTCCGCCGGGCGCGCGCCCGCACCATCCGGTCGGTGGCGGCGGTCGCGAGCAGCTCCGCCCGGAACGGGGCGCCTCGTCCTCCGGGCGCGGACCGGAAGATCCGGGCGGGGACCCGGGGTTCACCGGAGGCCGCCAGCAGGTCCCCGAGCGGCGGCAGCACGAGGTGCTCCGCGGTGCGCTCCAGCAGCGTGTCGTACGCCAGTACGGCTGCGTCGAGATCGGTGTGGTCACCGAGGATCAGATGCCGGTCCAGGAGCAGCCGGGCCAGGAACTCGGTACAGCGGCCGGCGAGCGCGGACGCGGCGGTGCGCTCGGGGTGCTCGGGTGGCCCGGCCTGTTGCGTGTCCCCGGCCTGCGCGGCCGGGCCTACGGGGCCGACGGAACCAGCGCCGGCAGCACGCCCGGGCTGCCGCGTCTCCTTCGCGCGCTCGGCCGGGCCGATGACCTCGGCGTACCCCGTGCCCTCGGCGTCGAGCAGGTCGAGTGCTCTGCGGGCCATGACGACGGCGGTGTCCAGGTCCTGTCCGTCTCGCTCGCGCAGCCAGCGGTGGTGGTGCAGGAGGGCGAGGGCCGCCGCGGTCGGCGCGCTCGTCGGCTCCTCGGGGCCGAGCAGTTCGGCGACACGCTCCGAGGGCAGCGCAAAGGGGTCGGGCGACCCGTCGCCGAGCAGCACGGCAGCGGCGAGGTCGGGCACGGGCAGCGCCGGGCGCGGTTCGGGGAAGGGCGCGGCAGCCTGCGGAGCGGGAGCGTTCGGGGCGGGAGGCCGCGGGACGCGGCTGCCGGTTGGTGGCTGGGCGGTGGGTGTCTGGACGGCCGGGGGCCGAGGGCTCGGCGGCCCGGGCGGTACGGCGGGTCGGGCCGGGCCCGCGGCCGGCCGCGGGCCGCGTCCAGGGGGCGGCCCGCCCAGCGCGTCGGGACCAGCCGGCGGGAGCCCGCCCGGCGTCCCCGGACGAGCCGGTGAGGGTCCGCCTCGCGTGGCCGATCGTCCCAGCAGCGTGCGCAGCACGTCCCACACGTCCGCGCCGGACGTCTCACGCAGCGCCGCGCGCAGCGGTCCGCTCAGTGGAGATCCCGGCGGGACCAGGCCGAGCGCGGCGCGCAGCGCGGCGGTCGTGGCGGCACGCTCGGCGGGGCCGGCCTGCCCGGCCTGGACGACGCGCAGCCCGAGGGCGCCGGCGATCGCCAGGGTGGCCGCCCGCAGCCCGTGAGCCTCTGGCTCGATCTGCCCGGCCGCCCGCCGCAGCCGGTCGGCGTAGGCCCGGCAGTCCTCGACCGACGGCAGGACGTCGGGGGTGCGCAGGATGTTCACCATGACCGAGAGGAAGGCCAGGATCGGCTCGCGTCGCGCGTCGTCGCCGGAGCTCAGCATGGAGCCGAGCAGGTGCAGGTCGTCCTCGACGGTCGGGAACCCGGAGACGTCCGGCATCGACGGGTTGCGCGGATCGGCCCCGGCCCGGGCGAAGGGGTCGGTGAACCACACCTGGTACATCAGCGTGAGCAGGAACGAGCCCCGCAAGTCGGCGTCGTCCAGGCCGTCGCGCTGGGGCAGCCGTTCCAGGGCGACCCGCAGGTACCGCAGCGCGTCGCGCAGGACGGCGGGCTCGACGGTGGGCAGCCGGCAGGCGAAGTCCAGCGACAGCGCGATCCCGAGCAGCCCCTGCGCGTACAGGTGGAGGGTGTCCTCGTGGTGGTACAGCCCCGTGGCCTTGCGCAGCAGGGCGATGGCCTCGCGCAGGTCCGCGACCACCGGTGCCGCGGTGCACTCCAGCGACCGGCTCGGGTCGGGCCGTCCGGTGCGAAGGACGGAGTTGGCGAGGTCGTACGTCAGCGGCATGCCGCGGGCGACGGCCCGCTGGTTCAGGACGATGGCGGCCTTGAGGATCAGCTCCGAGCGGTCGGTGTCGTCCGGGCCGATCAGCGGGATGAGCTGCCGGACCGCGGCGGCGAGCCGGTCCACGCCCCTGTCGTCCAGGAGCCCTTCCGACTGGTTCAGCCACAACGCCTGGACCAGGGCGGTGAGATGGGCCACGAAGTCCTCCTCGGCTTCGGCCGGCGCGCCGCCCGGAGTGCCGGCGCCCCGGGCCGGGGGCGTGCCGGGGTGCCCGGCCAGCACCTGTTCGAGCAGGACGACCGCCTCGGCGCGGTCCGCCGCCGGGAGCGGGTCGCCGGCCCGCTGCGCGGCCCTGTTCTCCTCGGACCGCAAGCACAGCACATGGGCCAGCCGGCTGCTGAGGTCGCGCACCTCCCCGGGCGGCAGGGCGGGGTGGGCGAGCGCCCGCCGGTACCAGTCCGCGGCCCGGCCCTGATCATGCGGCGAGACGGACAGCTCCACCAGCAGATCGCAGACGTCCGCACCCAGCCCCGCGGCGTCGGCTCCGTCCGGCCCGGGGTCCGCGAGCAGCGGGGACAGCCGGTCCAGCAGGACGAGGGCCCGCTCGGCGGCGGCGCCGCGCTCGGCCGGCGGGCTGTCGGAGCAGACGCGGTCGTTCAGTTCGATGAGGGAGAGCAGCACCAGGTCGAAGGTCACGGCGGGCGCCAGCTCCGGGTCGAGGTCGGCGGCCGTGTACGCGGTGTGCAGCAGGCCGAGGGCGGCGGCGCGGTCCGCGAGCCGCTCCGGGGGTGTGGTGGTCGGGGCCGCGGGACCGGCCCGACAGGACGAGCCCCAGGGCGGTCCGGCAGCGGGTGGGGTCGGCCACGAGGTGGCGGTCGGGACCGTCCAGCACCGCGCGGAGCAGGGCGACGACCCGGTCGGCGTCGGCCGACCGGAGTTCACGGCGCTCCCCCGAACCCCAGCGCGCGGCGAGGTTCAGCGCCAACTCGCAGGTCAGGTCGACCAGTTCACGGCGCTCGGGTTCCGGTTCCGCGCCGGTGCGGGCCGCGGTCGCCAGGGCGTGCACGGCGTCGAGGCGGCTGATCAGGGTGTCCAGGTCGCCGGGTCCGCGGCCGCAGGCGTAGCGGATCTCGGCGGCCCAGAGCGACAGTTCGGCCCACCACCGCTGCCGGTCGGGTTCCGGCACGCGGGGGCGCGGCAGCGCGAGGGCGCGCTCCGCCTCCTCCAGTGCCGCCCGGCCCCGCTCCCGCCCGTCCGGGGTGCCGCCCCGCTCCGGATCACCGGCCAGCAGCGGCTCCGCGACCTCCAGGAGCCGGACCACGTGCTGTGCGAGCTCGTCCGGATCAGCGTTCGCCCATGCGTCCGCACTCATTTCCCACCCCGCTGTTGCGCGCGCTCTCTTCGGTTCGGCAAGGACTCGGCCCGCCGCACCTTCCCGTCCGGGATAAATACGCCGTACACCAATAGGGGTGCAGTATCAGGCCAATTGCCAAAGGGACCGTATCTCACTAGCGTACGTCTCCGTCCTGTTTTCAGGAGGGGGCGCATGGACGAGTTCGAAGAACACCTCATCAAAGCGCTGGCAAAAGATCGGGAAGCCGTACGGGAGAAACTCTCCGCGGCGGACCGTGACCACCTCGACGCACTGCTCGGCCTGCTCGCCGAGGGCGGCGAGGAGGACCGGCTGCGCACGGTCACCCGGGCCGTCGCCGCGCATCTGCGCGCGGCCCTGCCCGAGGAGGAGCGGCGCGCCATCGGCCGCCGCCTGGCCGGCACGGCGACGGCCCGGGCACCGCACGAACTGCTGGCCGAGCGCATCCTGCTCGGTCCGGCGGCACCGCGGGCGGGGAGCGGTCCCGGCCCCGCCCCGCAGGCACCCCACACCTCGGCGTTCGACCGGCTGCTCGCCGAACCGGCGGTCACCGCGGAGGACTTGTACGAGGCCTTCGGCGTCCGGGTGACCGCGCCGGACGTCATCCGGCTGCGGTCCCGGGACGACGTCGAGCAGTTACCGGCCTTCCAGTTCGACGCCGAGGGACGCCTGCGCGAACTGGTCCGCACCATCAACGGCCTGCTGGGCGCGGCACGCGACCCCTGGGGCGTGGCCGACTGGTGGCTCGGCCCCAACCTCTGGCTGGACGCCGTACCGGCCACGTTGCTCGGCACCGGCCTCGACGAGCAACTGCTCGCCGCCGCAGGAGCGGTGGGAGAGGAGGACTGACATGGCTCGAGGCGCCAGACTGCCCGACAAGGGCACCGCGAGGCCCAGACGCGTCACCTGGAAGGCCGGCAAGGTCCTGTACCGGGTGCACTCCCGCGGGCGGGACGCGGCCTCCTTCAACGACACGGAGGTGGATCACCACTTCGGCGGCGGCCGGTTCGACAGCACCCCGAACGACAGGTACGCCTACCTGTACGCGGCGCCCCGCGAGGTGACCGCGCTGGTCGAACGCCTGGTGCGCGACATGCGTTTCGACGGCCGGGGCAACCCGCGGATCCTGCCGCGCAAGGAGGTGGCGGGCAAGCGGCTCTCCCAGGTTCGGCTCACCCGGGACGTCTCCCTGGTCGCCCTGCTCAGCATCCCGGATCTCAACTCGGTTCAGCAGGGCGACGACTGGCTGGTCCACGCGCCGCCCACGGAGTACGCCTTCACCCGCCGCTGGGGGCACTGGCTGCGCGAGGAGGCGGACTCGGCCCAGGGGTTCGTCTGGATGTCCCGCCTCGATATGCCGCACGAGTCGCTGGTGCTGTTCGACGGGGGCACGAGCGGGGACCTCGTCGAGGCCACCGGCCTGCCGCCACGGAACCTGGACGAGCCGGACCACCTGCGCTGGCTGAGCCGGCAGCTCCGCCCGTACGGCATCGAGATCGGGCCGCCGGACGGCGGCTACCCTGCCGCGTCCTGACCGGCCGGGCGGGAGCCGGGCATCTTCCGGGTGTTCTCCGGGGATCGGCCGAAAAGGCTTCGGCTCCCGCCCGTGGCAGGGCATACTTCTGGTCCAGTGGCCCGGCGGACGACCGGGAATTCCGCAACCGACACCATGAATGTCGCGCACATCGCGCGCGATTCACCGTGCCTTCCCCCGGATTCCTCGTCCTCTTTTCGCCTTTCCCTCTTCCGCCCCGGCCGTTCTGCTTCACCCTTCTCCGTCTTCTTCCTCTTCTTCCTTCTTCTCTTCTTCCCTCTCACTCATTCCTTCTCTCCACGAGTCCGAGTACCGGTTCCGAACCCGAGCGGGGGCACCCTCCATGTCCGCATTCTCCAACGTCGAACGAGCGCCCGTCTTTCCCGTCTGTCTCTGCCTCGACGTCTCGTACTCGATGGCGGGCGCGCCCATGACCGCCGTCAACCAGGCCCTGCCAGAGATCAAGAAGGCCATCGAGGACGACCCGGGCACCGGGGAGATCGCCCGGCTGGCCGTCGTCACCTTCTCGGACCGCTCCGACTGCGTCCTGCCGCTGACCGACATCGCCTACGCGGACATGCCGACGCTGACGCCGCAGGGCGGCACCAACTTCGCGGCGGGGCTGCGGACCGCGGGCGAAGCGCTGCGCGACGGCATCAAGGGGCTCGGCAAGGGCAGCGCCTACCATCAGCCCGTCGTCTTCTTCATCAGCGACGGCGAGCACAACGCGCACGAGGACTGGACGCACGCCCGGGCTGCCGTCACCGCCAAAGAGGACAAGTACGGGGCGCAGATCGTGAGCTTCGGGTTCGGGCAGGCGAATCGGGAGGCGATCCAGCGGGTGTCGACGGGCTTCGCGTTCTTCACCGACGAGAGCGACCCGGCCACGGCCGTGCGGGAGATCCTGCACGTCGTGATCAGGAGCATCCGCACGACGTCCAGTTCGTTCTCCTCGGGCACCGGCGGGGCGCTCTCCGTCCCGCACGAGGGGACCCGGCTCACCCAACTGCCCCTGAGCCAGCGGCTGGTGGACTGACGATGCTGAAGTGGCTGCGCGGCCGGGGCCCGGGCCCCGGCGGCGCCCGGACCGCCACAGGACCATCGCTCGCAGGCGACGGTCCTGCGGTCGGCGGGAGCGGTCCGACCGCGCCGGGGGACGGCCGGACCGCTCTCACCAGGAACCGCGGGTACGGCTCCCGCCCGGACGGCGACGGAGGCGACGGCACCGCCGGCGGAAGGACGGCCGCCGGTGCCCACGCCGGTGGCGGCCCCGCGGCCGGGCGCCCCACCGGCGAGCCGGCACCGGGCCCGGCTCACTCCGCGGCACCCGGCTCCGAGGCGTCCGTCAGCGAGGCATCCGGCTCCGACGCGTCCGTAAGCGAGGCACCCGGCTCCGCGGCATCCGGCTCCGGGATCTCCCGCTCCGACCCCCCGGGCTCCCGGCCGCACGGCTGCGACGACTCCGGCTCGGGGGCGCCCGGCTTCGGCGAGTCCGGCTCGGGGGCGGTCCGCTCCACGGAGCCCGACCCCGCAGCGCCCGGCTCCGGTCGCGCCGTTCCCCACCTCGCCGAGCCCACCGCGGCCGACACCGCCCGGCCGCCCCGCACGCTGCCCACCGACGCCCCGCGCATCGGCCACCTCCAGTCCCTGCCGCTGCCGCGCCTCTCCGCCGTGGAGACCTCCCTCCCAGGAGTGCGGGCCGACGCGGGCCTGCTGCGGAACCGCTGGCTCGGCGCGGCCAGTCTCGCCGGGCAGTCGCACCTGAACGGCGGCACGACCGCCCAGGACGCCTACCAGTTCACGGTCTCGGACGACGGCTCCCTGCTGGTGGCCGTGGTCTGCGACGGACTGGGTTCACGACCCCTGACCTCCCAGCTGGGCGCCGTCCTGCTGTCCAGCCTGCTCTGCCAGGCGGCTCGCCCGGTCACCGCGGAACACCTGGCGGCCGATCCGTACGCGGTGCTGGGCGGCGTGCTCGGTGGGGCGTGCGCCCGGCTGGCGGACGTGCGGGCGGCGGTCCTGCCCGCGCTGGCCGACCGCGACCTGGCGTGCACGGCCGTGCTGGTCCTGGTGCCGGCAGAGGGGACCGGCTGGGCCGCCCGGGTCGGCGACTGCGCGGTGCTGACGTTGACCGACGGGGCGTGGGACACCGTCTTCCCCCGGGAGGAAGGCCCCCTCAACAAGGTGTCCGCGGCGCTGCCGCACCCGGCGCCCGCGGACGCCGCCGAGTACGCGCGGCTGCCCGAGGGCCCCGGTGGCACGCTGGTCCTCGGCTCCGACGGCTTCGCCGAGGACGTCTACGGCTCACCAGGGGTCCGGGACTGGCTGGCGGCGTGCTGGTCGCGGCCCTGCGACGCGACGGCGATGGCCGACTCGCTGCGCTACCGCCGCGGGGGCTCGCACGACGACCGCACCGCCCTGGTGCTCTGGCCGCCGAGCACCGGGGGGAGAGCGTGACGCGCAAGGTCGCCGGCCGGTCGGGCCGGTGGTACGACGTCCAGACCGATCCGCTCAACAAGGACGGCGGCCAGGCCGTGCTGTACCGCTGCGCGGACTCCGCCGGCCGGCCGTACGCCTACAAGCAGTACCTGACGCCGCTCCCCGCCGGACCCGAGGTCGGGCGGCTGCACGCCCTGGCCCTGAACGGGCAGGACACCCTGCGCCGCGCCGAGCGGAGCGGCGGCGCGGGCGGACTCGCGACCACCGCGGAGTCCTCCATCAACTGGCCCCTCGACGTGATACACGGTGCGCGCGGCAGCGTCGCGGGGGTGATCCTCCCGCTCATCCCCGACTCCTTCATGTTCCGCCGGCCCGACGGCGGTCTGCGGCCGCGCACCCTGGACTTCCTGTGCCTGGCCCGCTCCGTCCCGCCGCCCCCGCCGGCCCAGGTCCGCCTGGGAGTGCTGATCCGCACCTGCGACGTCTTCGCGGAGCTCGAACAGCGCAGGCTCAGCCACGGGGACCTGTCCTGGAAGAACCTGGTCTGGCGGGAGCGGGACACCCACGCCTACCTCATCGACTGCGACGGTCTGACGCCGTGGGAGCCCGCACCGCGGCAGGGGGTCGCCACCGCCGAGTGGACGGACCCCCGCCGTCTTTCCGGACGGATTCCGGCGCACGACCGCTACAGCGACAGGTTCGCGCTGGCGCTGGCGCTCTACCGCGGGCTGTTCCTCAACCCCGGCGGCCCCCGGTGGATCGGCACGCCGGGCACCGACTGGGCGCAGGCGAAGGGCTTCCCCGCAGACCTCGACAGGGACCTGCTCCAGCTGTTCAAGCGTGCGCTCGACCATCCGCACGCCACCACCGAGCGGCCCACCGCGACCGAGTGGCGGGACGCACTCGAAGAGGTCTTCCTCGAACGGGGGCGGGGGTACCGCGGCGGCCCGATCCGTTCCCTGGAGCGGTACGCCGAACACCGCCGCAACGAGGTGCCCCGGCCCACCGGCGGCGTCCCGGCGGCCCGCCCCCAGCCGCAGCCACCGCCGCAGCCACGCCCCGGGCCTCCCGTGCCGGTTCGGCAGCCGGTGCGACGACAGCCTCTCCCGCCGCCGCCCGTTCCCACTCCGCCGCGGCTGCCCAACCGGCGGCGGCCCGCGTCTCCGCCCGCGCCGCCGCCCCAGGTGCGGCGCCGGCGCGGCCGGGCGGTCGGTTGGGGGCTGACGGCGATCGGGCTGCTGCTGGTGGCGGGAACGGCCGCCGGCGCCGTCTTCCACCTCTTCCCGGTTCCCGGCCTGGACGGCACACGGACGGACAGCACCCGCCTCGCGCCCGGCGGCCTCACCCCTTGCCCGAAACACGTGGCCGCCCGCATCCCGCACGGCTCCGGAGCGGTGCTGCTGCACGACTACACCACGTCCCTGCACCACATCGTCCTGTGCCGGACCGGGGCCGGGAAGATCTACTACGACGGCTCCTGGCTGCGCCCCGGGAGGAGTCACGGCAAGCATCACGGCAAGCAGGAGATGACCATCTCCGCCAAGGCCACCGCGCAGGGCTACAGCGCCCGTAGCGGGGAGATCCGGTACGTCATCCGGGACGGCTGGGTCATCGTCGAGCAACCCCATGCGAAGAAGGACAAATACCGTCTTCACGAGGGGAGTTGACTGAGCCGAGCGGGTCGAGCGGGATGAGCGGTCTCACGGCCGCCGGGCGGCCAGCGCGTCCAGGACGGCGCGGGCGCTGAGCGGGTTGCGGGTCACCAGGTGCACCGACCAGTCGGGGTCGGCGGCCAGTACCGCCTCCAGTGCTCCGAGGATGGTCTCGGCGCTGGTCCGCGCGTCGAGCCCGCCGCGCCCCGCCCCGAGCAGCGGCAGGGCGACGGACCGCAGCCGTACCCGGCCGGAGCGGCGCTCGGCTCCCGCCAGTTCGAATACCCGCCGGACCGCGGCGGCCACGGCCTCCGGAGCGGTCTCGTAGCCGTCGCCGGTCGCCGACGGGACGGCGACCGCCGCGTGGAAGATCCGGCGCACGCCGCGGGCGCTCAGCTCCCCCGGCTGGGTGACGGCGACCGTGCCCGCGGCCACCGGCGGGGCCGGGGCTCCCGTGTGCGCGCTCCAGGCGCCCAGTTGACGGGCTATCACGTCGTCGACGATCCGGCCGCCCGCGTCCTTCGTCGCCCCGGCCCTGCGCAGGCTGCCGGAGACGGTGCGCCGGAACGTCTTGGACATCTCGAAGTAGACGTTCTCCGAGGAGACCAGGACGTCGACCCCTTCGAGCAGTTCGATGGGGGTCACGTGCAGGGTGACGGTCACGGTGCCGTGCGGGAAGGCCGTGGCCACCGGGTGCCGGCCGGCGCGGGCCGGGACCAGCGGCCCGCACACCACGGCTCCGGTCCGCCCGTCGGGTGCGGAGCGGCCGGCCGCGGGCGCCGGGGCGCGGTTCTCCAGCAGGGCCTGCGCCACCTGACGGACCAGCAGTCTCTCGGGCTCCTTGCGGAAGTGGTCCACGGTCCGCTCGAAGGCGGCGGCGGCACGCTCCCTGCGCTCCTTGCCCGTCAGTTCCCGGGTGCCGGGCAGAAAGCCGAAGGTGGCCAGCGCGGCCGTACGCCACTGCGCGGAGTCCAGGCTGCCCGCGGCCCGGCGCAGGGCCTCCTCGATCGCGGCGGCGTCCGCCGCGCCGTCGTCCGGCACCGGGGCCGTCCCGGCCGGGGCGGCCGAGCGCGCGGCGAGCACCTCGCGCAGCGCCGCCGGCTCGGCCTCGTGCAGGCGCGCCAGTCCCAGTTCACGGATTGTGCGCAGGTCGTCGACCACTGCGTCGAGTACCGTCCGGCGCGCTGCCGGCGCCTCCCCCACGGTCATCGCTCCAGCATGGCCGTCCGCCCGGGACCGGGCAACCGACTCCGCGGAACCGGGCACCGGCACAACCTACGGTGCATCCGTCGGGCGTCGTCCGCTTATCGATCGCGGGGCTGGTCGGAGCGGCTCGCGACCGCGGGAGCAGTTCGGCTTGCGGCCCCCGCACCCCGCTCCGCCCCGCACGCACAACTCCCCCTCCCCTGCCCCCGTGACGAATGTCCCGGACTCGGTGGTGACGGGGGGACGAGCCTGCGAAAATCGCTCGATGTCCCGGCCGCGACGCTGTCCGCGCGAGCGTGCGGACGGCGGGAGCCGGCCGGGCGGAAACGACGACGGGGGCCGGGGGTTCTGTGCTGCGGACGATGCTCACGATCGGTCTTTCGATCGACGACGACGGTCAGGACGGACCGCCGTCGCTGGAACAGCAGGAGCTCGACCCGCTCGCCGAAGCCCCGCGCCGCGCCGCGGACGTCGCGAAGGCGCTGGCACGTTTCGGCTACCGGCCTCCCCCCGCCGGCGGCGACGCGCCCTCATCCGTCGGGGCGGGGGACGGCGACCCGTCCGGCCGGATCCGGGCCGCGATCACCATGCCGGACGACAACACCGCCGTACTCGTCGTGCACCTGGTGGCGCACGGCCGGATCGCCGCCTCCGGCGAGCGCACGCTGCACGCGGTGGGCCGGGACGGGCGCAACCTCGACGATCCCGTCGTCGCGTGGATCAGCCTGATCGAGTCGCACCCGGAGAAGGTCCGACCCCTCACCTTGTTCATCCTCGACCTGTGCCACTCCGGTGTCGCCGCCGAACTCCCCTGGCACCACCAGATGAGCACCCTGGAGCGACGAGCCTGGGTGATCGCCGCCTCCGGGGCGAGGGACAGGGCCTTCGGTTACCGGCTCAGCCGCGCCACCACGGCGGTGCTGAACGAGTACCGCGACGGCCTTCTCCGTGCGGACCCCTCGCGCCGTTACATCCCGCTGCCGACGGTCGTGCGCGAGATCAAGCGCAAGGTGGCGCGGCTCAACGCGGCGGAGGGCCTGTCCCAGGAGCTCGCCGGAAGCCACATCCCGTTTTTCGACACGCTCGACCACCTGCCTTTCTTTCCCAACCCCGAATACCGTGCCGGGGCCGGCCTCTCCGCCGAGCTGGACGAGGACCTGGCACCGCTGGCCGACGAGGCGCTCGACCCGCTGCACTTCATGAAGCGGGGCGCCGGCGCCGAAGCCCTGGATCGAGGGCTCGCCCAGGGCTACTTCCGGGGCCGCGCCAAGGAGGCCGCCGAACTCACCGAGTGGTTCGACGGCGCGGGCCCACGGTTCGGCGTCGTCACCGGCAAGCCTGGCGTGGGCAAGTCGGCCCTGCTGGGCGTGACGGTCTGCGCCGCCCATCCCGCGCTCCGCACCACCACCCAGCACCTGTGGCTGCCCCTGCCGCACCGCCCCGCGGCCAACAGCCGGCTCGCCGTCGTGCACGCGCGCCGCCGCAACCTGGAGGAGATAGCCGACTCCCTTGCCCGTCAGCTCGGGGCCCGCCCCGAGGACAGGCCGACCGGCGGATGGGACGCGGAAGGGCTCGCGCGGCTCGCCGGTACGGACCCGAAGGAACCCGCCACGCTCGTGCTCGACGCCCTGGACGAGGCCGAACGGCCGGCGGACGTGGTCCGGGCACTGCTCGTTCCCCTCGCCCAGGAGGCCACGCGCGGCAACGGCGTGCGCCTTCTGATCGGCACCCGACCCGAGCCGCCGTTCGGCGTGCTGCTGGACATCGCCATGCGGGACGGGCTGCTGATCGACCTCAACGCGGCCGACCGGGACGACCTGCGCACCGGTCTGGAGACGTACGTCCGGGACTTGCTGGCCAGCGGCGGCGGCCCCTACGAGCACAAGGAGAACGCGGCCGCCGCCCGGGAGCTCGCGGCAGGCATCGCCGTCCGGCTCGTCGGATCCCCGGGAGAAGCCGGCCAGGCCGATGAACAGCCCTTGGAGTGGGGCGAGTTCCTCGTCGCCGGCCTCTATCTGCGGCATCTCCTGACCCTGCCGGTCGAGAGCGACCCGGCCCGGGCACGGCAACTGGGGCTCGCCACACCCCGGGAACTCACCGAGCTGCTCCGCCTGGACCTGGCGGGCCCGGGCGACCGGCCATGGATGCGCCCGGTGCTCGCGGCCCTGGCCCACGCAGAGGGGCTGGGCATGCCGGAGCGCGTCCTCGCCCACGCCGCCGTCGCCTTCGCCCCGCAGAACGTCGCGGTCGGCCCACAGACCGCCGGAAGCGAGCCGCTCAAGCCCGCGCTCGTCCGCGAGGCCCTGGACCAGGCCCGTTTCTACCTGCGGCGCGATGTCGACGTCGACGGCACCACGCTGTACCGGCTCTTCCACGAGAGCCTGGCCGAACGCCTGCGCGCCGATCCGCACGACCTGGGCAGGGGGGACGGGGCTTGAACGCGCCGATCCGGTCACCGTACGCCGAAGCGGTCTACGCCCGTCTGCTGGACTCCGTACCCGACGCCGGGGAAGGCCGGCGCCTCTGGCAGGTCGCCGACCCCTATCTGCTGCGGCACGCCGCCCAGCACGCCGTACGGGCGAGCCGGGCGGACGACCTGCTGCTGGACGCGGACTTCCTCGTCGAGGCGGACCCGGAGGCGGTCTCCGAGATCCTGAGCAGCGCCGGCGCGCGGGACGCCCGGGTCGCCGCGATGGTCTACCGGGCCTCCTACAGCGCCCACCGGCGCCTCCAGCCGTACCAGCGGCGGCAGATCCTGGCCCTGGACGCGGCACGTTTCCAGGCGTTCGAACTCGGCCGCGAGCTGGCACGCGGCAGCGACTGGGAACACCGGTGGGCAACCAGCCAGCAGGCCGCGACGTCCCTGAGCGCCACGCTGGAGGGTCACACCCACGAGGTCACCGGCGTAGCGCTGACGGCGCTCGACGGGCAGCCCGTCGCGGTGACCTCCGGCTACGGCGGCAGAGTGCGGGTGTGGGACCTGGCCACCGGACTCACCACCCACACCCTCGAAGGGCACACCAGCGCCGTGACCGCGGTGGCGGTGACGATCGCCGGCGGCCGGCCGGTCGCCGTCACCTCCAGCTGGGACGGGACCGCTCGTGTGTGGGACCTGGCCACCGGTCGCACCATCTCCGTCCAGCGCGTCCTGGCCGGTCCGCTGACGGGCGTGGGCACCGCCTTCGTGGAAGGCCGGCCGATCGCGGTGATCACTGCGTACGCGGGCACGGTCCACCTCTGGGACCTGGCCGCCGACCTGCTCGCGGAGAGCCACCCCAGGGCCTTCCCGCCCGCCCACACCGCCCCGGTGACCTCGGTGGCCGCCGAGGTGCTCCAGGGCTGGCCCGTGGCAGTGACCACCAGCTACGACGGCACGGCCCGCGTCTGGGACCTCGACACCGGACCGCACGGCCCGGGTCTCACCCTGACCGGCCACACGCACTGGGTCCTCGGAGCGGCCCTGACCGTGATGGACGGCCGACCGGTGGCGATCACCGCCGGCCGGGACTGCACGGCACGCGTCTGGGACCTGATCAACGGCCGTCAGGAAACGGTCCTCGTCGGGCACACCGACTGGGTGACGGGCGCGGCCGCCGCGGTCCTCGACGGCCGTCCTGTCGCCGTCACCTCCAGCAGGGACGGGACAGCCCGGGTGTGGGACCTGTCCACGGGCCGTACCGCCGCCACCACGACCGTGGACCGCAGTTCGCAGTGGCTGTCCGGCGTGGCCGTGGCCGACCCGGCGGGCTGGCCCGTCGTCGTCACCGCGGGCGAGCGCGGGTCCGTCAAGGTCTGGGACCTCTCCGCGCGCAGCACCGTGGTCGGGTTGCAGGGCCACACGGACGCGGTCACCGACGCGGCCACCGCCTCGGCCGACGGCCATACGCTCGCGGTCACCGGCAGCCGCGATCACACGGCACGCGTGTGGGACGTGACCGCCGGTACCACCAGAACGGTGCTGGAAGGGCACCGGGGACCGATCACCAGTGTGGCCATGGCCGTCGTGGCCGGGCGGCCTGTCGCCCTCACGGGCAGCACCGACCGGACCGCGCGTGTGTGGGACGCGGTCAGCGGCCGGACAACGGCGGTGTTCACCCGCCACACCGAACGGGTGACAGGGGTCGGTCTGGCGGTCCTGCACGAGCGACCGTTCGCCGTCACGGCCGCCGCGGACGGCACGGTCCGGGTGTGGGACGTGGCCCTCAGACGCGCCGTCAGTGTCGTCGCCCAGGAGGTACGGACAATCGACGTCGTGGTCGTCGGTGACCGGCTCGCCGCCGTCTTCGCAGCCGCGTCGGGGGCCGACTGGCACCCCGACCTGGGCGACGAGCGGGCCGCGACGGTCCCCTTGGACCGCGACGCGCCAGCCGTCACCGCCGTCGCGGCCACCACCCTCGGCGGCCTGCCCGTCGCGGTCACCGGGAACAGTGAGGGCGCCGTACGGGTCTGGGACCTGAGCGACCCCCGTGAGCCCACGGCGCTCGAGGGGCACACCGACGGCGTGACAGGCATCGCCGCCCTGGTGCGCGGCGACACCACGTGGGCGATCACCACCGGCTACGACTGCGCGGCCCGGGTGTGGGACCTCGCGAACGGACGATGCCTGACCACTCTCGCCCTGCCCGACGTCCCGCACAGCGTCGGCGCAGGCCCCGAAGGGCACATCGTGCTCGGCATGGGGCACGAGGTGATCGCCCTGACTCTCACCCCCGCGGCGTGGAGGCCCTCATGACGACAACCCCGGTCCGTATCGTCGGTGTGCACGGTGTCGGACATCTCGACCGCCGCCGCACCCCGGACGCCGTGCGCGCCGCCTGCGCGGCCGACTGGGCGTCGCATCTGGCGTCCGGCCTCAAGGTGCCCGTTTCGGCGTTCGACTGGGACTTCGCCTACTACGCGCCGCTGCTGCGCACCGGCCCCGTACCCCAGGGGGACGGGGACCCGGAGGAGTTGGACGACCCGCTCGCCCGGGAGCTGATGGCCCAGTGGCTGGACGCCCTGGACGCCCCGCGGCCGGTCAGCCAGGGCGCGCTCACGCTTCCCCTGCGCCACGCTGCGGCCTGGGTGGCGGAACGCTTCAGCCTGGACGGCCGGCTGACCCGGCTGTTCATCCGGGTCTTCTTCCGCGAGGTGGCCGCCTATCTGCGGCATGACAACGACTCCGCCCGGACGGCCGCCCGCGAGGAGGTGGGCGCGCGGATTGCCCTGCACCGGCCCCGGATCGTCATCGCGCACTCCCTCGGTTCCGTCGTCGCCTACGAGGCGCTGCACGCACATCCTGAACTGGACGTCGAACTGCTGCTGACCGTCGGCTCTCCGCTGGCGATGCCGCGCGCCGTATTCGACCGGCTGCTGCCCCGCCCCGAGGACGGCCCGGAGGGCCGCCGCGGCGAGCGGCCCGCGTGCGTGCGCCGGTGGGTGAACATCGCGGACCCCGGCGACCCCGTGGCCATCCCTCCGGGGCTCGGCCGCGCGTTCCGGGGAATCGGCCTCGACCTGACGGACACCGTGCACGCGGGCTACGGATTCCACCACGCGAAGAACTACCTGTCCTGCGCGGCCACGGCGGCGGTCACAGGTCCGTACGCCGGCCTGTGACGCGGACGGAGACCGCCCAGTCCCCCTTCGGCCGGCGCCTCAGGCCCCCTGACGCGACGTCAGTCTCTCCACCGCAGTCAGAACGACGGCGCCCCGACACCGGTCTTCTCCCAGCGACCCGGAACCCAGGCACGAGTGCCGACCGCTGCTGATGAGCGTCGGCGTACGGCCATCGGCCTGTCGAGGGCCGCCGTTCGCACCATGACAAGCCGCTCGGCGCACCTCGACCGGGTCAAGGCGCGCTTCGGCCCAGTCACGTGCGGTGGTCCCCAACCGGTCCCCAAGAATGATCAAGGGGCCGCTTCAGATCTGCTCTGAAATGGCCCCTGACCTGCGACTCTCACGAGTCGGGACGACAGGATTTGAACCTGCGACCCCTTGACCCCCAGTCAAGTGCGCTACCAAGCTGCGCCACGTCCCGATGCGCTCACTCGCGGTGACCCGCGTGATCGCGCGAACAGCACTTTACCCCACGCGCGGGGGTGCGCCGAAGAGGGTTCGGGGCGGGGCGGGGACAATCGGTCGTATGGGCGAGACGGGTGAGACGCGCGACGCGGGCGGCACGGGCGGGACGACGGGCGGCCGGGACCGGGACCCGGAGGGGCGGGCGCGCAACGCCCGGCCGCGGGACGGGCTGGGGCGGCCGCTGCCGTACGGCACGCAAGGGGTCGAGCGACAGCCCGAAGGGATCGTGCGGACCCCGCGGGAGACGGTCGTGGAGGCGCAGGCGCTGCTGGAGGCGGGCAAGCCCTTCCACGCCCACGAGGTGTTCGAGGACGCCTGGAAGGCGGGGCCCGGCGAGGAGCGCGCGCTGTGGCGGGGGCTGGCCCAGCTCGCGGTGGGGCTCACGCACGCGGCCCGCGGCAACGCCACCGGCGGGGCGCGGCTGCTGCGGCGCGGCGCGGGGGCGGTCGCGGAGTGGTCGGCCGCCACCGGCGAGGACCGGCCCTACGGGATCGGCGTCGCGGGGCTCGTCGTGTGGGCGCGGGAGCTGGCCGGGCGGGTGGAGTCGGGCACGGGTCCCGTCGACGCGGTGGCCGAGGCGCCTCGGCTCGGTTTCTGAGCGGGCGGCCGAGCGGCCGGCGCGGGGCGCGCGCAGGCGTCCCACCCGCGGCCGGAGGCGCCGCACCCGCGCCGGGGGGCGTACGGCAGACTCGGGGCGTGCGAAAGATTCATGTCATCGGTATCGGTGCGGGCGACCCCGACCAGCTGACCCTGCAGGCGGTCAAGGCGCTGCGGAGCACGGACGTGTTCTTCCTGCTCGACAAGGGCGAGGTGAAGAGTGACCTGACCCGGCTCCGCCGGGACATGCTGGACGCGCACCTGCCCGGGGGCGGCTACCGGGTGGCCGAGGTCCGTGACCCCGAGCGGGACCGCGCGGCGGGCGGCGCCTCGTACTCGCCGGCCGTGGAGGACTGGCGCAGCGCACGCGCGGAGATCTACGAGCGGCTGATCGCCGGGGAGCTGGACGAGGACGGCACCGGGGCCTTCCTGGTGTGGGGCGACCCGTCCCTGTACGACAGCACGCTGGGCATCCTGGAGGAGGTGCTGGGCCGCGGCGCGGTGGAGTTCGAGTACGACGTGGTGCCCGGCATCAGCAGCGTCTCCTCGCTGGTCGCCCGGCACCGCACCGGGCTGAACCGGGTGGCGCGGCCGGTGCAGATCACCACGGGGCGGCGGCTGGCGGAGGGCTTCCCCGAGGGGGTGGACGACGTCGTCGTGATGCTGGACGCGCACCAGACCTTCCGCAGGTACGCCGACGACGACATCGACATCTACTGGGGCGCGTACCTCGGCACGCCGGACGAGATCCTCGTCTCCGGGCCGCTCGCCGAGGCCGGTCCGCGCATCGAGCGGCTGCGGGCGGAGGCGCGCGAGCGCAAGGGGTGGATCATGGACACGTACCTGCTGCGCAGGCACCCGGGTCGGGACGAGGGCTGACCGGCACGGCGGCGGGCCCGCGGGGCTCAGCCGCCGAACCCCAGCCGGTCGAGCACGCCCGCCACGTCCGGCACCGCGGTCACCCCCTCCGGCAGCGGGGGCCGGCGTACGACGACGACGGACAGCCCCAGAGCGCGCGCGGCGGTCAGCTTCGCGGCCGTCGCCTCGCCGCCGCTGTCCTTGGTCACCAGGACGTCGACGCGGTGGGCGCGCAGCAGTTCGCTCTCCTCGGCGACGGTGAACGGGCCGCGCGCCAGGACCACTTCGGTGTGCTGCGGCAGGGGCGGCGCGGGCGGTTCGACGGACCGTGTGACGAAGTGCTGCTCCGTCAGGTGGGCGAAGGCGGCGAGGCCGAGGCGTCCGGTGGTCAGGAGGACCCGGCTGCCCGGGCGGAGCCGGGACACCGCCTCGGCGGCCGCGGCCGTGGAGGCGACCTCGTGCCACCGGTCGCCGGGGCCGGGACGCCAGCCGGGGCGGCGCAGGACGACCGCGGGGACGCCGGTGGCCGCGGCGGCGCGGACCGCGTTCGCGGTGATCGACTCGGCGAACGGATGGGTGGCGTCGACGAGGGCGTCCACGTGGTGCGCGCGCAGCCAGTCGGCGAGGCCGTCGGCGCCGCCGAAGCCGCCGGTGCGTACCTCGCCGGCCAGGGCCGCCGGGCGGGTGACCCGGCCCGCGAGCGAGGTGGTCACCCGGACGCCCGGGCGGGCGGCGAGGCCGGCGGCGAGGCGGCGGGCCTCGGTGGTGCCGCCGAGGATCAGCACGTGCGGGGACATGGGGGGAGCGTACGAGGTCGTACGGGCCGGTCCGCCGGCCGGGTGGCCCGCCGGGCCCTCCGGGCGGCCGTCGGCTAGCGGAGCAGCAGCTGTACGCCGCCCACGACGGTCGCGGCGATCACCAGCCGCTCGAACAGCCGCTGGTCGATCCGGTGCACGGCCCAGCCGCCGAGCAGCGCACCGGGCACGACGAACACCAGGAGCGCCGCGTCCAGGAGCAGGGAGCGGCCGTCGATCAGGCCGAGCCCGGCACTGAAGGGCACCTTGGACACGTTGACGACGAGGAAGAAGAACGCCGACGTGCCGAGGAAGCCGAGTTTGCGGAAGCCCGCGGAGAGCAGGTACAGCGACATCACCGGGCCGCCCGCGTTGGCGACCATCGTGGTGAACCCGCCGAGGACGCCGTAGGAGCGTGCCTTGATCCGGCCGGTCCGGGTGGTCACCGTGTCCGGCTCGTCGGGCTCCTCCCGACCGTCCGGCGCCGCGGCCCGGCGCCGCCGCCACATCGTGACCCCGGCCATGAGCAGCAGGATCGCGCCGATCGAGGTGCGCACCACGCCGTCGTCGGCCCACAGCAGGAACAGCGTGCCGAGGACCACGCCGGCCGCCACCGCCGGGAACAGCCGCCACAGGGTGGGCCAGTGGGCGTGCCGCCGGTAGGTGAGGACGGCCAGGACGTCTCCCGCGATCAGGACCGGCAGCAGCACGCCGGTGGAGGCGCGGGCGGGCAGGACCGCCGCGAAGATCGCCAGGCTGACCGTGTTGGCCCCGCTGACGGCGGTCTTGGAGAAGCCGACGAGCAGCGCCGCGAAGGCCAGGGCGGCGAACTCCCAGCCGGATATGTGCCAGAGCGTCATCGTGTTCATGCGGAGGCCGATGCTATGCGCACGCATCCGCCTGCCGCGGACCCGCCCGCCCCGCGGGACGGCCCCGGCCGCGAGGCGCTGCCGGGCCGGGCCCGGCGGGGGTCTGCCGGTGCCGGGCTCAGGCGCCCGTGTAGCGGGTCCGCAGTTCGCGCTTGAGCACCTTCATGCTGGGGCCGAGCGGCATCGTGTCGGTGAACTCCACGCGGCGCGGGTACTTGTGCCGGCCCAGGTGCTCCTTCGACCACTCGGTGAGGGCGGCGGGGTCGGGTGCGGTGCCCTCGGCGGGGACGACCACGGCGCACACCTCCTCGCCGTGCAGTTCGTCGGGCAGGCCGATGACGGCGACCTGGGCGATCTGCGGGTGCCGGGCCAGGACCTCCTCGACCTCGCGCGGGTAGACGTTGTAGCCGCCGCGGATGATGACGTCCTTCTTGCGGTCGACGATCCGCAGGAACCCCTCCTCGTCCTTGGTGCCGAGGTCCCCGGTGCGGAACCAGCCGTCGACCAGGGCCTCGGCGGTGGCCTCGGGGCGGCCGAGGTATCCGGAGAAGACGTTGTGGCCGCGGACGACGACCTCGCCCAGCTCGCCGGGCGGCAGCAGCTCGACGCGGTCCTCGGTCTCGGCGCGGGCGATCTCCACGTCGACGCCCCACAGGGGGTGGCCGATGGTGCCGGCCCGGGTGCCGAAGACGGGCTGGTTGACGGTGGCCGTCGGGGAGGTCTCCGACAGCCCGTACCCCTCGTACACGGTCGCGCCGAACGCCGCCTCGAACCGCTCCAGCACGGCCACCGGCAGCGAGGCCCCGCCGGAGACGCACACGCGCAGCTCGGGCAGGGCGTCGGCGGCCCCGGCGGCGGCCGCGAGGGCCACGAACATGGTCGGCACCCCGTGGAAGGTGTTGACCCCCTCCTTCACCATCAGCTCGATGGCGCGGGCCGCGTCGAAGCGGGGCAGCAGGACGAGGGTGGCGCCCGCCCGCCAGGTGGAGTTGAGCGAGACGGTCTGGCCGAAGGCGTGGAAGAGCGGGAGCGCGCCGAGCGCGACGTCGTCGGCGCGGATGTCGTTGGCGTCGAAGGCGTTGACGGTGGCGTTCATGACCAGGTTGAAGTGGCTGAGCACGGCGCCCTTGGGGACGCCGGTGGTGCCGCTGGTGTAGAAGACGACCGCCGGGTCGTCGGCGGCGCGGGTGACGTACGTGGGCAGCGGCCGGGCGTCGGCGGCGAGCCGGTCCAGTTCGCCGCCCAGCTCGACCGCGCGGATCCCGAGGGCCTGCGCTGCGGCCCGGCCGGTGGCCGCCTGCCCCGGGTGCACGAGGAGCAGGGTGGCGCCGCTGTCCTTGAGGACGTGCTCGACCTCGGGGGCCGTCAGGAGCAGGTGGACGGGGACGACGACCGCGCCCGCCGCCGCGATCGCGTAGTAGGCGACGGGGAACTCCGCGGTGTTGGGCGCCATCAGGGCGACCCGGTCACCGGGCCGCACGCCGAGGCCGGTGAGGGCGCCGGCCCGGGACAGGGAGCGCTGCCAGACCTGCTCGAAGGAGAGCCGCAGATCGCCTTCGACGAGGGCCGTCTTGTGGGGGCGGCGCCGGGCGTTCTCGGCGAGGACGGCGGCGACGGACAGGGTGGCCATGGGGTGGTGCTCCGTTTCTTGCTGCGACTCGTGTACCGATCCCCGTTGCCGGGGCCCCCGTGCTGGTGCGGCCGGCGCCTGCCGCGGAAGGTGCCCTAGTGCGCCTCGACCAGCACCGCGCTGCCCTGGCCCACACCGACGCACATGGTCGCCAGGCCCCGGTCCGCGCCGGTGCGGCGCATCCGGTGCAGCAGGGTCGTCAGGATGCGGGCGCCGGAGCAGCCGAGGGGGTGGCCGAGGGCGATGGCGCCGCCGCTGGGGTTGACCAGGTCCGGGTCGATGCCGAGCTGGTCGACGCAGGCGAGTGCCTGGGCGGCGAACGCCTCGTTGAACTCGGCCTCCCCGAGGTCGGAGACGTCCCAGCCGGCCCGGGCGAGCGCCTTGCGGGTGGCGGGGACCGGGCCGATGCCCATGACGTCCGGGTGGACGCCGGCCGAGGCGCCGGCGACGTAGCGGCCGAGGGACTCCAGGCCCAGCTCGTTCAGGGCCTCCTCGCTGACCAGCAGGAGACCGGCCGCGCCGTCGTTCATCGGTGAGGCGTTGCCCGCGGTGACCGTGCCACCCGCGCGGAACACCGGCTTGAGGCGGGACAGCTTCTCCAGGGAGGTGTCCTCGCGGACGCACTCGTCCTGGTCGACCGTGATGCCGTCGGGGCGCTCGACGGGCAGCAGTTCGTCGTCGAAGTGGCCGTTCTTGCGTGCGGCGGCGGCTCGTTGGTGGCTGCGCAGGGCGAACTCGTCCTGCCGGTCGCGGGAGATGCCGTACCGTCCGGCGACCTCCTCGGCGGTCTCGCCCATGGCGAGCAGGCCGTGCAGGTCCTTCATGGCGGGGTTGACCAGGCGCCAGCCGAGCCGGGTGTCGACGGTCTCCATGCGGTGCGGCAGGGCCTCGTCGGGGCGGGGCAGCACGAAGGGGGCGCGGCTCATGGACTCCGAGCCGCCCGCGATCACGATGTCGGCCTCGCCGGCGGCGATCGTGCGGGCCGCCGTGGTGACCGCCTCCAGTCCGGAGGCGCACAGCCGGTTGACGGTGGCGCCGGGCACCGACTCGGGCAGGCCGGCCAGCAGCGCGGCCATGCGGGCGACGTTGCGGTTGTCCTCGCCGGCCTGGTTGGCGGCGCCCCAGTAGACGTCGTCGACGCGGGCCGGGTCGAGCGCGGGCACCTCGGCGACGAGGTGGCGGATCACGCTCGCCGCGAGGTCGTCGGGCCGCACGCCGGACAGGGCGCCGCGGAGCTTGCCGATGGGGGTGCGGCGGGCGGCCGCGAAGTGGACGGGACGCACGGCATGGACTCCTGACCGACGACGCTGTGGATCAGCACGAACCTACGCTGGGGTGACAGCGCCAGTTAATTAGCACTGCTAGTTTTGGACTATAGACCGCCGACCGGCTCCCTGGGAAGATCCCCCGGTACCTTCCCCGCCACCGCTGGAGGAGAGATGACCGAGGTCCGCGAACACCTCCTCGACCGGATCGCCGTACGGGAGTGGCCGCACCCGGCGCCACGCCTGCTGGTCGTCGTCGTGCACGGGTACGGGGAGCACGCGGGCCGGTACGACGAACTGGCGGGCGTGCTGACCGGGTACGGGGCGGCCGTCTACGGGCCCGACCACGTGGGGCACGGCCGGTCGGCCGGCGAGCGGGTGGTGATCGAGGACTTCGAGGACGTGGTCGGGGACGTGCACCGGGTGGCCGGCCTGGCCCGCGCCGCGCACCCCGGACTGCCGCTCGTCATGGTCGGCCACTCCATGGGCGGCCTGATCGCCGCCCGCTACGCCCAGCGGTACGGCGAGGAGCTGAGCGCGCTGGTCCTGTCCGGGCCGGTGATCGGCGTCTGGGAGCTGCCCGGGCGGCTGCTCGCCCTGGACGAGATCCCGGACACCCCGATCAGCCCGGGCGCGCTCTCCCGCGACCCCGCCGTGGGCGCCGCCTACGCCGCCGACCCGCTGGTCTGGCACGGCCCGATGAAGCGCCCGACGCTCCAGGCGTTCGTACGGACCCTTCGCACGGTCGCCGAGGGCGGCGGCATCGGCGCGCTGCCGCTGCTGTGGCTGCACGGGGACGACGACCGGCTGGTGCCGCCGGCCGGGAGCCGGATCGGGGTGGAGCGCCTCGCCGGCGGCCGGGCGACCGAACGGATCTTCGCCGGGGCGCGGCACGAGGTGTTCCACGAGACGGACCGGGCGGCCGTCCACGCCGAGGTGATCGCCTTCCTGGACCGGGTGCTGCCCGGCTGATCAGCGACGTTTGCCCCGGAACGCACCGGGCACCCGCGTCACCGGACGCACGTCGGATGACGGAAGGGAACGTACGCACCATGACCGTGGTGAGGAGCACGCTGTCCGAGGAGGCGCTCGGCGTCACCGGTACCGCCCTGCAGGAGACCCTGGTGGACCTGCTAGGGCTCTCGCTCGTCGGGAAGCAGGCGCACTGGAACATCGTGGGCCCGCGCTTCCGGTCGATCCACCTCCAGCTGGACGAGGTCGTCGAGACGGCCCGCGCCCACTCCGACACGGTCGCCGAGCGCGCCGCCGCGCTGGGCGTCCCGCCGGACGGCCGGCCCGAGACCGTGGCCGCCACCTTCGCCCTGCCCGGCGCCAAGAGCGGCTGGCTGCGCGACACCGAGGTGGTGGAGCTGACCGTGGCGGCCCTCGGGGCGGCGATCGGCCGGCTGCGCGAGCGGATCAAGGCCACCGAGCAGGCCGATCCGGTCACCCAGGACCTGCTGATCTCCATCACCGCCGACCTGGAGAAGCAGCGCTGGATGTTCGAGGCGGAGAACCGGGCCGGCGACGCCGGCTGACCCCGCCCGCAGCACGCAGCCAACCGGCCCCGCACGGAAGGACAGAACCCGTGGCCGACGCACTCGAACTGGAAGCGCTGTGGGAGGACTTCCACCGCGTGGTGAACATGACCTCGCAGGAACTGGCGGCCTGGCTCCGGGTCCGGGACGCGGACGAGGAGAGCGAGCCGCTGCCCGAGCAGGCCGGCTCGCCCACCGGGCAGCACGTCCTCGCCATCCTCCAGAAGCGCCGCACCGACCTCACCGACGACGATGTCCGCGTGATGTACAAGGTCGTCGACACGGTCGGTGACCTGGTGGACCTGGAGGACGAGCCGCTGCCGGAGCGGACCGAGGAGGACACCCGGCTCCGGCACCGCCTGATGACCCTGGGCCACGACCCGCTCAAGCCGTAACCCGCACGCGGCGGTCCGGGCGGGGACGGGCGCGAGCCCGTCCCCGCCCGGACGCCGACCGGCCCCACCGGTCGCCGTGTCGGTGGCCGATCCCGGCCCGGACCTGGCCGAAGAGTGCCTCCGGCGCACCTCCGAGGTCGTGTCGGACTGCTCGCACGCCCCGGCGCCCCGGGGACGGCCGAGCGGAGGAGCGACACGTGACGGGGACCGGACCGGCCGCCCAGGAGATCGACACCACCCGCCCGCCTCCGGCCCGCTCGCCCACCGAGGTGGGCGCCTTCTTCGAGGGCCTGGACCTGCTGGACGCCGGGCATCGTGTCGGTGGCGCGCTGGCGGCCCGAGGAGGACCCGGACCCGGCGGGACCGGTCTCGCTGTACGGCGCGGTGCGCGTGAAGCCCGCTCGGTGACCCCGCGGCAGGGCCTACAGCGGTATCCCGACGACCCGGGAGATCGTGCGCAGCACGCCGTTGTCGTTGTTGGACGGGGCGAGGTGGCGGGCGCGGCGGACGACCTCCGGGTGGGCGTTGGACATGGCGAAGGACCAGTCCGCGGCGTCCAGCATCTCCAGGTCGTTGAGGTAGTCCCCGAACACCATCGTCTGCGCGGGCGTGATGCCCAGCTCGCGCTGCAGACCCCGCAACGCGGCCCCCTTGCTGGCGGTGCCGTTCATGACGTCGACCCAGTGCTCACCGGAGACGACGACCTGGTGGGTGGCGGCGAACGCCTCCAGGGCGGGGGCGGTGGTCCGCTCCACCGGCCCGAAGTCGAACAGCGCCACCTTGATCACCTCGTCCTCCACGGCGGTGACGTCCTCGACGACCCGGTGCTCCACGTAGTACTTCCGCACCTCCGCGAGGAACGCCTCGTCGGCCCGCTCGACGTACGCCGACCGCTTGCCGCAGACCACGGCGCCCACGTCGACGCCGTCCGCGGCCAGCCGCCGTACCGTCCGGGCGACGCTGGCGGCGACGGACCGCTCCAGCGGGTCGGAGCCGAGCTCCACGCCGTCGCGGACCACGTAGGTGCCGTTCTCCGCGATGAACACCATGCCCTCGGCGACCTCGGCGAACTGCCGGGCCAGGGTGGCGTACTGACGGCCGCTCGCGGGGCTGAACAGCACGCCGCGCCGGCGCAGCTCGGCGAGCACGGGCCACAGCCCGTCGGGCATCCGCTTGGCGTCGTCCAGCAGGGTGCCGTCCATGTCGGTGACGACGAGCCGGATGTCCGCGGGGACGGCGGGCGGGACGAGGGTTTCGAGGAGGGACGCGGGGGTGGCGGGCATGTCCTGCTTCCGGTGGTTGAACGGGGTACGAAGTCCAGTGTTTCAAACGCCCCGGGACGCCCCGGAGGGTGGCCGGGCGACCACGCTGCGCGTTTCCCGGGACAGCGCGATCAAGGGGGCGGCACAATGACGGCGGACGAGCGCGCGAGAAGGGCGGACACGTGACCGAGCAACCCTCGCCGACGGCCGGATCGGCGCGGCTGAACACAAGCGTGGCGCACAACGCGCGGGTCTGGAACTACTGGATCGGCGGCAAGGACCACTACGAGGTCGACCAACGGGTCGGCGAGCACGTCTCGGGGCTGTTCCCGGTGATCCGGGCGGTGGCCCGCGCGGACCGCGACTTCCTCGGACGGGCGGTGCGCTTCCTGGCCGCCGAGCGCGGGCTGCGCCAGTTCCTCGACGTCGGCACCGGGCTGCCCACCGTCGACAACACCCACGAGATCGCGCAGCGCATCGCGCCCGAGTCGCGGATCGTGTACGTCGACAACGACCCGATCGTGCTCGTGCACGCCCGCTCCCTGCTCACCAGCTCCCCCGAGGGCGTCACCGACTACGTCGACGCCGACGTGCGCGACCCCGACGCCATCGTCCGGCGCGCCGCCGACACCCTGGACCTGGACCGGCCGGTCGCCGTGATGATGCTGGGCATCCTCAACTTCGTGCTGGACGGCGCCGAGGCCGCGGACATCGTGCGGCGCGTCATGGCCGCGGTCCCCTCCGGCAGCCATCTGGCGCTCACCCACCCGACCTTCGACGCCGAGGTGGGCGGCGAGGGCAACGTCGCGGCGATGGAGTTCTGGAACGCCAACGCCACCCCGCCGATCACCGCACGCAGCCGCGCCGAGATCGCCGCGTTCCTCGACGGCCTGGAGCCGGTCGAGCCGGGGCTCGTGCCGTGTTCGCGGTGGCGCGCCGGGTCCGACGCCGCCTCGGTGCCGCAGTACGGCGTGGTGGCCGTGAAACCCTGACCCGGAGCGTGCGGGGGCCGAGCCCGTGCTCCGCCCCGGCCGCTCGCCGTCCCGTTCACGCCGAGGAGGACGTATGACCACCCTGGCCGATCCGGTGCCCGGCGGGCGCCCCGGCGACCTCGGCCGGGTCGCCGCGCTCACCGCGGACCTCGCCACCCGGAAGGTGCACGGCGTCGTCCTGGCCTACGTGGACACCGCGGGCGTCGGCCGGGTCAAGACCGTCCCGACCGCACGCCTGGAGGCCGCGGTGTCGTGGGGCGTCGGCATGTCGCCGGTGTTCGACACCTTCCTCGCCGACGACTCGATCGTCACCACCGACGTGCTCGGCTCCCCCGACGGCGACCTGCGGCTCTACCCGGACCTCGACCGGCTGGTGCCGCTGGCCGGGCAGCCGGGCTGGGCGTGGGCGCCGGTGGACCGGATCACCCAGGACGGCGAGCGGCACCCCGGCTGCTCCCGGACGTTCCTGCGCCGGATGGTCGCGGACGCCGCCGAACGGCACGGGCTCGCCTTCCGGGCGGCCGTCGAGATCGAGTGGTCGGTCGGACTCGGCACCGCGCCCGGCGACGCGTTCGTCCCGGCGGCCGCCGGACCGGCGTACGGCGCCGCCCGGCAGGTGGAGCTGAGCGACTTCACCGCCGACCTGCTCGCGGCGTTCGCGGCCCAGGGCGTGGACGTCGACCAGCTCCATCCCGAGTACGCGGCCGGCCAGTTCGAGGTGTCGGTGGGCGCCCTGGACCCGGTGGCGGCCGCCGACCGCAGCGTGCTGGCGCGGCAGACGATCCGGGCGGTGGCGGGGCGCCACGGCCTGCGCGTCTCCTTCGCGCCCGCCGTGCTCGCCGAGGGGGTCGGCAACGGCGGCCACCTCCACCTGTCCTGCTGGCGCGGCGGGGTCAACCTGCACTCCGGCGGCACCGGCCGGTACGGCATGACGGCCGAGGCCGAGTCGTTCGCGGCCGGGATCCTCGCCCACCTGCCCGCCCTGACGGCGGTGACCGCGCCGAGCCCGGCCAGCTATCTGCGGCTGAAGCCCTCGCAGTGGGCGGGGGTGTTCACCGCCTGGGGCCTGGAGACCCGCGAGGCGGCGCTGCGGGTCGTCACGGGGACCGCGGGCCGCCGGGACCAGGAGGCGAACCTGGAGGTCAAGCCGGTCGACCTGGCCGCCAATCCCTACCTCGCGCTGGGCTGCGTCATCGCCGCGGGACTCGACGGGCTGACGGCGTCCCTGCCGCTGCCCGGGGAGATCACCGGGGACCCGGCCCGCTACGGCGCCGAGGAGGCCGCCGCCCTCGGTGTACGGCGGCTGCCGCGGTCGCTGCCGTCGGCCGTCGAGGAGTTCCGGGCCGACCAGGTGCTGCGGGCCGCGCTGGGCCCGGTCCTGGCGGACGCGGTGACCGCCGTACGGCTCGGGGAGGCGGCGGCCGTCGAAGGGCTGGACGACGCGCGGGTGGCTGCCGCCTACCGCTGGAAGTACTGACCGTGCCCGCCGCAGGCCCCGTCCACGAGTTCCTCCGGGCGCTGCCCCTGGTCGACCACCACTGCCACGGCGTGTCCACGGCCGACCTGCCGCCCGGGCGGTTCGAGCCGCTGCTCACCGAGGGCGGGGCCTGGCCCGGCGTCTCCCCCTTCGACACCCCGGTCGGCGTGGCCGTGCGCCGGCACTGCGCGCCCCTGCTCGACCTGCCCCGGCACGCGCCCGCCGCCGACTACCTGGCCCGGCGCTCCGACCTCGGCCCCCACGAGGTCAACCGGCGCTTCCTGACCGCCGCGCACGTCGAGGCCCTCTGCGTCGACACCGGGTACACCCCGCACCCCGGCACCTCCCCCGCCGAACTGGCCGGGGCGGCCGGTGCCACCGCCCACGAGGTGGTCCGCCTCGAACGGGTCGCCGAGGAACTGGCGGCGCGCGGGGTGACGGCAGGCGCGTACGCGGCCGGGTTCCGGGCCGCCGCCGAGGACGCCGTACACCGGCCGGGCGTGGTCGCCGTGAAGTCGGTGGCCGCCTACCGCACCGGCTTCGCCCTCGACCCCGAACGCCCGGCGGCCGCGGAGGTGACCCGGGCCGCGGGACGCTGGCTCGCGCGCGGCGGACGCCTGACCGACCCGGTCCTGGTGCGGCACCTGCTGTGGACCGCCGTCGACCTGGGCCTGCCGCTGCAACTGCACACCGGCTTCGGCGACGCCGACCTGCGGCTGCACCACGCCGACCCCGCCCTGCTCACCGACTGGCTGCGCCTGACGGCGGGCACCGTCCCGGTCCTGCTGCTGCACTGCTGGCCGTACCACCGTCAGGCCGCCTACCTGGCTGCGGTGTTCGAGCGCGTCCACCTGGACGTCGGCCTGACCCTGCACCACACCGGCCCGGCCCGCGCCCGGGCGGTCCTGGAGGAGGCACTGGAGATCACCCCGTTCCGCAAACTGCTGTACAGCTCCGACGCCTACGGCGTGGCCGAGTTCCACCACCTGGGCGCGCTGTCCTTCCGGCAGGGACTGGCCGGAATGCTCCAAGCCCGGGTGGACGCCGACGAGTTGAGCCTGTCCGACGCCCTGCGCATCGCGGCCTGGACGGGCCGCGACAACGCCCGCCGGCTGTACGGACTGCCCGAGAACGATCCGGCCCGCGACTGAGCGCGCGCCCCACCCGGAAAGTATGATCAAGCAATGTCTGACATGACCGAAACCACGCCCGGCTGGCTGACCACGGACGAGCTGGAAATGGCCAGGGCCCGTATGCCGATCCTGTACGTCGAGGCCGTGCCCGTGCGCGTGGACGACAGCGGCGAAGTCACGAGCATCGGACTGCTGCTGCGCATCGGCCCGGACGGAACGGTCAGCCGGACCCTGGTCTCCGGCCGCGTCCTGCACCACGAGCGGGTCCGCGACGCGCTGCTGCGCCACTTGGAGAAGGACCTCGGCCCGGTCGCGCTGCCCCGGGTGCCCTCCTCGCTGCAGCCGTTCACGGTCGCCGAGTACTTCCCGACGGCCGGCGTCACGCCGTACCACGACCCCCGTCAGCACGCGGTGTCCCTCGCCTACGTCGTCCCGGTCACCGGCGACTGCCGGCCCCGGCAGGACGCGCTGGACCTCGTGTGGTTCAGCCCCCAGGAGGCCGCCTCGGCGGCGGTGCAGGGGGAGATGCCGGGCGGGCACGGGGTGCTGCTGAAGCAGGCGCTCGCGCACGTGGGCGTGGTGTCCTGAGCACCGGCGGCCGACCGGCCTGTCTATCAGGCCGGTCGCGCCGCCGAACAGGGCTTTCGTCGAGGCGTTCAGGCGGTGTTCAGGCTCACGGACCGCCATGGCAACACCTGCACCAGAAGCACCAAAACCCTGGTAAAGAGGGCTGGGGAGAAGGCGGTCACCCGTGCGAGGGTGCCGCTCATGAGCACAGAGCACGTCCTCGACCGCCGGCCCGGCGGCCATGCCCGTGACCGCGTCCGGACGACCGCGAACAAGGTGCCCGAGGTCACCGCGTACTTCTGGATCATCAAGGTCCTCACCACCGGCATGGGCGAGACCGCGTCCGACTGGCTGGCGCACCTCCTCGGTCCGGTTCCCGCGGTCGGTCTCGGCGGACTCGGCCTCGTGGCCGCGCTCGTGCTCCAGTTCGCCGTCCGCCGGTACGTGGCGTGGATCTACTGGACGGCGATCGTCATGGTCAGCGTGTTCGGCACGATGGCCGCCGACATCCTGCACGTCGGCCTGGGCATCCCGTACACCCTCTCGACGCCCCTGTTCATGATCGCCCTGGCCGCCGTGTTCGCCCTCTGGTACGCCGCGGAGCGGACCCTGTCGATCCACGCCATCAACACCCGCCGCCGCGAGGTGTTCTACTGGGCCGCCGTCCTCGCCACGTTCGCGCTCGGCACCGCCGCCGGCGACCTCACCGCGACCGTCGGCCTCGGCTACCTGGGCTCGGCCGTCCTGTTCGGCGCGGCGATCTGCGTCCCGGCCCTCGCCCACCGGGCGGGCGTCCTGGGCGCGGTGCCCGCGTTCTGGACGGCGTACGTCATCACCCGACCGCTGGGTGCCTCGATCGCCGACTGGATGGCCCTGGCGCCGCACCGGGGCGGCCTGGGACTCGGCCTCGGCCCGGTGACGCTGTCCTGGACGGTGGCCATCCTCGCCCTGGTCGGCCACCTCGCGGTGACCCGCCGGGACGTACGGACCGCCTGACGCCGTTCCGCCCGCACGCCGCGCGCCCCGCACGCCACGCCCCGCACGCCGCGCGCCGGACGTCGTGTGCGGGGGAGAATCGAAGCCGTCGGGACGGACAGCGGGCGCTCCGACGGCGGGCGACCGGAACGGCTGGTGAGGCTCCATGGCGAGAGACAGGGGCAGACCACCGGTGGAGCCCTCGCTCCCCGGCCTGCACCTGCGCCTGCGTTCCGAACTGGGCCGCATCGACGACCAGTTGCGCTCCCTGCTCTCCTCCATGGACCGCCTCCAGGGCCTGCTGGACGCGGTGGTGGCCATCAGCCGCGAGGTGGAGCTGCCCGCGGTGCTGCACCGGATCGTGACCACCGCCATGGAGCTGGTGGGCGCCCGCTACGGCGCCCTGGGCGTGCTCGACGCCTCCGGCGACCGTCTGGAGCAGTTCATCTCCGCCGGGCTGTCGCAGCGCGAACGCGACGATCTGGCCGAGGCCGGACTGCCCCGCGGCCTCGGCGTCCTCGGCCATCTGATCCGCCACCCCGAACCGCTGCGGGTGGACGACATCCCGGCCCATCCGTCCTCCACCGGCTTCCCGCCCGGGCACCCGTGCCTGCGCACCCTGCTCGGCGTCGCCATCAGCGTGCGCGGCGAGATCTACGGCGACCTCTACCTCGCCGAGCGGCGCGACGGGCAGCCCTTCGACCAGCACGACGAGACCGTGGTCGTCGCCCTGGCCGGGGCCGCCGCCATCGCCATCGAGAACGTCCGCCTGTTCGAACGGGTGCGCGTCGGGGCCGAGCAGTTCCAGCGGCTCCTGCTGCCCGTCGTGCCCGATCTCAGGCCCTTCGCCGCCGCCGCCATCTACCGGCCCGCCGCCGAACCCAGTCAGCTCGGCGGCGACTGGTACGACGTCATCCCGCTCCCGCACGACGTGGTCGCGGTGGTCATCGGTGACGTGGTCGGCCACGACCTCGAGGCGGCCGCCTCCATGGCCGCCACCCGCAACATGCTGCGCGCCCTGCTGTTCGACCTGACCAGTTCGCCGGGCGCCGTCCTCACCCAGCTCGACCGCACCCTGGCCGCCCTCACGGACGCCCCCGTCACGACCACCACCCTCGCCCGCTTCGAACCGGAGGGCACGGGCCGGCGCCTGCACTGGAGCACCGCGGGCCACGTACCGCCGCTGCTGATCACCGACGAGGGCGAGGTGGAGCTGCTGCTCGCGGAGCCGGGCCTGCCGCTCGGGGTCGACCCCGAGCAGCCGCGCCCCGACCACTCCCGCCTGCTGCCCCCGGCCGCCACGCTGGTCTTCTTCACCGACGGACTGGTCGAACACCCGGCCCACCCCATCGACGAGAGCCTGGCCGACCTCGCGAAGCTGGTGGCGGCCAGTGCCTCGCTCCCCCTGCCGGACCTGGTCCGTGCCCTGGCCGACCACCACCCGAGCGACGGCCACGACGACATGGCCATCCTGGCCGTCCGCACCCCACCGGCGGAACCGCCCCCGACGTGACCTCGCCCGGCACGCCCCTGCCCGCCTGCCCCGGAGCGGCGGGCCCCCAGTGCCCCGGTCGGTCGTGGCGTGGAGGATCGCGGGGTTCCGGCGGATGATGGTTGTCGGGGCGATGTCGACACGGAGGTCGCCCGATGACTGGCGCGCGGCAGGAACGGTACCGGCGCGCCGCCCTGACCGCCCTGGAGAGCGGCGTCCTCGCGGCGCTCTACTACGGCTCGGCCGAGGCGGGGCTGCTCCAGCAGCTCGTGCGCGGGCAGGTCACGCCGCTGTGGCCGCCGAGCGGCATCGCGGTGGCCGCCCTGCTGCTGCGGGGGCCGCGGCTGTGGCCCGGCATCGCGCTCGGGGCGTTCCTGGCCAACATCACGCTGGGCCCGTCGACCGGGGCCGTACTGGCGATCACCGCGGGCAACACGCTCGCGCCCCTGTGCAGCTACGCGCTGCTGCGGCGGGCGGGGTTCCACAACCGTCTCGACCGCCTGCGGGACGCGCTCGCGCTGATCTTCCTCGGCGCGTTCCCCGGCATGCTCGTCAGCGCCACGGTGGGCACCGGGACCCTCGTCCTCGCCGGTGTGCTGCACACCCGCGCCTTCTGGCCGACGTGGTCGGTGTGGTGGACCGGTGACGCGATGGGCGTCCTGGTGGTCACCCCGGTCCTGCTGGTGCTGAGCAGGGCGCGCCTGCCGAAGGGCGTGCCGGCGGCCCGGTGGCTGGAGGCCGGCCTGCTGGTGGCGGCCACCACCGGGGTCGGGCTGCTGGAGACCACGAACACCCCCCTGGTGTTCCTGGGCTTCCCGCTGCTGATCTGGGCCGCCTTCCGCTTCCAGCTCGCCGGGGCCGCGCCCTGCGCGCTCGCCGTGTCGACCTTCGCGATCATGGCCGCCACCGGGAGCAAGGGCCCGTTCGCCCGGCACGACCTGGTCACCAACATGATCACGCTGCAGGCGTTCAACGCGTCGGCTGCGCTGACCGCGCTGCTGCTCTCGGCCGTCATCAGCGAGCGCGACCAGACGCAGCGGGAGATCGCCCAGGCGTGCGGCCGGCTCGCCGACATGGTCAGCCGGATCGCCGCCAGCGAGCAGCTGACCGTGCTCCCCGACGACGAGGTCACGGGACGCCGTACGAGCCCGGCGCCCCTGGACCCGGAACGCACACCCCCGAGCGGTGACGGCCAGGCCCGCGGAAGCGACGAAAGGCCGTCTCCTCATCCCTGAGAAGACGGCCTCCGACCGGCTGCGAGAGCTGGTCGGGACGACAGGATTTGAACCTGCGACCCCTTGACCCCCAGTCAAGTGCGCTACCAAGCTGCGCCACGTCCCGGTGCCGTTTGACCTGGGGTTTCCCCGGTCGAAACGCGCAGGGAAACAATACCGCACTCGGGTCGGTCCTCGCGCATCCCTTTCCCGGGAGCCCGGGAACGCTCAGGAGGCCGGCGCCCCGGCGTCGGCCCGCACGAGCCCCCGAATGGCGGGGACCGCGAGCATGACAGCGGGCACCACCAGGCTGATCGCCGCGGCCGCCGGCAGCACCCGGTCGGTCCCGAGGGCCGCGGCGGCCGGACCCGCCAGGGCCCGGCCGACCGGCATCATCGCCAGGGAGCCGGCCACGTCGTAGGCGTGGATGCGGTTGAGGACGTCCGCCGGGACCTGGGTCTGCACGCTGGTCGCCCACATGACGCCCCAGAACGAGATCGCCCGGTCCCCCGGGCCGCCGGTGCCGCCGCGCGGGATCATGTCATGCGGCGGCGGCCGGGGCCGAGGGGTTTTCAGCGGCCGCCGGGCAGGCCCAACTCGGGGTGGTCGTCCAGGAGTCGGGACGGCGCGGCCTGCCGCCAGGAGTCGGCGAGGATGTCACGCAGCTCGTCCTCGTCCTCCAGGGCGGCGAGCCGGGCCCTGACCCAGGCGAACTGGGCCTCGTGACCGGCGATCCAGAACTTGCCGGGCTCGGCCAGCACCAGTTCGTCGCGCTCCTCCTTCGGGCAGCGCACGGCGAGGGACGTCTCGTCCTCCGGGAGCGTGGCGAACATCTTCCCGGCCACCCGGAACGTGGGCATGTTCCAGGCGGTCTTCTCCGTGGTGTCCGGCAGGGACAGGGCGATTCGGCGTACGTCTTCGGCGTCCGGCATGCCCCGCACGCTAACCCGGGGCACTGACAGTCACCTCGCGGCCGGGGCCAGGCGCTTGTAGTAGAGGGTCGTCGGGCACAGCTCGCCGGCCGGGTTCGCCGCGTAGTCGGGGATGGTGCCGGCGCGGGTCCAGCCGGCCGAGCGGTAGAGGCGCTCGGCGGGGCTGCCGGTCTCGGTGTCCAGGTGCAGGAGGGTGAGCCCGGCGGCAGCGGCGGCCTGTTCGGCGGTGGCGAGGAGCAGCCGGCCGAGGCCGGCGCCGCGCGCCCGGCGGTGCACCATCAGCTTGACGAGTTCGGCCCGGTGCCGGCTGTTGGGCTTGTCGGGCATGGCCAGGCCCACGGTGCCCGCCGGCCGGCCGGCGCCGTCCTCGGCCACCCACACCTGCAGCCGGCCGGCCGCGACGGCGTCGGCCCGCTCCCGCCACCAGGCGTCCGCCGCCGCGGGCGTGAGCGGGGCGAGGAAGCCGACCGAGGCGCCGCCAGCCACGGTGTCGGCCAGCAGCAGGGCGAGTCCGTCGCCGCCCCGGCGGATCCGCTCCTCGTCCCAGCGCCGCACCCTCATGGCCGGACCACCGCCAGCGCGTAGCGGGCCGCCGCCGGCCCGGTGCAGCGGAACCTCGTCGGCCCGAAGACCCGCATGCGCAGGCAGTCGCCGGCGCCGAGCGGGTGGCCGGTGCCGTCGACGGTCACCTCCAGCGCCCCGTCGAGGACCCAGAGGTGCTGCTCGATGCCGGGCACGGGCGGGCGGTCGTAGGCGAGGTCGGCGCCGGGGGCGAGCCGGCCCTCGACCAGTTCGCCGCGCAGGCCGGGGTGCGGCGGTGACACCGACCGGCGGGTGAACCCGGCGCCGGGGTCCTGCCAGACCCGCTGGTCGGCCGCCCGTACCAGCGGAGCGGGTTCCGCCTCCACCTCGCTGAGCAGCTGGGACATGGTGCGGCCGTAGACGTGGCAGAGGCGGTTGAGCACGGCCGCGGTGGCACTGGTCTCGGCGCGTTCGGCGCGGGACAACGTGGACCGGCTCACCCCGCTGCGCTCGGCCAGCTCACCGAGCGACCAGCCGCGGCCGGCCCGGAGTTCGGCCAGCCGGGCGCCGAGGCGGGCGTCGACGGGATCGGGACCCTCGTTTCTCATGTCCGGGACGCTATCCCTGATATGAGACGGGCAGGTTACCGAAGGCTCACGCCTGCGCTGCCTCTCCCAGGGCCTGAAGCACCGGGCGGATCAGCGGGTGCCCCTCGGCGCCGCGGCGCACCGCCGCGAACACCCGGCGGGTCGGGGCCACCCCGTCGACCGGGCGGACGACCACGCCCGCCAGGTCCATGCCGCGCAGCGCCGAGCGCGGCACGAGGGCGACGCCCGCGTCCGCGGCGGCGAGCGCGACCACGGCGCGGAAGTCGTCGGAGGAGTGCGCGAAGCGCGGCTGGAACCCGGCGTTCTCGCAGGCGAGGACGACCACGTCGTGGCAGGGGTTGCCGGGGTACGGGCTGATCCAGAGGTCTTTGCCCAGGTCGGCGAGGGGGATCTCGAAGGCGTCGGCGAGCCGGTGGCCGACGGGCACGACCGCGTCGAACGGCTCGGCGTACAGCGGCACATGGGTGAGCCGGGGGTCGTCGGCGGCCGGCGCGCCCCGGTACTCGACGGCGACGGCGACCTCCACCTGCCGGTCCAGCACCATGGGCAGGCTGGCGTCGCCCTCGGCGTCCTGGACCCGGATGCGTATGCCGGGCGCGGTGGAGGCGAGCCGGGCCACGGCGGGCGCCACCACCTGGGCGATGCCGGTCGCAAAGGCGGCGACGGTGACGGTGCCCGCCTCCCCAGAACCGTAGGCCGCCAGTTCGGCCTCGGCCCGCTCCAGCTGGGCGAGGACCGCGTTGGTGTGGCTGAGCAGGATCTCCCCCGCCTGGGTGAGCCGGACGCCCCTGGCGCCGCGCTCGACCAGGCGGTGGCCCGTCTCCTGCTCCAGGGCGGTGAGCTGCTGGGAGACGGCGGAGGGGGTGAGGTAGAGCGCGGCGGCCGCCGCGGTGACCGTGCGGTGGTCCGCCACCGCACGGAGGATGTGGAGCCGCCGTGCCTCGATCATGCCTCCATTATTCCAGGGCGTCCGCCCTGGTCAGGCCTCCAGCTCGGCCCGCGCGGCGACGAACGCGTCGACCGCGCGGTCGACGTCCTCGGTGGAGTGCGCGGCGGAGAGCTGGACCCGGATGCGGGCCTGGCCCTGCGGGACGACCGGGTAGGAGAAGCCGATCACGTACACCCCGCGCTCCAGCAGGAGTTCGGCCAGGCGGGCCGCCCGGGCCGCGTCACCGATCATGACGGGCGCGATGGGGTGGTCGCCGGGGAGGATCTCGAAGCCCTCCTCCGTCATCCGGCGGCGGAACAGGGCGGTGTTCTCGGCGAGCCGGACCCGCAGGTCGTCGGCGGACTCCAGCAGGTCGAGGACCTGGAGGGAGGCGGCGGCGATCACCGGGGCGAGGGTGTTGGAGAACAGGTAGGGGCGGGAGCGCTGGCGCAGCAGGGCGACGATCTCGGCGCGGGCCGCGACGTAGCCGCCGGAGGCGCCGCCGAGGGCCTTGCCGAGGGTGCCGGTGATGATGTCCACGCGGTCCATGACGCCGTGCAGCTCGGGGGTGCCGCGGCCGGAGGGGCCGACGAAGCCGACGGCGTGCGAGTCGTCGACCATGACCATCGCGTCGTAGCGGTCGGCGAGGTCGCAGATCTCGCTCAGCGGGGCCACGTAACCGTCCATGGAGAAGACGCCGTCGGTGACCACCAGCTTGCGCCGGGCGCCGCCCGCGGTGGCCTCCTTCAGCTTCGCCTCCAGGTCCGCGAGGTCCCGGTTGGCGTAGCGGAAGCGGCGGGCCTTGGACAGGCGGATGCCGTCGATGATGGAGGCGTGGTTGAGGGCGTCGGAGATGACCGCGTCCTCCTCGCCGAGCAGCGTCTCGAAGACACCGCCGTTGGCGTCGAAGCAGGAGGAGTAGAGGATCGTGTCCTCCTGGCCGAGGAACGCGGACAGGCGTGCCTCCAGCTCCTTGTGGACCTCCTGGGTGCCGCAGATGAAGCGCACGGACGCCATGCCGTAGCCCCACCGGTCCAGGGCCTGGTGGGCGGCGGTGATCACCGCGGGGTGGTCGGCGAGGCCGAGGTAGTTGTTGGCGCAGAAGTTGAGGACCTCGCCCGGGCGGCCGCCGGCGGTGACGGCGACGGTCGCGGACTGGGGGCTGCCGATGACCCGCTCGGGCTTGTGCAGGCCGGCGGCGCGGATCTCGTCGAGGGTGGCGCGCAGGTCGTCGCGGACAGAGTCGAACATGACAGGGCTCCTGAAGGTGCTGCGGGAGGGGATGCGCGAGGCGGGGGCGCGGGAGGGGTGCGCGAGGGGCGGGGTTACGCGGTCCAGTCCAGGATGACCTTGCCGCCCGTGCCGCTCGCCGCGTCGGCGAAGGCCGCCTCGAAGTCGCGGTAGCCGTACCGGCCGGTGATCACCGGGGCCAGGTCGAGACCGCCCTCCAGCAGGACCGACATCGCGTACCAGGTCTCGAACATCTCGCGGCCGTAGATGCCCTTGATGGTGATCATCGAGGTGACGATCCGGGCCCAGTCCACCGGGAACTCCTCGGCGGGCAGGCCGAGCATGGCGATCCGGCCGCCGTGCGTCATGTTGGCGATCATGTCCCGCATGGCCTCGGGGCGGCCGGACATCTCCAGGCCGATGTCGAAGCCCTCGCGCAGGCCCAGCTCCCGCTGCCCGTCCGCGATCGAGGACCGGGAGACGTTCAGGGCGAGGGTCGCGCCGATCTTCCGGGCGAGCTCCAGGCGCTCCTCGCTGACGTCGGTGACGACGACGTTGCGGGCGCCGGCGTGCCGGGCGACGGCGGCGGCCATCAGGCCGATCGGGCCGGCGCCGGTGATCAGGACGTCCTCGCCGACCAGCGGGAACGACAGCGCGGTGTGCACGGCGTTGCCGAACGGGTCGAAGATCGCGGCGACGTCGAGGTCCACGGCGACGCGGTGCACCCAGACGTTGGAGGCGGGCAGCGCGACGTACTCGGCGAACGCGCCGTCCCGGCCCACGCCGAGGCCGACGGTGGCACGGCACAGGTGGCGCCGGCCGGCCAGGCAGTTGCGGCACTTGCCGCACACCAGGTGGCCCTCGCCGCTGACCCGGTCACCCACCCGGATCTCGGTGACGTCCCGGCCGGTCTCCACGACCTGCCCGACGAACTCGTGGCCGAGCACCAGCGGGGTGCTGATGGCCTGCTGCGCCCAGCCGTCCCAGGCCCGGATGTGCAGATCGGTACCGCAGATACCGGTCCGCATGACCTTGATCAGCACATCACCGGGACCGATGGCGGGCTCCGGGACGTCCGTCAGCCAGAGCCCGGGCTCCGCCTTCTCCTTGACCAGCGCCTTCAACGCTACGGCTCCTGTGGGTGAGGTCCCGGCCGCGTGTGCCGAAGGGGCCCGCACCGGGTCAGAGGGGTGGAATCACCGTGCAATCTGCCCTACGCGCGAGCCGGGGTCCATCGATCTTTTCTTAACCGCCGCCACAGCTTTCCTTCACGCCCCACGCGGCCCGCCTTCCGGTGCCCCGCCGCTCAGATGGGCAGGCCGTCGTCCGCGGACCGCTGGATGCGTACGGCGACCTCGGCGGCCAGCGCTTTGATGGTCTCGAGCCCGGAGCGCCCCCAGGCGCGCGGCGCCACGTCGAAGGCGCAGACGGTGCCGAGCGCCATGCCGGAGCCGTCGAAGACCGGGGCGCCGAGATACGACCGGATGCCGTAGTCGTCCACGACCGGGTTGCCGGCGAAACGGGGGTAGTCCCGCACGTCCTCCAGCACCAGCGCCTTGCGGCGGACCACCACGTGCGGGCAGAAGCCGTGGTCGCGCGGCATGACCCGGCCGACCTCGGGCCTGGTGCCGTCCGCCCGGAGCACGGGCGCGGTCAGCGGGGTGCGCAGGCCCGCGAAGAACTGGTGGTCCGCCCCGATGAAGTTGACCATGGCGTACGGCGCCCCGGTGAGCTGGGCGAGGTGGTCCGCGAAGGCGTCGAGACCGGGCTCGGGCCGGCTGCCGAGGCCGAGCCGGCGCAGCCGGGAGACGCGGGCGGGTGCCTCCTTGTCCTCGGGGGTGAGCAGCAGGCCGCGGACCGGGCGGGGCGGCTCGTAGCTCATGACCGGGCTCCGTCCCGGTGGGCGTACCTCATATGGCGGCTCCGTGCGTGGTGTGGCGGGGGATCACATGTGGGCGCCGTGGCTCGGCGCGGGCGCCGGGGCGTGGGCGATCAGATGGCGTACGAGGGTGAGCAGGGTCTGCACACCGGAGCTGGAGATGCGGGCGTCGCAGCGCACGACCGGGATCCCGGAGTCGAGGTCGAGGGCCGCGCGCACCTCCTCCGGGTCGTAGCGGTAGGAGCCGTCGAACTCGTTGACGGCGATGACGAAGGCGAGGCCGCGCTCCTCGAAGAAGTCCACGGCCGCGAAGCACTCGTCCAGACGCCGGGTGTCGGCGAGGACGACCGCGCCGAGCGCCCCTTCCGACAACTCGTCCCACATGAACCAGAACCGCTCCTGCCCGGGCGTGCCGAAGAGGTACAGCACGTGCTCGGGGTCGAGGGTGATCCGGCCGAAGTCCATGGCGACGGTCGTCTCGACCTTGTTCTCGATGCCGTCGAGGTTGTCGGTGCCGGCGCTGACCGTGGTGAGCAGCTCCTCGGTGCTGAGCGGGGCGATCTCGCTGACCGCTCCCACGAAGGTGGTCTTGCCGACCCCGAACCCGCCCGCCACCAGGATCTTCAGCGCGGTCGGGAACGGGTCACAGCTGTCGTCGTAGTCCATCGAGCACTGCCTCCAGCAGGGACCGGTCAGTGGGGTTGTGGTGGAAGGCGGGGGGCTTGGTGGTCAGCGCCCCGCAGTCGACGAGGTCCGAGAGCAGCACCTTGGTGACCACCGCGGGCAGTCGCAGGTGCGCGGCGACCTCGGCCACCGGGACGGGCGCGCGGCACAGGTCGAGTGCCTGGGCGTGCTCGGGTCCGAGATAGCCGAGCGGGGTGACTCCGGTGGCCATCACCTGCGACATCAGGTCGAGCGCGATGGTGGGCTCGGTGCGGCCGTTGCTGACCGTGAAGGGCCGCACCAGCCGTCCGGCCGCGTCGTCGAGCCAGGGCCCGTCGCCCGCTGCGGCCACGCTCAAGGCCTCGTCGCCGTGATCGCCGCGGTCTCGTCGGCGTGCCGGCGCGGTGCGGTCACCAGGTAGGGGCGCACGCTCTTGACGAGCATCGCCATCTCGTAGCCGAGGACGGCGGCGTCGGCCTCGCGGCCCGCGAGCACGGCGAGGCAGGTGCCGGACCCGGCGGTGGTGACGAACAGCAGCGTCGAGTCGAGTTCCACGACGACCTGGCGGACGTCGCCGCCGTCGCCGAACCGGATGCCCGCGCTGCGGCCGAGGGAGTACAGGCCGGAGGCCAGGGCCGCCATGTGGTCGGCGCTGTCCGCGTCGAGGCCGTGCACGGACTTCACCAGTCCGTCGCAGGACAGCAGGACCGCGCTGGCGGTGTGGGGTACGCGCTGCACGAGGCCGCTCAGCAGCCAGTCGAGGTCGGAGGCCTGTGCGGTCGGCGCGTCGCTCGCCATGGTGGATCGACTCCTTGGGTTACGAAGATCGGTGGGAGCGCTGGGGGTGGGGGTGGGTACGGGGCTTTCGAGGGCGTTCATCCGGCCGGTGCGCTCCCGTCGGTGCGGCCGGTGCCCTCGGTCGCGGGTGCGTGGGCGTGCGGGCGGGGCGGAGTCGTACCGAGCGAGGGTGCCGGTTCCAGGAGGCCGGCGTCCGGGTCGCGGGTCGCCGGGTCGCGGGTCGCCGGGTCGCGCCGGTCCGGGTGCCGGTGCCGCCCGTCGGCCGGGACCGTGGCCATGGCCGGTTCCCCGCCCTGCTGTGCCTCCGCGAGTCCGATGCCGCGCTGGAAGGCCGCCATCAGACCGGGGTCGTGCCCCGGCACGGTGTCGCCCTCCTGACGGGGGGCCGGGCCGCCGCGCAGTTGGGGCACGATGTGCTCCTGGGCCCGGCGGCGGGGCAGCCGGGGCTTGTCCATGGTGCCGCGCACGGCGCCGGTGCGCGGGGTGGGCAGGATGCCCGCGTGGGCCTCGACCGCGGACCGGTCGTCCGCGCCGATGCCCGGCACGGCCTCCGCGGGGTTGGACCGCTGCTCGTGGGCGCCGCGCACGGGGAGCCGGGGCGGGACGCCCCGGTCCTCGCCGCCGCTGCGCGCGTGCCCGTCGGCGGCGGTCCGCGGGGAGCCGTCGGCCGCGGCGCCGCGCGCGGGACCGCGCTGCGCGTGCCGCCGCCGACCGGTGGGCGCGGACTGACCGGTCCCGGGCTGGCCAGGCCCTGCCTGGCCGGTCCCGGACTGTCCGGTGCCGGGCTGTCCGGTGCCGGGCTGTCCGGTGCCGGGCTGTCCGGTGCCGGGCTGTCCGGTGCCGGGCTGTCCGGTGCCGGGCTGGCCAAGCCCTGCCTGGCCGGTCCCCGTCCGACCGATCCCTGCCTGGCCGATCCCTGCCTGTCCAGGCCCTGGCCGACCGCTGTCGACCTGTCCCGGCCCTGCCTGGCCGGTGCCTCCCTGTCCGGTCCCGGGCCGGCCGCTCCCTGCCTGGCCGGTCCCGGCCTGTGCGGCGGTCCGTGTGCCGTCCTCGGGGCCGGCCGGACCGCGGGCGCCTGGAGTGGTGCCCGGGGCTCCGGCCGCCGCGCCGCGCGGGGCGGGGAGCACGGGGCCGGCCGGAGCCGGGAGCGCGGTGCCGCCGGAGGCGGGCGGGGGCGGGGGCACCGGAAGGGGGCCCGTGTCCGCCGCGCCCGGCTGCCGCCCCGGTACGGCGCCGGGCGCGCCCGGCGCCGAGCCCAGCACGACCTGCGGCACGACGAGGACGGCCTGCACCCCGCCGTAGATGTTGGTCTGCAGCCGGACGGTGATGCCGTGGCGGCGGGCGAGCTGGGAGACGACGTACAGGCCGATGCGGCCGTCGGCGAGCAGGCTGGCGACGTTGACCTGGTCGGGGTCGGCGAGCAGCGCGTTCATCCGGGCCTGTTCGCCGACGGGCATGCCGAGGCCGCGGTCCTCGACCTCCACGGCCAGCCCCGAGGTGACGAGGCCGGCGCGCAGCAGCACCTGGGTGTGCGGGGCGGAGAACACCGTGGCGTTCTCGACCAGTTCCGCGAGCAGGTGGATGACGTCGGCCACGGCGTGGCCGCGCAGTTCGCCGTCGACGGGCGGCACCAGCTTGACCCGGGAGTACTGCTCGACCTCGGCGATGGCCGAGCGCAGCACCTCGGTCATGGAGACCGGGTTGCTCCACTGCCGGCGGGAGACGGCGCCGCCGAGCACGGCGAGGTTCTCCGCGTGCCGCCGGATGCGGGTGGCCAGGTGGTCGACGTGGAAGAGGCCCTTGAGCAGGTCCGGGTCCTCGATCTCGTTCTCCAGGTCGTCCAGGATGGAGATCTCCCGGTGCACCAGGGACTGCAGTCGCCGGGCGAGGTTGACGAAGACCTCCAGCTTCTGCTCGCTGCCCGCCTGGCTGGAGAGCTGGGCGGCCTGCACGACGGCGGTGACGGCGCCGTCGTGCGCGCGGGCCAGCTCGGCGGCGAGCAGGTCGAGGTCGTCGGCGTCCTCGGGCGGCGCCTTGCGCGGTCCGCGCCGCGGCGGGGTCTCGCCGCGGCGCAGCGCCTCGACGAGGGCGCGCAGGTCGGCCTCGCCCCGGGCGGCGCTGCGGCGCAGGGCGCCGACCCGGTCGCTGACGAGGCGGGCGGCGCGGTCCGCGGCCACGGCGGCGATCAGGACGGCCGCGGCGGCCACCGCGGTCGCCCCGGCGAGCACGGCCCACAGGGTGGGTCCGGGGTGCGCGCCGGTGGAGCGGATGCCGAAGATGACGGCCGCGCTCGCGCTGAGGGCCACCGCCGTCGGCGGGAGCACGGCGAGCCGCATGAGCTGGGGCCGTATGTGCGTCTCGGGCAGTGCGGGAGCGGGTCGGGCGACCGGACGTCCGTGCCTGCCGCCCTCACGGCGGTCTGCGCGGGCGGCCGGTGCACGGAGGTGAGACATCTGCGTCCTCGTACTGGTCCGTCGGGCTGCCATCCGGACACTGACAGTAGTCGCCCGCGCATCATGTGCGGTGGGCAGTTGACAAAGTCCCCCGTGCAGGGTCCCGCTCTGGTATGAGGTCTCGTACGACAGACCGATAACCGCGCCGAAGCGGCGCGCCGAGTACGGGAAGAAAATGATCTGACCTGGTCAGAACCGGTCAGAAGACGGCAGTGAGGGCCGGTGCGCACAGGTGTGCGCACCGGCCCTCGGAGTGTCCTGGGTTTGCCGATCGGCCGCCCGGCCGGCCCGTGGTCCGGCCGCCCGGGCGGCCGGCGCCGGGCCGCTCGCGGGCCGGGGACCGTCACCTTCGGTCACCCCGGGGCCGGGCCAGATCCGCGTCAGCGCTCTCCGGCCAGGTCCGCGTCAGCGCTCACCGCGTCGACGTCCACCGCGTCCGCCGCGTCCGCCGCGTCCACGGCCACCCGGGCGCCCACCGGCGGGACCGGTGTCGCGGCCGGGCGCCGCCACAGGTGCGGGACCGGAGCCGACGCGGAGCGCCACCACGCCTGCGCGGGTACCTTCCCGGCGGGCTCGAAGGGCTCGCCGGGGCGCGGCAGCGCCACCGCCTGGCCGGCTTCCTCGGCGGCCTCCTTGGACCACTCCCCCGGTTCGGCCCAGGCGTGCGGGGCGAGGTTGAAGGTGCCCCAGTGGATCGGCAGCAGCACGCCGTGCGGGGCGCCGCCCTGGAGGTCGAGGTGGGCGCGCAGGCCCTCCTCGGGCGTCATGTGGATGTCGGGCCAGAACTCGCTGTACGCGCCGATCTGGATCATGGTGGTGTCGAACGGGCCGTGGGCCGCGCCGATCTCCGCGAAGCCGTCGAAGTAGCCGGTGTCACCGCTGTGGTAGACCCGGTGCTCCTCGCCGGCGACGACCCAGGACGCCCAGAGGGTGTGCTGGGTGTTGCGCAGGCCGCGGCCGCAGAAGTGGCGGGCCGGGGTGGCGGTGAGGGTGAGTCCGCCGATCCGGGTGGACTCGTGCCAGTCGAGTTCGCGCAGCCGGTCCGGGGACACGCCCCAGTGCTCCAGGTGGGCGCCGACGCCCAGCGGCACCGCGAACACCGTGTCCGTTCCGGCCAGCGCCTTGATGCTGGGCATGTCCAGGTGGTCGTAGTGGTCGTGCGAGATCACCACGACGTCGACCGGACCGAGCGCGGCCAGCGGCAGCGGCACCGGGTGCAGCCGCTTGGGCCCGGCGAACGGGAACGGGGAGCAGCGCTCGCCCCAGACGGGGTCGAACAGCACCCGCCGCCCGTCGATCTCCACGAGCACGCTGGAGTGGCCCATCCACGTCACCCGCAGCCCGGTGGCGGGCGGCGCGGCGAGGTCGGCGAAGGTGGTCGGATGCACCGGCACGGTGCCGCGGGGCGTGCGCAGCGGCCGGGTGTCCTTATCGAGGAACACCTTGGCGAGTTCCACGGTGGACCCGGAGGGGCGGGTGCGGGCCACACCCCCGGGGTTCTGGAAGACGCCGTCCTTGAAATGGGGGGAACGGCGGATGCGCGCGAGGCGCTCGCCACCCGGATCCGCGCCGAAGGCCGCGGGCCGCAGCACGCTGAGCCCGAAGCTCTGGGAACGCAAACCGGTCACGGTACCTCCACGTGGATCGCTGAGTCCTCCATTATGGTCGGCCCCTTCGCCGGACCTCGATCGCCGGGTGCCGGCGGAGGGCCGGCCGGGCCCCCGCGCACCGCGCACGGGGCCGCCCGGGCGCTTTGACACCGTGGCCGGCCGCTCCGGATACTGACCGGCGATTCAGTAGCAATCCCCCGGGAGATCCCATGGCCGCCCCCCTGATGTCGCTCGTCTGGACCGACCACGTCACCGGCCGCCAGGGGTTCCTGGTCGTCGACCGGCTGGTGCGGGGCGTGGCCAGCGGCGGGCTGCGCATGCGGCCCGGCTGCACGCTGGAGGAGGTCACCGGACTCGCCCGCGGCATGACGATGAAGGAGGCCCTGCACTACGACCCCGACGCCCGCTACGTGCCGCTCGGCGGCGCCAAGGGCGGCATCGACTGCGACCCGCGCGACCCGGGGGCCTACGGCCTGCTCGTGCGCTACCTGCGCGCCATGCGGCCGTACATCGAGAGCTGCTGGACCACCGGCGAGGACCTGGGGCTCACCCAGGACCTGGTGGACCGCGCGGCCGCCGAGGCGGGTCTGGTCTCCTCCGTCCAGGCGGTCTATCCGCTGCTGGACGACGAGGCGGCGGCCCGCGGACGGCTCGCCGACGCCTTCGCGGTGGAGGTGGACGGCATCGGCCTGGACGAGCTGGCCGGGGGCTGCGGGGTGGCGGAGTCGGTGCTGACCGCCCTGGACCGGGCGTCGGTGCCGTACCGGGGCACCCGGGTGTCCGTGCAGGGCCTGGGCACCATGGGCGGGGCCACGGCCCGCTTCCTCTCCCGCGCGGGCCTGACGGTGGTGGCCGTGGCCGACGTGAGGGGAACCATGGCCAACCCGGAGGGCCTGGACGTGGAGGCGCTGCTGGCGGCGCGGGACGCGTACGGCACCGTGGACCGCGCCGCGCTGCGCCCCGGCGACCGTGAACTGCCCGGCGACGCCTGGCTGTCCGCCGACGCCGAGGTGCTGGTGCCCGCGGCGGTGTCGTACGCCGTCGGCGCCGCCGAGCAGGGGCGCGTCACCGCCCGCTGGATCGCCGAGGCCGCCAACATGCCGGTACGGCCCGAGGCGGAGGCGGCGCTGGCCGCGCGCGGGGTGACCGTGCTGCCGGACGTGGTGGTCAACTCCGCGACGAACGCCTGGTGGTGGTGGACCCTCTTCGGCGACATCGGCGCGGACGCGGACGAGGCGTTCGACCGCGTCCGCCGCTCGGTGCGCGCCCTGACCGGGCAGGTGCTCGCCCGCGCGGAGACCGGCCGCACCACTGCGCGTGCCGCCGCCCACGCCCTGGCCGAGGACCGGCTCGCCGCGCTGGCGGACCGCTTCGGCTGCTACCGCTGACGCCGGCGTACGGCCCGCGTCCGGCCGGGCTGTCCGTTGGAGTGGCCGGGGTACGCCGGCCCCGCGGCGGTCCGTTCGGCGGGGCCCGTCCGACGCAATAGGGTGACCGCGTGGCGAGAGTGCGGTTGAGCGTGGCGGAGCGGCGGGAGGAGATGCTGCGGGCCGCCGTCGGGCAGATCGAGGAGCGGGGTGTGGCGGCGGTCAGGATCGCCGACGTGGCCTCCGCGCTCGGTGTGAGCAACGCGCTGGTGCTGTACCACTTCTCGACGAAGGAGAAGCTGGTCGCCGCCGCGTTCGCCTACGCCGCCGAGGGCGATCTGGCGCGGCTGCGGGCGCTGCTCGGGCGGCGCACCTCGGCGCTGCGCCGGCTGCGGGCGGCGGTGCGCTGGTACGCGCCCACGGGGCAGGCCAAGGGCTGGCGGCTGTGGATCGAGGGCTGGGCGGTGGCGCTGCGCGAGCCGGCCCTGCGCGAGGTCACCCGGGACCTGGACCGGCGGTGGAAGGCGGCGATCGCGGCGGTCCTCGCGGAGGGCGTGGCCGCGGGCGAGTTCGCGTGCGCCGACCCGGAGGCCGCGGCCCTGCGGCTCACCGCCCTGCTCGACGGGCTCGCGGTGCAGCTCACGTCGTACCCGGGCGCGGTGCCCCGGTCCCGGGCCCAGCGCTGGGTGGACGACGCACTGGCCCGCGAACTCGGCCTGCCTCGCGAGGCATTGACCGCGCGCGGCCGCTGAGCGGTCCCGCCGCGGGTACGGCCGGACGATGCCCGCACCGCACCCGACACACCCACGCTGCAGCTCACGCCGCACCCGGGCGCGGCACCCCGGCCCGGGCCCAGCACTGAGCGGCCGAAGCACCGGCCCGAACTCCGCCCACCACGACAGGCGTTGACCGCGCGCGCCGGAGGCGCTCGGCCGTCCCGCCAGGGGGTACGGCCGAAACGGCCGGACGATGCCCCGCGCCGCACCCCGACGCGCTCGCGGAGCAGCGCACGTCCTACCCGGGCGCGGCGCCCCGACCCCAGGGACAGCGCTGAGCGGCCGAGGCACCGACCCGAACTCGGCCCACCACGACAGGCGTTGACCGCGCGCGGCCGCTGAGTCGCCGGGGCCCCTCGGCCGTCCCGCCGCCGGTGCGGCCCGGCGGGGCCCCGCATCGCGGGGTGCGCGGTGCGGGGCGACGGCGGCGCGGCCGTCTTCCGGCGGCTCGGGCCGCTCACCGCGCGGTGGTCAGGCCACCGAGGCGATGCGCATCTTGATGTCGTCCGGCGACAGGGCGCCCTTCGCCGTCACGTGGTCGCCGGAGGACTCGCCGCGCAGCCGGCGGCCGATCCACGGGACGAGGTACTCACGGGCCCAGTGGACGTCGTCGCGGCGGACCTCCAGGGTGCCCCGCGGCGGGAGCGGCGGCCAGGCCTGCTCGGGGTCGGCCGGGATCTCCAGGCCGAGGGCCTGTCCGGCGCGCAGCGCCACCCGGGTGTGCCCCTCGGGCGACAGGTGCAGCCGGTCGCCGTCCCAGGCCCTGCGGTCCTGCACGGACTTCAGGGACCACAGGTCGAGCACGGGACAGCCGTACCGGTCGGCGATGGCGCGCACGTGCCCGTTGTAGGTCGCGATCTTGCCGCGCAGGTGCTTGAGCAGGGGGACGCCCCGGGTGTCGAAGCCGGTCGTCACCATCACCGTGCCCGCGGCTGCCGCGAGCCGGGCCAGCGCGCGCTCGAAGCGCTCGGCCACCTCGTCCGGGTCGGTGCCGGGACGGATGATGTCGTTGCCCCCCGCACAGAAGGAGACGAGGTCCGGGGCCAGTTCGACGGCCTTCGGGAGCTGGTCGGCCACGATCTGGTCGAGGAGCTTCCCGCGCACGGCCAGGTTCGTGTACGCGAAGTCGCCCTCGGGCCGCCGGTCGGCGAGCAGGACCGCGAACCGGTCCGCCCAGCCGACGAACGCCCCGTCGGGGCCGGGGTCGCCGACGCCCTCGGTGAAGCTGTCCCCCAGCGCCACGTACGACCCGATCACTGATCTGCTGTCATTCTTCGAATCGTCTGCCACGTCGGACCATGATTCACCTTCGGATGTGACCTACGCGACCGTAATGAGGGGTTGACGGACGGTGAGATAAGCCACGTCACCGACGGACCGCACTCGGGAATACATCGGCGCGCCTCGCGGGCGGGACACACCGAAGGCCGGTCCCGGGGATCGGGGGGCCGGCCTTCGGTGCGTCAGGGAGATGGTTCGTGGGGGTGGCCCTCAGCCGACGGGGACGCCGTGCGAGCGGAGGTAGCCGACCGGGTCGACGTCCGACCCGTAGTCGGGGGTGGTGCGGATCTCGAAGTGCAGGTGCGGGCCGGTCACGTTGCCGGTGGCGCCCGACAGTCCGACCTGCTGCCCCGCCGTCACGCTCTGGCCGGCCGAGACGGAGAGCCGGGAGAGGTGGCCGTACTGGGCGTAGTGCCCGTCACCGAGCCGGAGGACGACCTGGTTGCCGTAGGCGCCGCCCCATCCGGCGGAGACCACGGTGCCGGCGGCGACCGCCTTGACGGGGGTGCCGGTCGGCACGACGAAGTCGACACCGGTGTGGTGGCCGCTGGACCACATGCTGCCGGGCACGTGGTAGCCGGTGCCGATGGTGCCGCCGGTGACCGGGAGGGTGTAGCCGGTGGCCGGGGCGGCCTGCGCGGCGGGGGCCGACTGCACGGCGGGCGCCGCCGGAGCCGGCTGGGCGGCCGGGGCGGAGGGCGCCGGCTGCGGTCGCTGCGCCGTCCGTGAGGCGGCGGAGGATCCGGTGTGCACCGGCTGCGCCTTCACCCCGAGGGCCAGCCGCAGACCCGGGTGGATCAGCGCGGGATCGGCGCCGACGGCCTGCCGGTTGTCCTGGTAGAGCCGCTGCCAGCCGCCCCGGACCTGCTGCTCGTCGGCGATCCTGGCCAGGCAGTCCCCGGTCTTCACCGTGTAGCTGCGCACCCCCTGACCCGACTGCGCGGCGGCCTTCTTCACGGCCGCGTTCTGCACGGCGGGGAGGGACCGGGCCGGCTGGCCGGGAGCGGTCTGCGGGGTGCCGGCGTGCGCTGCGGCGGCTCCGACGAGCGGCAGGGCCAGTGCGGCACCGCCGGTCCCGGCGGCGGCGACGGCGCGGCTGAGACGCCGGTTCCTGGGGCGTCGGTGCTTACCCTTCGCGGGCATGGCGCGTTCCTCTCCGGCGCCTGCGAGGTGAGCTGTCGGGTTCGGGCTGGAGCCGCCCGGCCGCGCGTCGCGGCCGCACCCCGAGCCTGTGCCCCGGAGACCGGGACAGGCAGTCGTGCCTGAGGGGTCCCCCGCTCCTGCCGAACACGGGTCATGTGTGGGGACTCCGGGCGGCGGCAGGATTCGGCGTTCCGTCCGGATTGGTGGCGAACGTAAGCGAGCGAGACTCACCCGGACAAGCAACCGGTTCCCGGCGAGAGCACCTCGGATGATCCAATACGGGATTACACGGTCACACTCCGTGAATCCCCGAACGGTTCACCCGGTCGAATCCCCTCGTCGGCGCCGGAATTACGTGCACATGACGCGCCACCGTCGGTCACGGCTATGACGCTCCTCACGCGCCCGGCACCCACTCGCCGTCAATCCGCACCCAGTTGGACGTAATACCGCGATTCGGACAGGTCGACTAGACGCGGCGCAGCCGGAGGACCGTGGCGTCCAGGTCACCCCTGAGCCCGGTGCGCAGACCGTGGTGCAACAGGACCGCACCCCGGTGCACTTCGCCCGTTTCGCGGCATTCGTACGACGCCAGCGGGTCGAGTCCGCGTAGTCGCAGCGCCGGCACCGGCTCACCGAACCGCTGCGCCTGGAGGCAGGCGAGGACCACGGACTCGTCCCCGAGGACGTACTGGACGGCGCTCTGTCCGCCCGCCGGGGGCCGCAGCCGGTACTGCTCGCCCCGCTGGACGACCGGGCGTATCTCCTTGTAGAGCTCCACCCACCGGCGGGCCTCGGCCAGCTCCTCCCCCGTCCATGCGGTGAGGTCGCCGCCGACGCCGAGCACCCCGGCCATCGCACTGACGAAGCGGAACCGCAGCGAGCTGACCCGGCCGTTGAGCTGGGTGTTCGGGCTGTCGGTGACCCAGGCCGCCATCACCCGCGCGGGATGGATCTGGCTGAAGCCGTGCTGGATGGCGAGCCGGTCGAGCGGGTCGGTGTTGTCGGAGGTCCACACCTGGTCGGTGCGGCTGAGCACGCCGAGGTCGATCCGGCCGCCGCCGCCCGAGCAGGACTCGAAGGCGACCCGGGGGTGGGCGGCGCGCAACCGGTCCAGCAGCGCGTAGAAGGCGCGGACGTGGTCGATCCACAGGCGCTGCGGGTACGGCTCCCCGGGCCAGCCGGCGTCGGTGAAGCAGCGGTTGAAGTCCCACTTCACGTAGTCGATCGGGGCGCTGGACAGCAGGTCGTCCATTTGTCCCCACAGGTACTCCCGGACGTCCTCGCGGGCGAGGTTGAGGACGAGCTGGTTGCGCAGCTCCGTCCGCCTGCGCCCCGCCTGGTACTGCACCCAGTCGGGGTGGGCCCGGTAGAGGTCGCTGTCGGCGTTGACCATCTCGGGCTCGACCCAGATGCCGAACTGCATGCCGAGGCCGTGCACCCGGTCCGCCAGGGGCTTGAGACCCTGCGGGAAGCGGTCGGGGTTGGGCGTCCAGTCGCCGAGTCCGGCCCGGTCGCCGGTGCGGGCGCCGAACCAGCCGTCGTCCACGACGAACAGCTCGACGCCGATGTCGGCGGCGTGCCGGGCGAGGGCGGTCTGCTGGTCCTCGGAGATGCCGAAGCCGGTCGCCTCCCAGGAGTTGAACAGCACCGGCCGGTCCCGCTCCGCGTCCGGGATCACATGGTCGCGCTGGTAGGCGTGCCAGGTGCGGCTGGCCCCGCCGAAGCCGCCGTCGCTCCACAGGCCCGCGAAGACGGGTGTGGTGTAGGACTCCCCGGGCTCCAGGAGCAGCAGCCCCGAGTCGTCCCAGCCGGCGCCGCCGGTGATCTGCACGCGCGCGTCGGGGAGTTGCGCGACGGCGATCCGCCAGGAGCCGGACCAGCCGAGCGCGCAGCCGTAGACCTCGCCGCGCTCCTCGGTCGCGTCGGTGTCCAGCGCGACCCAGGGCAGGTGCTGGTGGCCGGTGTGGCCGCGGCGGCTGCCGATGACCTTCTCGCCGAAGGTGAGGGGGGCGGTCGTGAGCAGGGACTCGGCGGCCCAGCGGCCGTGCAGCTGGGAGAGCCGCCAGCCCTCGCGCTCCGGCAGGGTCCAGGTGGCGGCGTCGGCCCGCAGCAGCTCCACGCGCGCGTCCCCGCCGTTGGCCACGGTCACCCAGCGCTCCACCACGTCCCCGCGCATCCGGTGGTGCAGGGTGATCGCCACGCCGTCGTCGTCGAAGCACAGCCGCAGCTCGTCGGCGCCCCCGCCGGTGCCGGTGCCGTCCCCGGTCTCGCAGGACACGAAGCGCCATTCGGTGCCCCGCCGTTCCCCGGTGCGCACGGACAGGGCGGGGCGGACGAAGCGGGGGCCGCCCTCGACGGGGTACTCCTCGCGGCCGTCGAGCGGGGACTCGAAGGGCCGGTAGTCCGGCAGCGGGCGCTCCGCCAGCGCCTCGGCGTCCGCGAGCGCGATCCGTGGCCCCCAGTGCAGGTGCAGCAGCTCGTCCGCCTCGGTGAGGTGCAGGGCATAGCTGCTGGTGGGCCCCGAGAGGAGCCACGTACGACCGTTTTCGCCGATGTCCACCATCGAGACCTCACAGGTGCCAACAGAACCGCTCAGGTGCGAACATCATTAGGCCGACCGGCCCTCGCTGGCAACGCCTGTGGACAACTCATTGCCCGAGGAAATCGATGTCGTATCGTCGACGCAGTGCCCGTCGCCGAGCCGCGCCGGCGGGAGCGAGGCGTGAGGAGCCCCCGTGACGCAGCAGGTGCCGTCGACCGAGCCGGAGCTGGCCGCCGTACGCAACTTCCGTGACGTGGGCGGGCTGCCGACCGTGGACGGGCGGCGGGTGCGGCACGGCGTGCTGTTCCGCAGCGGCCACCTCGCGCACGCCACCGCCGAGGACGCGGCCTTCCTCGGCTCCCTGGGCCTGCACACGATCTTCGACTTCCGCAACGCCGCCGACCAGAAGCTGGAGGGCCCGGACGTCGAGCTGCCCGGCGTGCGGAACGTGAACCTGCCGCTGAGCGACCCGGCGGACGGCGCCGAGTTCTGGAAGATGGTCCGGGCCGGCGACCTCGACCAGCTCCGCTCGATCCTCGCGGACGGCAAGGGGGCGGCCCGGATGGTCGCCTCGTACCGGGCGATCGTCACCCAGCGCACCGCCGAGCACTCCCGGGTGCTGCAGGCGCTGGCCGAGGACAGCGTGCCGGCGCTCATGCACTGCGCGGCCGGCAAGGACCGCGCGGGCATCTCCATAGCCGTCACGCTCCTCGCCGTCGGTGTGGAGCGCGAGGCGGTGGTCGCGGACTACCTGGAGTCCAACGCCAAGCACCGCCGCTACAAGGTGCGCCGCGCCGGCAACCCGGACACCGCGTACACGCCCGAGGTGATGGAGCTGCTCAGCCCCCTCTTCGACGCGCGCGCCGAGTACCTGTCGGCGGCCTTCGCGGCCATCGAGGAGACCTGGGGCGACCTCGACACCTACTTCGAGCAGGGGCTGCGGCTCACCCCCGCGGCCCGGGAGCGACTGCGCGAGCGCCTCGTGGACTGAGGTCGGCTCAGCTCTTGGCGCCGAGCGCGAACAGCAGGTAGAGGAACGCGGCGAAGAGATGGCCGACGGCGATGTAGATGATCAGCCGGACCCACAGCGAGCGGGGGAACTTCTCCTCGAAGTCGCTCATGGCAGCTCTCCAGTCGGGTGGCCCAGGCACAGCGTGGCCGTGGGGCTCTGCAGCAGGGTGTGGACGAACAGCAGCTCGACGCCGTCGTGGTCCTCGGCGGCGAGCCGGTGCGGGGTGAGCGAGTCGAAGTGCGCGCTGTCACCCGGCGCGAGCAGGTGCGCGGTGTCGCCCAGCCGCAGCCTGAGCCGTCCCTTGAGGACGTAGAGCCACTCCTCGCCGGGGTGGACGCGCACGATGTCGCCCTGGGTGCCGTAGGGCACCCGGACGCGCAGCGCCTGCATGCCGCGCCCGGAGGACCCGGCCTGGAAGTAGGTCCAGCCGCCCGCGTGGGTCGGTTCCATGTCGGGGGCGCGTACGATCGAGTCGCGTTCGGCGACCGTCTCGCCGAGCAGGTCCGACACCGTCGTACCGTAGATGCGGGCGAGCGCGAGCAGCATCGGCAGCGAGGGCTGGCGCTGGCCCGTCTCCAGGCGGGACAGATGGGCGGGCGAGAGCCCGGCCGACCGGGCGGCGGCCTCCAGCGTGAGGCCGGCGCGTCTGCGCAGGGCGCGGAGCTGTGGGGCGACGGCGGGCAGCCCGTCCCCGGGCCCCGGCTCGGGAGCGTTCATGTCTCCATTGGGCCCGACTCTTGCCTCTGCGGCAAATTTTTTGCCTCAGAGGCAAGAGTCTTCAGGTCCGGTACGTCAGCGGTTGGCCACCGCCTGTTTGATCAGGGTCTTGCCGAAGTCCCACATCAGGCCGCCGCCGCTGTGGGCGTCGTCCATCACCGCCGTGAAGGCCGTCACGAACCGGTCCACGTCGGCCTCGTCGACGACCAGCGGCGGGATGAGCTTGATCACCTCCAGGTGGTCGCCGGAGACCTGGGTGAGGATCCGGTGCCGCTGCAGCAGGGGGACGACGACCATCTGGGCGAACAGGCCCTTGCGCGCGGCCTGCAGCATGGTCCAGCGGCCCCGCAGCTTCAGCGACGAGGGCCTGCCGAACTCGATGCCGATCATCAGGCCGCGGCCGCGCACGTCGGCGAGCAGCTCGTAGCGGTCGACCAGCGCGGTGAGCCTGGCCTTCAGCAGGTCGCCCGTGCGCCGCACCCCGGCGACGATCTGCTCGTTCTCCATGACCGACAGCACGGCGAGCCCGGCGGCCATCGCCTGCGCGTTGGACCCGAAGCTCGCCGAGTGCACCAGCACGCGGTCCATGGACGAGTAGACCTTCCGGAAGATCCAGTCCCGGCCGAGGGTGGCCCCGACCGGGACGTAGCCGCCGGACAGCGCCTTCGCCACGCACACCAGGTCCGGCTCGACGCCGTCCTCGTGCTGGTAGGCGTAGAAGTCGCCGGTGCGGCCGAGACCGGTCTGCACCTCGTCGGCGATGAGCAGCGCCTTGTGCCGGCGCAGCAGCTCCTGGGCGGCGCGCAGGTAGCCGGGCGGCGCCTCGTGCACGCCCTTGCCCTGGATCGGCTCCACGATCAGCCCGGCGACGTCGCCCTTCTTCAGCTCCCGCGCCAGGGCGTCGAGATCGCCGAGGGGAACGGCGGTGTCGGGCAGCAGCGGGGCGAAGCCGTCGCGGAAGCCGTCCTCGCCGTTGACCGACAGGGAGCCGGTGGTCAGGCCGTGGAACGCGTGGTCGCAGTAGAGGATCCGCGGCCGTCCGGTGGCGTAGCGGGCGAACTTCAGGGCGGTCTCGACCGCCTCGGTGCCACTGTTGCCGAAGAACACCCGGTCCAGGTGCGGGCTGTGCGCGAGCAGCCGCTCGGCGAGCAGCCCGGGCAGCGGCTGGCAGTCGAAGCGGGTGAGGTCGGCGAGGCCCGCGTCGAGGACGTCGTGCAGTGCCTTGCGGACGACCGGGTGGTGCCGGCCGAGGCCCATCACCCCGAACCCGGCCAGCATGTCGAGGTAGTCGTTGCCGTCCGCGTCGAAGAAGTGGGCCCCTTCGCCGCGTTCGTAGACCTTGTCGAAGCCGATGGTGTGCAGCATGCGCGGGAGCTGCGGGTTCAGGTACTTCGTGTGCAGCTCGTAGCGCTCGGCCCCGCGCTCGGCGAGGAGGGCGCCGAGATCGAACTCGGTGGTCATTCAGCTCTCTCCTTGACTGTGCCCCCCACGTCCCTGACGGCCGGGCTCGCACCGATCCGGCCGGCGATCTCGACGGGCGTGAGGCCGATGTCGGCCAGCACCTCGCCGCGCTTGGCGTGCGCGAGGAACTGCTCCGGGATGCCGAACCGCCGTACCGGCACGTCCACGTCGGCGTCCCCGAGGGCCAGTGCCACGGCCGAACCGACGCCCGCGGCACGGCTGTTGTCCTCGACGACGGCCACCAGACGGTGTCCGGCGGCCAGGCCCGGCAGCGCCGGGTCCACGGGTTTGACCCACCGCGGGTCGACCACCGTGCACCCGATGCCCCGGGCCTGGAGCAGCTCCGCGGCCTGGAGGCACACCGGGGCCATCACCCCGACGGCGACCAGCAGCACGTCGGGGCGCTCCGCCCGGTGCAGCACGTCCATGCCGCCGACCCGGCCGACCGCCGGGATCTGCGGTCCGACGGACTCCTTCGGGAAGCGCACCAGGGTGGGCGCGTCGTCCACGGCGACGGCCTCGCGCAACTGGGCGCGCAACTGCCCGGCGTCGCGCGGGGCGGCGATCCTGAGGCCCGGCACGACCTGCAGGACGGACATGTCCCACATGCCGTTGTGCGACGCCCCGTCGACGCCGGTGACGCCGGCCCGGTCCAGCACGAACGTCACCCCGCACTTGTGCAGGGCCACGTCCATCAGCACCTGGTCGAAGGCGCGGTTGAGGAAGGTGGCGTAGACGGCCACGACCGGGTGCAGCCCGCCGGTGGCGAGGCCCGCCGCGGAGACGGCCGCGTGCTGCTCGGCGATGCCCACGTCCCACACCCGGTCGGGGAAGCGCTCGGCGAACCGGCCGAGGCCGACCGGGTGCAGCATGGCCGCCGTGATCGCCACGACGTCCTCGCGTTCCTCGCCGATCCGGACGATCTCGTCGCCGAACACCGAGGTCCACGAGGGCCCGGCGAGGGGCGTGAGCGGGGCGCAGGTCAGCGGGTCCATCACGCCGACGGTGTGGAAGTGGTCCTCCTCGTGGGCGAGGGCGGGTTCGTAGCCGCGGCCCTTCTCGGTGAGGCAGTGGACCAGGACCGGCCCGTGGAAGCGTTTCGCCCGGCGCAGCGCCGCCTCGACGGCACCGATGTCGTGGCCGTCGATCGGGCCCTCGTACTTCAGGCCCAGGTCCTCGAACATGCCCTGCGGGGCGAAGGCGTCCTTGAAGCCCTTCTTGGCGCCGTGCAGGGACTCGTAGACGGTGTGGCCGACGACCGGCGTGCGCAGCAGCACGTCCTTGCCCCAGGCGAGGAACTTCTCGTAGCCGTCGGTGGTGCGCAGGGTGGCCAGGTGGCTGGCGAGGCCGCCGATGGTCGGGGCGTACGACCTCTCGTTGTCGTTGACGACGATGATCAGCGGCCGGTCCCTGGCGGCCGCGATGTTGTTCAGCGCCTCCCAGGCCATGCCGCCGGTCAGCGCGCCGTCGCCGATGACCGCGACGACGTGGCCCTCGCCCCCCTGCACCTGGTGGGCCTTGGCCAGGCCGTCGGCCCAGCCCAGCGCGGTGGAGGCGTGGGAGTTCTCGATGACGTCGTGCTCGGACTCCTCGCGCGAGGGATAGCCGGACAGGCCCCCCTTGCCGCGCAGTTTGGAGAAGTCCTGGCGTCCGGTCAGCAACTTGTGCACATAGCTCTGGTGGCCGGTGTCCCACAGGATGCGGTCGGCCGGCGACTCGAAGACCCGGTGGAGCGCGACGGTGAGTTCCACCACGCCCAGGTTCGGCCCCAGGTGGCCGCCGGTCCTCGACACCGCCTGCACCAGGAACTCACGTATCTCTTCCGACAGTTCACCGAGTTCCGCCTCGGACAGCGCCTTCAGGTCGCGTGGTCCCCGGATGGTCTCCAGAATCGTCACGCTGGGCCCCCTCTCGGTCGTACCGTGCTGTGGCCTCGACTCACTTCGCCTGCTCGGCGAGCTTCATGGCCTCCTCGATGAGGGTCTCGACGATCCTGGACTCGGGGACCGTCTTGACGACCTCGCCCTTGACGAAGATCTGGCCCTTGCCGTTGCCGGAGGCCACGCCGAGGTCGGCCTCCCGGGCCTCCCCCGGCCCGTTGACCACACAGCCCATCACCGCCACCCGCAGCGGCACGTCCAGGCCGTCCAGACCGGCGGTGACCTCCTCGGCGAGCTTGTACACGTCGACCTGGGCGCGGCCGCAGGACGGGCAGGAGACGATCTCCAGACCGCGCTGCCTGAGGTTCAGCGACTCCAGGATCCGGATGCCGACCTTGACCTCCTCGGCGGGCGGGGCCGACAGCGACACCCGGATGGTGTCGCCGATACCCTCGCTCAGCAGCGCGCCGAAGGCGACCGCCGACTTGATCGTGCCCTGGAAGGCCGGGCCGGCCTCGGTCACGCCGAGGTGCAGCGGGTAGTCGCACTGCTCCGCGAGCCGGCGGTACGCCTCGATCATGACGACCGGGTCGTTGTGCTTGACGGAGATCTTGATGTCCCGGAAGTCGTGCTCCTCGAAGAGGGACGCCTCCCACAGGGCCGACTCCACCAGTGCCTCGGGGGTGGCCCTGCCGTACTTCTGGAGCAGACGCCGGTCCAGGGAACCGGCGTTGACCCCGATCCGGACCGGCGTGCCGTGGTCCTTCGCGGCCCGCGCGATCTCCTTGACCTGGTCGTCGAACTTCTTGATGTTGCCCGGGTTCACCCGGACCGCCGCACAGCCCGCCTCGATGGCCGCGAACACGTACTTCGGCTGGAAGTGGATGTCCGCGATCACCGGGATCCGCGACTTGCGGGCGATGGTCGCCAGGGCGTCCGCGTCGTCCTGCGTGGGGCAGGCGACGCGGACGATCTGGCAGCCGGACGCGGTGAGTTCGGCGATCTGCTGGAGGGTGGCACCGATGTCGGAGGTCCGTGTCGTCGTCATCGACTGGACCGACACCGGGGCACCGCCGCCGACCGCCACCGGCCCGACCTGGATCCGCCGCGACGCGCGCCGCGGTGCGACCGGCCGGGCCGGTACCTCGGGAACGCCCAGGGGGACGGCGGTCACCGCGTCACTCCCGGTTCCCGGAGACGGTCTCGCGCATGGCCCGCAGCGACTCCTTCAGGGAGCCCATGGTGGCGAGCACGGCCGTCGGCTCGTAGCCGCAGTGCGCCATGCAGTTGGCGCAGCGCGGGTCCTTGCCCCGGCCGTACTTGTCCCAGTCGGTGTCCTCGATGAGTTCGCGGTACGTCGGCACGTACCCGTCGCTCATCAGGTAGCAGGGGCGCTGCCAGCCGAAGAGCGAGTAGTTCGGGATCGCCCACGCCGTGCACGGGAAGTCGACCTTGCCCTCCAGGAAGTCCAGGAAGAGCGGGGAGTGGTTGAGCCGCCACTTGCGGCGGTTGCCGCCCGCGAACGCCTTCCGGAACAGTTCGCGGGTCTGCTCGACGCCGAGGAAGTGCTCCTGGTCGGGCGCCTTCTCGTAGGCGTACGCGGGCGAGATCATCATCTCGTCGACCTGGAGGTCGTCGTTGAGGAAGTTGAGCACCTCGATGACGGTCTGCGGGGTGTCGGTGTTGAAGAAGGTCGAGTTGGTGGTCACCCGGAAGCCGCGCCGCTTGGCCTCCTTGATGGCCTCCACCGCCTCGTCGAACACGCCCTCCTTCGCGACGGACTCGTCGTGCCGCTCGCGCAGCCCGTCGATGTGCACCGCGAAGGCGAAGTACGGCGACGGCGTGAACTTCTCCATCTTCTTGCGCATCAGCAGCGCGTTGGTGCACAGGAAGACGTACTTCTTCCGGGCCACCAGCTGCCGCACGATCTCGTCGATCTGCGGGTGCATCAACGGTTCTCCACCGGCGATGGACACCATGGGCGCACCGGACTCCAGTACCGCGCCCACGGCCTGGGCCACCGGCATGCGCTGCTTGAGCACACCGGCCGGGTGCTGGATCTTGCCGCAGCCCTCGCACTTCAGGTTGCAGGCGAAGAGCGGCTCCAGCTCGACGATGAGCGGGAACTTGTCGCGCCTGCGGATCCTCTGTTCAGCCAGGTACGTAGCGACCTTGATGGACTGACGCAACGGCATGGCCATCTGGCTCACCTCCGGGGGAGCGGCAAAGAACGGTGCCATTCGAAAAACGCGGGAAGGATGGAACGGAGAACGCGGAAAGCGGTGATCCCACCGCGCACCGTGCCGATCCGGACGAGCTCGTGTTCCGGAGCGTCCACGACCACCCGGACGGCCGCGACCGGGCGTTCGCCCGTGCGGACCGCGCTGAGCAGCGTGGCCGCCGACTCCATGTCGACCGCGATCGCGCCGGTCGCCAGCAGGTCGGACCGCTCCGGACCACGGACCACGTGGTCGGAGCCGGTGAGCGGGCCGGTGTGGAGCGTGCGCCCGGGCAGCAGACGCGCGAGTTCCTTCACCAGCAGATCGGTTCGTACGCACGGGACGGTCCCGCGCGGGTCCCGGGTCTCCTCGGCGACGACCAGGTCGCCGGGGTGCATGCCCGGGGCGAGTCCGGCGCAGAAGCCGGTGGCCACCACGGCGGCCCCGGTGAGCGCGGGGCCGGCCAGCCGGCCGGTGACGGACCGTTCCGCCGCCCTGGGCCCCATGCCCGTGCGCAGGAAGGAGACCGGCCCGCCCGCGCCGCCGCGGTCGCCGGTGCGCAGGGCGAGGTGCTCGATGCCGAGCGCGCAGGCGATCAGCAGCGGGGCCGGGGCGGGCTGGGCTCTCATTCAGCTCCCCTTGGCCTCGGAGCGGGACGGTCCGGCCTCGGTCACCGGCCGGCGCACCTCGGGCAGGTGCTTCCTGGCCGTGGCGAGCGGCGGCCGCTCGAAGGGGTCGCCGTGCAGGTACCGGCCGAGCGCGGTGAGCGGGAACACCTGCCGGTACAGGTGGTAGTTGATGGAGAAGTCCCAGGGGAAGCCGGTGCCGGTGAAGTACGGCTCGTCCCAGGTGCCGTCCTCGCGCTGGGTCTCCGCCAGCCACCGCACACCGCGCTCGACGGCCTTGGAGTCCCGCTCCCCCGCCGCGAGGAGCGCCATCAGCGCCCAGCCCGTCTGGGAGGCGGTGGAGGCGCCGCGGCCGCTCCACTCCTTGACGTACTTGTAGGAGCGCAGGTCCTCGCCCCAGCCGCCGTCGTCGTTCTGGACGCCCTCCAGCCAGGTCACCGCCCGCCGGATCGCCGGATGGGAGACGGGCAGCCCGGCCGCGGTGAGGGCGGGCACCACCGAACCCGTGCCGTAGAGGTAGTTGACGCCCCAGCGGCCGAACCACGAGCCGTTCGGCTCCTGTTCGGCCAGCAGCCAGTCGATGCCGCGCCGGGTGCGCGGGTCGTGGGCGAGGCCCTCGGCGGCGAGCATCTCGACCACGTGCGCGGTGACGTCGGCCGACGGCGGGTCGATGACCTCGCCGAAGTCGCAGAACGGCAGCCGGTTGGGGAACGGGCTGGTGTTGTCGACGTCGAAGGCGCCCCAGGCCCCGTTGCGGGACTGCATCCCGAGGTTCCAGCGCACGGCCCGCCCGATGGCGTGGTCCACGCGCTCGGGGTCGTGGTGGCGGACCCGGCGCAGCGCGAGCGCCACCTCGGCGGTGTCGTCGATGTCCGGGTAGTTGTCGTTGTGGAACTCGAACGCCCAGCCGCCGGGCGGCAGCTGGGGACGCTTCACGGCCCAGTCGCCGGGCCGGACGATCTCCTCGCCGAGCATCCAGTCGGCCGCTCTGACCAGTTGCGGGTGGTCGACGGGCAGGCCGGCGTCGACCAGGGCGATGGTGGCCAGGCAGGTGTCCCAGACCGGGGACTGGCAGGCCTCGATCATCCGGGCGCCGTCCTCGCGCCACACGGCGAAACGGTCCAGTGAGGCCAGGCCCTCGCGCATGACCGGATGCTGGAGGTCGTACCCGAGCAGGTGCAGGGCGATGACCGAGTACACGGCCGGGGGCTGGATGCCGCCCCAGCAGCCGTCGTTCTCCTGCCGTTCGACGATCCAGCGGGCGGCGGAGTTCATCGCGGCCCGGCGCAGCCGGCGCGGGACGACCTTGCGGAGCTGGTGCAGCGCCTTGTCCAGCCGCTGGAAGGCGCCGTCCCAGCTGGCCACCGGGGCGAGCGGCCGGTGCGGGTTGGGGTCGGCCGGATCGGTGTGCAGCTCGTCCAGCGGGAAGGGCGCCGGGCGCACCGGGCGCTTGGCCGAGACGACGGTGAGCGGCACGATGGTCTGGCGGGCCCAGCAGCCGAAGTCGTAGATGTTGAGCGGCATCCAGGTCGGGAACCAGATCAGCTCGGGCGGGAGTTCGGGCAGGTCCTCCCACTTCCACCAGCCGAACAGGGCGAGCCAGATCCGGGTGAAGACCCGGGCGGAGGCGATGCCGCCGCGCTCGCGGACCCAGGCGGAGGCCCTCGCCATGTGCGGGGCGTCGGGCGCGTCGCCGGCCAGGCGCAGGGCGACGTACGCCTCGACGGTGGTGGACAGTTCGCCGGGGCCGCCGTAGAAGGTGGCCCAGGTGCCGTCCTCGCGCTGCTCGCCCCGGATGAACCTGGCCGCGGCCTGCGTCGTCGCCTCGTCCTGGATCCCCAGGAACTGACGGAGCAGCAGGTCCTCAGCGTCCATCGTGACGTTCGTCTCGAGGTCGCCCTTCCACCAGCCCTGCGCGTCCTGACGGGCCAGCAGGTAGTCGGTGGCGCGCCTCGCGGCGTGTCCGGCGGCTTCTTGTACCCCGGCCGCGGCGGGGGTGGTGAGGGCGGTGTGGCTGGCCGCGGCAGCCCGGGGCGGCAGGGTCGCCCCGGTGCTTCCGTCGGTCGTCGCTGTCATGGCTTCCCCTTCGTGCAGTCGTGCGAAATCGTGCTGCTGTGGGTCCGCCGTCGGCCGGTGTCCGTCGTCCCTCGACACCGGCCGGCGACTACGCGAGGACTGTTCGACCGATAGGGATCATCTCTTCCGTACGACGACGAAGTCGGCGAGCGCCGTGAAGGCTTCCCGCACCCGGTCGGGCATGTCCACCGCGTCGAGCGCCTCGAGGGCGACGGTGTGCTGCCGGCGTGCCTCCTCGGCCGTCCACTCCCGGCCGCCCGCCTGCTCGATGAGGGCGGCGCGGGCGGCGAACTCCTCCTCGGAGAAGTTCTCGAAGTCGCTGCTCTTGGCGTCGGCGGCGAGGATCTCGCCGAGCCGCTCGGAGGCGGGGCCGCCCGCCGCGAGCGCGGCCACCACCGGCAGGGACTTCTTGCGCTGGCGCAGGTCGCTCCAGGTCTGCTTGCCGGTGGCCTCCGGGTCGCCCCAGATGCCGAGGAGGTCGTCGACGGCCTGGAAGGCGAGGCCGAGGTGGTACCCGTACTTCTCCAGGGAGTCGGCGGTGCGGTCGTCGGCGCCGCCGAGGACCGCGCCGATGGAGCTGGAGGCGGCGAGCAGGGCGCCCGTCTTGTTGCCCTCCATCTCCAGGCACTCCTCGACGCTGACCCGGTCGCGGTGCTCGTAGGAGATGTCCTGCGCCTGACCGTCGATCAGGGCGCGGCTGGCGGTGGTCAGCCGGCGGGTGGCTCGGCCGGCCTCGACGGTGCCGAGCTCCAGCAGCACCTCGTTGGCCAGGGCGAACAGGGCGTCGCCGACCAGGATGGCCTGGGCGGGGCCGTGCACCTTCCAGACCGTGTCGCGGTGCCGGCGCTGCTCGTCGCCGTCCATCAGGTCGTCGTGCAGCAGCGAGAAGTTGTGGACGAGTTCGACGGCGACGGCCCCGGGGACGCCCACCTCGGGGGCGGCGCCGGTGACCTCGGCGGAGAGGACGGCCAGGGCCGGCCGCACGGCCTTGCCGCCGTCGCCGTCGGCGGGGTTGCCGGCGGCGTCGATCCAGCCGAAGTGGTAGGCGGCGACGGTGTCCATCGGAGGCGCCAGGCGGTCGACGGCCGCACGCAGGACCGGGGTGGCCAGGGTCCGTCCGCGCTCCAGAAGCGCGGTCACGTCCACCGCGGTCCTCCGAGCGGGTGTCGAGGCCGGGGGCACAGTGGGCACAGTCTCTCCTCTTGTTGCGGTACCGGGGGTGCGGGGGCCTGCCGTGCTCTGCCGGGGCATCAGGCCGCCTCCTCGAACGCGAAGAGACGGCTCGGGCGGGGCCGGCCCAGGGCGCTCAGCGCGGCGTCGGCCGCGCTCACTCCACTGCGGACCGCACTTTCCATGGTCGCGGGCCACCCGGTGGCGGTCCACGCTCCGGCCAGGTACAGGCCGGGGGACTTGGTACGGGCGCCGGGCCGCAGCCGCCCGACGCCGGGGGTGGGGGCGAACGTGGCCGTGCGCTCCCGGGTCACGAAGAAGTCCCGCACCACCGCGCCGCGGGTGCCCGGGATCAGCCGTTCCAACTCGGGCAGGTAGCGCGCGCGGAGGTCGGCGACGGGTGCGTCGATGTCGTCCTGCGCGGCGGACTGGGACATCGCCAGGTACTGCCCCGCGCCGAGCCCGGAGGCGTCGGTCCGGTCGAAGACCCACTGCACGGGGGTGCCGAGGGCGGCGAAGAAGGGCCGGGCGAGCACCTTGCGGTCGTAGACGACGTGCACGTTGAGGATCGGCGCGGTGCCGATGTCCAGCAGCCGCCCGGGGGCGTCCAGCGCGCCGTGCGGCAGCAGGTCGTGCGTCTCGCGCTGGGGTACGGCGAGCACGACGGCGTCGGCGTGCAGCGTCTCGCCGGGAACCTGAACGCTCCAGGTCCCGTTTCCGTTGGAGGAGATGGAGGTGACGCGTGAACGGACCTCGGTACGGACACCCGCGGAGTCGAGCGCCTTGCGGGCCAGCCGGTCGTGCAGTTCGCCCAGCGGGACGTGGGCCCAGCCGATGTCGGCCGCGCCCGGCTCGGACAGCAGACCGGTCTTGAACACCATCGCGGCGAGCCCCAGCGAGGCGTCGCCCGCGACCGCGTTGAGGGTGGCGACCCCGACCAGGTCCCACAGGGCCTCGACGGCGCGCGCCGACTGGCCGTGCGCGGTCAGCCAGCCGCCGAAGTCCTGGTCGTCCAGGGCCGGATCGGTGGGGTCGAGCGCCTTGAGCGCGAGCGCGGCCCGCCCGACGGCGGCACGCTCGGCGAGCGAGAGGTGCGGATAGGCGGCCAGGCTGCGCCCCAGGTGGAGCGGGACCGGCAGCGGGTCGCGCCGCAGCCGGCCGAGCCGCCGGCCCTCGGGCTTGGCGACGTCGACGACGGGTACGTCCAGGCGGTTCTGCAGCGGTGCCAGCGCCGCGCCCTCGATCCGGTCGAGGAACCAGCGGTAGGCGGTGCAGCAGCGCAGGTAGACGTGCTGGCCGTTGTCGACGGTCAGCTCGCCTCGGCGGAAGGAGAAGGCGAGGCCGCCCAGCCGGGGCCGGCCTTCGAGCAGGGTGACCCCGATGCCCGCGTCGGCGAGCGCGAGCGCCGCGGTGATCCCGGCGAGACCGCCGCCGACGACGACGGCACGGCGCCCTCCGGGTGCCGGGGTGCCGGCCTGCGCCTCCGTGTGGCGTGAGCCCTCGCTCATCCTGCGTCCTTCCGTGCGTGCCGGGCGTGCTGGATGAACGGTGCACGGTCGGCCGTCGCAGTCAGGGACGCCACGCCGCGGCGGAGGGTTGCCCGCCGCGTCCGGTCGCCGGATCCGGCCGGCGCCCCGGTGCGCGCCAGCCCCGCAGAACCCATCAGGCGCGCCTCCTGACGGTGCGCCGGGACACGTGCCGGGACACGTGCCGGGTGTCGAGTCCGGACAGTCCGCGTACGGCGACGTAGGCCTTCTCCCGGCCGGGCAGGGAGACCCGGCCGCGCAGCACGGCCTCCGGGTCGCGCTCGATGCGGTCGAGGAGCCGGCGGTAGATGCCGGCCATGGCGGCCACGCAGGCGCCGCTGCGCCGGTCGAGCATGGGCAGCAGGCGGTAGCCCTCGGCGAAGAGGGCGCGGGCCCGTCGCACCTCGAAGTGCACGAGGCCCGCGAAGTCGGATCCCTCGGGAGGCGTCGGCCCGCCGAACCCGGCCGAGCAGCCGAACTTGGCCAGGTCGTCGGCGGGCAGGTAGGTGCGGCCGCCCAGGGCGTCCTCGCGGACGTCCCGGAGGATGTTGGTGAGCTGCAGCGCGAGCCCGAGCGTGTCGGCGTACTCCGGTGCGCGCTCGGCGCCGCGCGCCCCCGGTTCGGTGCCGAACACGCCGAGCGAGAGCCGCCCGATGGCGCCGGCCACGCAGCGGCAGTAGACCTTGAGGTCGTCCCAGGTCTCGTAGGTCTCCCCGCGCACGTCCATCTGGACGCCGTCGATCAGCTCGTCCAGGCCGCCGAGCGGGATCGGGAAGGCGCGGGCGGCATGCGCGAGGGCGACGGCCACCGGGTCGGTGTCGTCCTCCTCGACGGCGCCCTCGCGGACCCGGGCGAGCAGCGCCCTGGTGTCCTCGAGCCGGGCCACCTTGGCCTCGCCCGGCAGCTCGCCGTCGCCGATGTCGTCGACGCGCCGGGAAAGCGCGTACAGCGCCGACATGGCGCGGCGCTTGGGCGTCGGGAGCAACCGGATGCCGTAGGCGAAGTTGCGGGCCTGCTGTCCGGTGACGGCCTCGCAGTAGCTGTAGGCGGCGAGTACCGGTGCCGAGACGTGCTCAGACTCCACGGTCCGGATCACCTCTCTCCTCGCAGGGTCACGCCCACCTCGCGCAGCAACTGGACCTTGCCGGGCTTGGGCGGGCCGGGAAGTACGTCGTATTCGGCGGCGGCGATCGCCCTGATCGCCGCCCTTCCCCCCGCCACGAACCCCGCGAGCAGCAGCTTCAACCTGCCGTGGACGCTACCCATCAGGGGGGCGCCTTCATTCAGCAGATCGCGGGCGCGTTGCGCCTCGTATGCAACCAGGGCGCGCACCGATGCGCCCGCGGTTTTCCGGGAGAGATCCGTTTCCTGCACGTGAAAGCGCTTCATGTCCGCCGCGGGCAGGTAGATCCGGTCGCGGCCGAGGTCCTCGGCGACGTCCTGGAGGTGCTCCACGATCTGCAGCGCCGTGCAGATCGCGTCGGACAGCCGGACCCGTTCGGGGGTCGAGGTGCCGGTGACGGCGAGGACGAGACGGCCGACCGGGTTGGCCGACAGTTCGCAGTAGGCGAGCAGGTCGTCGTAGGTCTCGTAACGGGCGACGAGCTGGTCCTGGCGGTTGGCGGCGATCAGGCCGAGGAAGGGCTCGGGGGTGAGCCCGCGCCGGCGGACCGTGGGCTGCAGGCGGCGCAGCAGGGGGTGGCGCGGGCTGCCGTCGAAGACCCGCCGCAGGTCCTTCTCGAAGGCGTCGAGCAGGACCAGGCGGTCCTCGGCGTCCGTGGCCGAAACGCCGAGCACGCGCGCGTCGGCGCCGCCGGGGGCGAGGTCGCCGTCGCCGATGTCGTCCACGAGGCGGGCGAAGCCGTAGACGGCCATGAGGTCGTCGCGCCAGTCCCGGGGCAGGAAGAAGGGGGCCACGGGGAAGTTCTCGCTCGCGGCCTTGTCCAGGGTGGCGCGTTCCAGAGCGTGCGCCGTGTCGCTTCCCGTCACCGCGCGCTGCCCGGGGCGGGGACGGCACACGCTCCGCCGAGCTGGGGAGTTTCCGTAGCCATTGCCGTCACATCTCCCGTTCTACACTGCCGACCCAATACACACTATTTCGGACACGCCATCCGGCCGTCCGCGGGACGGCCCGGCGTAGGATGCCGCGCATTATCGCCCCAGTTGCCGCTTTCCGGCACCGGTACAGCTTACGTTGTACAACGCGGCCTGGTCCGTCGGGGTGTCCTGCACATCACAACAACACACCGATTGACGTCAAGATTCCTAAGCCTCAAAGGAGTTGACGCTTCCTTTGCAGACGCAGGGCCCCGCCGGACGGTTGCCGGCGGGGCCCTGGCCGAAATCGGGCTACTTACCCGTGAACTTCTCGTATTCCTTCAGGACCTCGTCCGTCGGGCCGTCCATGCGCAGCTCACCGCGCTCCAGCCACAGGACCCGGTTGCAGGTGTCCCGGATGGACTTGTTGTTGTGGCTGACCAGAAATACCGTGCCGGCCTCCTTGCGCAGTTCCCGGATGCGTTCCTCGGAACGCTTCTGGAACTTGCGGTCGCCGGTGGCCAGCGCCTCGTCGATCATGAGGACGTCGTGGTCCTTGGCGGCCGCGATGGAGAACCGCAGCCGGGCCGCCATGCCGGAGGAGTAGGTCCGCATCGGCAGGGTGATGAAGTCGCCCTTCTCGTTGATCCCGGAGAAGTCGACGATGTCCTGATACCGCTCCTTGACCTGCTCCCGGGACATGCCCATGGCGAGGCCGCCGAGGATGACGTTGCGCTCGCCGGTCAGGTCGTTCATCAGGGCCGCGTTGACACCGAGCAGCGAGGGCTGGCCGTCGGTGTAGACCTTGCCCTTCTCGGCGGGCAGCAGCCCGGCGATGGCCCGCAGCAGGGTGGACTTGCCCGAGCCGTTGGAGCCGATCAGGCCGATGGCCTCGCCGCGGTAGGCGACGAAGGACACCCCGCGCACGGCGTGCACCTTGCGCACGCCCCGCTCCTCGCCGCGCTTCAGGATGCGGCTGAGCGCCGCGGTGGCGCTGCCCTTGCCGGTCTTGGCGCCGTTGACGCGGTAGACGATGTGCAGCTCGTCCGCGATGACGGTGGGGCGCGGGTCCCCGGTGTTGCGCTCAGCCACGGCCGTACCTCTCCTCCGCCTTCCAGAAGTACACGAAGCCGCCGGCGAAGACGGCCACGGCCCAGAACAGGGCGATGCCCCACACGTGCGGCGGCAGGTTGCCGGCGCCGTACCCGTCGATCAGCGCGAACCGCATCAGGTCCATGTAGACCGCCGCCGGGTTGACCTGGAGCAGGCGGACCACCCACTCCGGACGGCCCTCCATCATCTTGCTGATGGAGAACATGACGCCCGAGGCGTACATCCAGGTGCGCAGCACGAACGGCATGAGCTGGGCGAGGTCGGGCGTCTTGGCGCCCATGCGGGCCACGATCAGCGCCAGCCCGGTGTTGAACAGGAACTGCAGGCACAGCACCGGCACGATCAGCAGCCAGGACAGGCCCGGGTAGCTGCCGAAGCCGATCGCCACGATGAACATCACGATCATCGAGAAGAGCAGCTGCTGGAGCTGCTGCAGCGAGAAGGAGACGGGCAGCGAGGCGCGCGGGAAGTGCAGGGCGCGCACCAGGCCCAGGTTGCCGGCGATCGCCCGGACGCCCGACATGACCGAGCTCTGCGTGAACGTGAACACGAACACGCCGGTGACCAGGAACGGGATGTACACGTCCTTGGACATGCCGCGGCTGGCGTGCAGGATGACGCCGAAGATGAAGTAGTAGACCGCCGCGTTCAGCAGCGGGGTCGCCACCTGCCACAGCTGGCCGAGCTTGGCCTGGCTGTACTGCGCGGTCAGCTTCGCCTGGGAGAAGGCGAGGATGAAGTGGCGCCGCCCCCACAGCTGACGGACGTACTCGACGAGGGTGGGCCGGGCACCGCTCACGGCGAGCCCGTACTTGTCGGCGAGCTGCGCCGCCGTCAGTCCCTCGTCGGGCGACGGGGCCGCGGTCACCGCGACACCGCCGTCGTGCGTTGTCTCACTCACAGGTGGAAGCTTTCGTCTTCTAGAGCGTCGAGTTCGAATGGGTCGTGTGCGTCGTGTTCGAGTGTGCGTGCTCGCGGGTACGGGTGCCCCGTCCGCGTGCGGCGGATCCGCCCCCCGGGGGGCGCGGAGGTGCGCCGCCCCGCACATCGAGCTTGTCAGATGATCGGGGGCCGGCCCAGTCGGGTCAGCCGCCACACCGTACGCCACCGCATGGGACGGCGGGGGCCGCACGGGCTGGTCCAGCCCTCGCGGAAGCCGCCGAGCCAGGCCTTCAGGGCCGGTCCGGAGGGGCGGCGCAGCAGGGTGAGCAGCAGCCAGACCCCGAGGTAGACGGGGACCAGTGCGGCGGGGAGGTTGCGGCGGGCCAGCCAGACCCGGTTGCGGGCGACCATGCGGTGGTACACCGCGTGCCGCGAGGGCGCGGTCGTCGGGTGGTACAGCACCATGTCGGCCCGGTAGTCGATCATCCAGCCCGCGTCGAGCGCCCGCCACGCGAGGTCGGTCTCCTCGTGGGCGTAGAAGAACTCGTCCGGCAGGACACCGGCGTCGGCGAAGACGCGGGTGCGGACGGCGTTGGCGCCGCCGAGGAAGGTGGTGACCCGGGAGGAGCGCATCGGGTCGGAGGCGCGCAGCCGGGGCACGTGGCGGCGCTGGGTCTCGCCGGTCTCGGGGTCGGCGATGCGGAAGCTGATGATGCCGAGCTCGGGGTCGGCCTCGAACGCCTGCCGGCACAGCTCGGCGGTGTCGTGGCGGGCGAGCAGGCCGTCGTCGTCGAGGAACAGCACTATGTCGACGTCGCGCCCGCTGGGCCCGAAGGCCGCTATGCCGACGTTGCGGCCGCCGGGGATGCCCAGGTTCTCGGGCAGCTCGACGGTCCGCACGCCCTCGGGGACGTCCGGGACGGGAGAGCCGTTGCCGACCACGACCACCTCGACCGGGTCGCCGTCCTGCTTGGCGACGGAGTCGAGGAGGGCACGCAGCTCCTCGGGCCGGTTGCCCATGGTGATGATGACCGCGCCGACCCGCATGCCGCTCACCTCAGCCTGCTGGAGGCGAGGATGGACACCAGGTGCAGCAGGGTCTGCAGCATGGCGATGCCAGCGAGGACGGCGGTGCCGAGCCGGGTGAAGAACAGGTCGCCGTGGATCTGGTCCGCGACCGCGAGGAGCAGGATCAGCAGCGACGCCTCGATCCCGAGGATCAGCCGGTGGAACTTCAGGGCCGCGGCGGCCCGGCGGGCCAGCGCCATGCCCGAGGACCGCGGCTCCGCGGCCGACTCCTGGACCGGCGGCTTGCCGGTCTGGTGCCGGGCGACGCCGACCAGGTCCGTCTCGGCCTTGATCAGGATCGCGCCGAGCGCGGCGAGGGTGCCGAGGAAGGCCCACAGCCAGTCGATGCGGCCGCCGCCCCACAGGTCGGCGGCGCGCAGGCCCAGCCCGACCAGCACGGCCGCGTCGGTGAGGTAGGCGCCCACCCGGTCCAGGTAGACCCCGCTCAGCGAGTACTGCTTCCGCCAGCGCGCGATCTCGCCGTCGACGCAGTCCAGCAGCAGGTACAGCTGGGTGGCGACCACCCCGAGGACGGCGCCCGGAATCCCGGGCACCAGCAGGGCCGGGGCCGCGAGCACACCGCACACGGTCATCAGGTACGTGAGCTGGTTGGGCGTGACCTTGGTGTTCACCAGGTAGCGGTCGACGCGCAGGGACACCTCACGCATGTAGAGGCGTCCACCCCAGTGCTCACCGCTGCGCCGGTCCTTGACCCCCGCGGGGTGGACGACCGGCCGGAGTTCAGCTACCGATGGCCTTGACATAGTCGGCGTAGGAGTCCTTGATCTGGTTCGGCTTGAGGTCGAGGTGTTCGAGGATCGTGTACCGGCCGGGCCTGGTCTTCGGGGCGTACTCCACGGCGCGGACGAACTCGTCCACGCTGAAGCCGATCTCCTCCGGCAGCACCGGAAGCCCGTGCCGGCGCAGCACCTCGGCCATGAAGGCCGCGTCCTCGTGCGCGCCGCGCAGGTACATCGCGAAGGCCGCGCCGAGGCCGCACTGCTCGCCGTGGCTGGCGGCCCGCTTGGGGAAGAGCAGGTCGAAGGCGTGGTTGATCTCGTGGCAGGAGCCCGAGGCGGGCCGTGAGTCACCGGAGATCGACATCGCGATGCCGGTGAGGACGAGGGCCTCGGCGAGCACCTGGAGGAAGTCGTTGTCGCCGATGCCGCCGGGGTGCCTGAGCACGGCCTCGCCGGCCTGCCGGGCCATGGCGGCGGCCAGGCCGTCGACCTTCTCGCCGGTGGTCCGCTGGGACAGCTCCCAGTCCGCGATGGCGTTGATGTTGGAGATCGCGTCGCCGATGCCGGCCCGCACGAAGCGCGCCGGCGCCTCCCGGATGACGTCCAGGTCGATGACGACGGCGATCGGGTTGGGCACGCCGTAGGAGCCGCGGCCCGCGTCGTTGTCGAGCGTGGCGACCGGCGAGCACAGGCCGTCGTGCGCGAGGTTCGTCGGGACCGCGACCAGCGGCAGGCCGACCCGCGCCGCGGCGAACTTGGCGCAGTCGATGATCTTGCCGCCGCCGAGGCCGACCACCGCGTCGTAGTGGTCGGCCTTCATGGCGCCGGCCAGCCGGATCGCGTCGTCGAGCGTCCCGCCGCCGACCTCGTACCAGGTGGCACCCGGCAGCGAGGGCGCCAGCCGCTCGCGCAGCCGGGCGCCGGAGCCGCCGCTGACGGCGACGGCGAGCCGGCCCGACTGCGAGATGCGCTGGTCGGCGAGGACACCCGCCAGGTCGTCGAGGGCACCCGGGCGGATGTCCACGACGACCGGCGAGGGAATGAGCCGGGTCAGTACTGGCACGCGATCTCACGTCCCCGGGCGAGGTCGTCGTGGTTGTCGATCTCGACCCACCGGACATCGCCGATCGGCGCGACGTCGATCTTGAAGCCGCGGTTCACGAGCTCCTGGTAGCCGTGCTCGTAGAACTGCTGCGGGTCGGTCTCGAAGACCGTCTTCAGCGCGTCGGCCAGGTCCGGAGCAGCCTCGCCCTCGATCAGGGTGACCCCGATGTACTCGCCGGTGGCCTCGGCCGGGTCCATCAGCTTGGTGATCTTCTGGACGCCCTTCTCGGGGTCCACGACGACCTTCATCTCCTCGTCGGCGAGGGACTTCACGGTGTCCAGCGCGAGGATGATCCGCTTGCCCTCGCCGCGGGCGGCGAGCAGGGTCTTCTCGACGGAGACCGGGTGCACGGTGTCGCCGTTGGCGAGGATCACGCCGTCCTTGAGGGCGTCACGGCCGCACCACAGGGAGTAGGCGTTGTTCCACTCCTCGGCCTTGTCGTTGTCGATGAGGGTGAGCTTCAGGCCGTACTTCTGCTCCAGGGCCGCCTTGCGCTCGTAGACGGCCTCCTTGCGGTAGCCGACGATGACCGCGACCTCGGTCAGGCCGATCTCGGCGAAGTTGCCGAGCGTCAGGTCCAGGACGGTCGGCTCGCCCTCCACGCCCTCGGGACCCACCGGCACCAGGGCCTTGGGCAGGGTGTCGGTGTAGGGGCGCAGACGGCGTCCGGCGCCGGCCGCCAGCACGAGGCCGATCATGCGGTTTCTCCTTCGTCGTGTACGGCGGGCGCCCCAGCGGACACCCAGAAGCGGATGCTCTCGGCGAGCACCACCAGGGCGACGGCCACGGCGAGGACCGTGAGCGCGACCTTGAACTGCGAGGCGGTGAGCAGCGCGGCCAGGACGGTGACGAGCAGCGTCCGTCCTTCCTGCCCCCCGATGGCGCGCACCAGCCAGGCCGGGGGCGCTCCGGCGTTCCCGCGGATGCGGTACACCGTGTCGTAGTGATGGTAGGCGACGGCGGCCACCAGCCCGAAAGCCGCGGGAAGGGCTCCGTTCACCCCCGCTTTCGCCGCGAGGGCGAGCACCGTGCCGTACTCGGCGGCCCGGAAGAAGGGCGGGACCAGCCAGTCGAGGGCGCCCTTGAGCGGGCGGGCGACGGCGAGCGCCGAGGCGAGGACGTAGACGAGGGCGCCGGCGACCGGCAGCACGCTGCCGTAGCCGGTCAGGGCCGAGCAGGCCACGACGGCGGCGCCGCCCAGCAGAGCCGCGACGGGCACCGCGAGGCCGGGCAGGCCCCGGCCGCCGAGCACGCGCCGTGCCACGTCGGCGAGCGGGCCGGTGTCGGCCAGGTCGGCGAGGGCGAGGGCCGCGCGGTCGGTGCGCCGGGCCTTGCGGGTCAGCGACCGCAGCACGCGGCCCGCCGTGGTGTACGTCGCCGCGAAGGCGCAGCCGGCGAGCAGCACGTAGAAGGTGACGCGGGGCGTGGTGGCCGCGGTCAGGACGGCGATCATGGCCCAGCGCTCGCCGATGGGGAGCACGATCATGCGGCGCACCCAGACCGTCCAGCCGACGCTGTCGAGCCGGCCGGAGAGGGCGGCGGTGGGGCTGGTGTTGGCGGTGGCGTCGTGGTTGGCCTCGTTGAAGGAGAAGTCCACGACGTGCCGGCACGTCTGGAGGACCATGGCGCCGAGGGCGAGGGCCCACACGTCGTCGCCGCCGCGGGCCGCGCCGAGGGCGAGGCCGGCGTAGTAGGCGTACTCCTTGGCCCGGTCGAAGGTGGCGTCGAGCCAGGCGCCGAGCGTGGAGTACTTCAGGGCGTAGCGGGCGAGCTGGCCGTCGGTGCAGTCCAGCACGAAGGAGGCGATGAGCAGCACGCCGGCCGCGACGAAGCCGGCGCGGGTGCCGGTGGCGGCGCAGCCGGCCGCTATCAGGGCGGTGAGCAGCGAGGCCGTGGTGACCTGGTTGGGGGTCAGGCCGCGGCGGGCGCACCAGCGGGCGAGGTAGCGCGAGTACGGGCTGATGAAGAACGTGGTGAAGAAGCCGTCGCGGGACTTCACGGCCGACTTCAGGCGTACGGCCTCGTCGTCGACGGCGGCGACGGCCTGCCGTGCCTCGTTGCGGGTCTGCGGGTCGGCCGGGACGACGGCGACCAGGCTGCCCAGCTCGGGCCGGTGGATCTCGGCGCCGTCGGTGCCGAGGGCGCCGGTGACCCGGTCGGGGACGCCGTCGGCGACGGCCTCGACGCCGGGCGCGCCGCTGCCGGCGGTCTCACGGACCAGGGCGTGGGTCAGCGCCTGCCGGGCGGCCGGCTGGGCGGTGACGGCGCCCGGGACGGCGGCGAGCGGGAAGCGGGGGTCGGTCAGGCCGAGGCGCAGGGCGTGCGGGTGGCCGACGAAGCGGGCGTCGACCAGGGCCACCCGCCGGTCGGCCGGGACGGCGGCGAGCCGCGCCTCGGCCTCGGCGGCGTCGGCGGCCATCAGCACGTCGAAGCCGAGGGACCGCAGATCGTTCTCGAGGGACGATCCGGGGACCGGCTGACCGGTGACGATGGCGGTCGACAACCGAACTCACTCCCTGGGTGCCGGCGTGACGGCGCCGGATCTTCTGCGTGGTGGGGCGCCTTGCCTGCGGCACCCGGGCGGCATGTCGGCGAAGGCTATCGGATGACCGGAAGCCCGTGTTCACCGGCCGTTCACGGCCCGGCCCCCGGCGTCTGTCCCGGCCTTCGCCGCGATCATCATCGGGGATCGGGGGCCGCCCGACAAACCGCGGGGTTCGGCCCGCCCCCGCAGACCCGGGCATCCCCGGGCATGCGGGACAGCCGGAGCGCTCCGCATAGGGTGGACGACCATGACGTGGCTGATCACCGGCGGAGCCGGATACATCGGGGCGCACGTGGCGCGGGCCATGGCGGACGCCGGGGAGAGCGTCGTGGCGCTGGACGACCTGTCGGCCGCCGTGCCCGCGCGGCTCCCGGCGGACGTCCCGCTGGTCCAGGGGTCGACCCTCGACGGCGACCTGCTGCGGCGGGTGGTCACGGAGCACGGCGTGACCGGGGTGGTCCACCTCGCGGCGCGCAAGCAGGTCGCCGAGTCCGTGGCGGAGCCCACCCGCTACTACCGGGAGAACGTGGGCGGGCTCGCCACGCTCCTGGACGCGGTGGCCGGGGCGGGCGTGCGCCGGCTGGTGTTCTCCTCGTCGGCGGCCGTCTACGGCGACCCGGGCACCGTCCTGATCACCGAGGACACCCCGTGCGCGCCGGTGAACCCCTACGGCGAGACCAAGCTCGCCGGCGAGTGGCTGGTACGGGCGGCGGGCGCGGCCCACGGCATCTCCACGGTCTGCCTGCGCTACTTCAACGTGGCGGGCGCGGCCGCCCCGGAGCTGGCCGACACGGGGGTGTTCAACATCGTGCCGATGGTCTTCGACCGGCTCACCCGGGGCGAGGCCCCGCGGATCTTCGGGGACGACTACCCGACCCCGGACGGCACCTGTGTCCGGGACTACATCCATGTCGCCGACCTGGCCGAGGCGCATCTCGCCGCGGCCCGGCGGCTCGACGCCGGCGACGTCACGGGGGACCTCACCCTGAACATCGGGCGCGGCGAGGGCGTCTCCGTGCGCGAGCTGATCGCGGTGATCGGCGAGGTGACCGGCGACCGGCGGCCACCCCTGGTCGAGGCACGCCGTCCCGGGGACGCGCCGCGCGCGGTGGCGTCGGCCGAGCGGGCCGCCGAGGCGCTGGGCTGGCGGGCCCGGCGCGGGGTGCGGGAGATGGTGGCGTCGGCCTGGGAGGGCTGGCGGCTGCTGCACGGCCGGTAGCGCCCGGGCCGCTGACCAGGGGATCGTTTGCGCAGGTCAGGCAGATGACAACGGTGTTCAGTGCCGCGTTGCCCGGTACCCCCCGCCCGTAGTTCACTGAAGCCCCGGGCGCGACACGGAAGGCGGTCATCACATGGGGGCAGGGCACGACCACGGGCACGCGCACACCCACGCGCCGCCCACCGGTACGGCCGCGGCCGCCTATCGCGGCCGGCTGCGCGCGGCGCTGGGCATCACACTGACGATCATGGTGGTGGAGATCGTCGGCGGTCTGCTGGCGGACTCGCTGGCGCTGATCGCGGACGCCGCCCACATGGCGACCGACGCGGTGGGCCTGTGCATGGCGCTGCTGGCCATCCACTTCGCGAACCGGCCGCCGACCACCAACCGGACCTTCGGCTTCGCGCGCGCCGAGATCCTCGCCGCCCTGGCCAACTGCCTGCTGCTGCTGTGCGTGGGCGGATACGTCCTGGTCGAGGCGGTGCAGCGGTTCGTCACGCCCGCGGACACCCGGGGCGGGCTGATGATCGTGTTCGGTCTGGTGGGCCTCGTCGGCAACTCGGTCTCGCTGGTCCTGCTGATGCGCGGGCAGAAGGAGAGCCTGAACGTGCGCGGCGCCTTCCTGGAGGTGGCCGCGGACGCGCTCGGCTCGGTGGCGGTGCTGGTCTCGGCGACCGTGATCCTCACCACGGGCTGGCAGGCGGCGGACCCGATCGCCTCGCTCGCGATCGGCCTGATGATCGTGCCGCGCACCCTGAAGCTGCTGCGCGAGACGCTGGACGTGCTGCTGGAGGCGGCGCCGAAGAACGTCGACATGGCGGAGGTGCGGGCGCACATCCTGGCCCTGGACGGCGTGGAGGACGTGCACGACCTGCACGCCTGGACGATCACCTCGGGCCTGCCGGTGGTCTCCGCGCACGTGGTGGTCAGCTCCGAGGTGCTGAACGGCATCGGCCACGAGAAGATGCTGCACGAGCTCCAGGGCTGCCTCGGCGGCCACTTCGACATGGAGCACTGCACCTTCCAGCTGGAGCCCGGCGGTCACGCGGAGCACGAGGCGCGGCTCTGCCACTGATCCCCATCGCCCCACCGTCCCCTCCCGCACCGGCCGCCACCGACCCTGCGCACTGCTGTTCTACGCATCCCCGGGCGGTTCCGGGCGGCGGGCGCCGGGCACGATGACCTACCGGATCCCACTCGGCGGCCGGCACCGCGCGGGACATGCGGACGTGCGGGGAAGTGCCGGGAGTGCCGGATTCGTACGGCAGACTTGGGGTGCGAAGACCGAGGCGAAGGATGGGTATGCCGATCACACCTGCCACCGAGACGCACAGCTCGTCGAACGGCACCGCAGAGGCGATTTTGCTGGAACTGGTCGACGAGAAGGGCGTGACGATCGGCACCGCGGAGAAGCTCTCCGCGCACCAGCCGCCGGGGCAGCTGCACCGGGCGTTCTCCGTGTTCCTGTTCGACGAGCACGGCCGGCTGCTGCTCCAGCAGCGGGCGCTCGGCAAGTACCACTCCCCCGGTGTGTGGTCCAACACCTGCTGCGGCCACCCCTACCCCGGTGAGGCGCCGTTCGCCGCCGCCGCCCGGCGGACCTACGAGGAGCTGGGCGTCTCGCCGTCGCTGCTGGCCGAGGCGGGCACGGTGCGCTACAACCACCCGGACCCGGAGTCCGGCCTGGTGGAGCAGGAGTTCAACCACCTGTTCGTCGGCCTGGTGCAGGCCCCGCTGGTGCCGGACGCGGACGAGGTCGGCGCGACCGCGTTCGTGACCGCGGCCGAACTCGCGGAGCGGCACGCCGAGGATCCCTTCTCGGCGTGGTTCATGACCGTGCTGGACGCGGCCCGCCCGGCGGTCAGGGAGCTGACGGGCCCGACCGCGGGCTGGTAGGCGCTACGGCAGCACGGCGGGCTTGAGCGGCAGGGCGGCCCAGATCACCTTGCCGCCGCTCGCCGTGTGCTCCACGTCGACCACCCCGCCCGCCTCCCGGGCCACCTCGCGGACCAGGAGCAGGCCCCGGCCGCCGGTCTGCCCGTGGTCGGCCTCCAGGGCGGTCGGACGGTAGGGGTGGTTGTCCTCCACCGACACCCGCACCCACTCGGCGCCGACGGCCACCTCCACCGCCAGCATCGGCGACAGCAGCGCCGCGTGCCGGACCGCGTTCGTGACCAGTTCGGAGACGATCAGCAGCAGTCCGTGCACCAGGTCGTCGGAGACGGGCACGCCCTGGCGCAGCAGCAGGTCCCGTACCGCGTGCCGGGCCTGCGGGACCGAGGAGTCCACCGCCGCCGCGGTGAACCGCCACACGCCCTCGTACGGCAGGGGATCCGGCGGCCGTTCGGCGCCCCCCGCTGGGCGCGGGCCGTCCCCGCGCCCGTGATTGTCCATGGTCCGGTCGCCACCCTCGCGCTCGATTGTCACCACACGTCGAGTGTTGGTAACGATCGGCTCCCCTCTGTAGGACTGAACACAAGTCAGCGGGTATCGAACGGTTCTGACCACCTGCGTATGACATGGTCAGTTGTGGGACTGTTCCTGTCCTCCCGGCGCCGGTTCGCGAACTTTTCGGGTTGTACGCGTGTGGCCCTGGTCACCCCGCCCCCTTCCGGACCGCCCGTCCCACGGGCCGATAGCATCCGCCGCATGGACCCCGAGCTGTCGCACCAGGTCACCGGCGCCGTCGCCACGGTCGTCATCCGGAATCCGGCCAAGCGCAACGCCATGACGGCGGCGATGTGGCGGTCCCTGCCGCCGCTGCTGGCGGAGCTGGCGGCCGATCCCCGGGTGCGGGCGCTGGTGCTGACCGGCGAGGGCGGGACCTTCTGCGCGGGCGCGGACATCTCCTCGCTGCGCGGCTCGGCCGCCGAGGCGCAGTCCCTGGCCGTGGCCGCCGAGGAGGCCCTCGCCGCGTTCCCCAAGCCGACCCTCGCCGCCGTGCGCGGCCACTGCGTGGGCGGCGGCGCGCAGCTCGCCGCCGCCTGCGACCTGCGGCTCGCGCGCGAGGACGCGCTGTTCGGGGTGACCCCGGCGCGGCTCGGGATCGTCTACCCGGCGTCCTCCACCCGCCGGCTGGTCTCCCTGGTGGGACCGGCCACCGCCAAGTACCTGCTGTTCACCGCCGAACTGATCGACGCCGGACGGGCCTTGCGCACCGGGCTGGTGGACGAGGTGCTGCCCGAGGGCGGGCTGGACGCGCGGATCGCCGCGCTGACCGGGGTCCTCGTGGCGCGCTCCCAGCTCACCCAGGCGGCCGCGAAGGAGTTCGTGAACGGCCGCACCGACCGGGACGCCCACTGGAGCGAGCAGGCACGCGGCAGCGGCGACACCGCCGAGGGCGTCGCCGCGTTCCTGGAGCGCAGGCAGCCGCGGTTCAGCTGGACCGCGTGAGGACGAAGCGGCTGCTCGCCCGCAGCGCCTCGACCAGGTGCGCGGGTGCCTTGCGCGGGGACCCGGCGTCGTAGGGCGGCCGCGGGTCGTACTCGGTGGCGAGCTGGACGGTCCGGGCCACGTCGTCGCCCGCGATCCGGCCGAGCAGGGCCAGGCCCATGTCGATGCCGGCGGAGACGCCCGCGGCGGTGACGTACTTGCCGTCGACGACCACACGCTCCTCGGCCGGCCGGGCGCCGAACCGCTGGAGCTGGTCGAGGGCGAGCCAGTGCGAGGTGGCCCGGCGGCCCTCCAGCAGCCCGGCGGCGGCGAGCAGCAGCGAACCGGTGCACACCGACGCCGTCCAGGTGCTCGCGGCGTCGGCGGCGCACAGCCAGTCGAGCAGCGGCCGGTGTTCCATCAGCGCGCTCTGGCCGGGACCGCCCGGCACGACGACGACATCGGGGCGGGTCACCTCGGCCAGGGACCGGTCGGCGACGATCCCGAGGGCACCGGTGTCCGTGCGGACGGGCCCGGGGCGCTCGGCGACGAACACGGTCTCGGCGCCCGGCGTGCGGACGAGCATCTCGTAGGGTCCGACCGCGTCGAGCGCGGTGAACCCGTCGTAGACGACGACGGCGATCTGCATGGGACGTCCTTTCGGCGGTTGGGGCGGGTCAGGGGATGGGGGCGGGTGAGCGGGTCGGGGCGGGGCGGAACCTGCGCCGGTACTCGGCCGGCGCCGTGCCCAGGGCCTTGACGAACGCGCGCCGCATGGCCTCGGGGGTGCCGTAGCCGCTGGCGCGGGAGACCTCCCCGACCCCGTCCCCGGTGTCCTCCAGGAGCCGGCGGGCGTGCTCCAGGCGGACCCGGTCGACGTAGCGGCCGGGGGTCGTGCCGGTCTCCTCCCGGAAGGCCCGGGCGAAGTGGCGGGGCGAGAGCCGGGCGCGGGCGGCGAGCGACTCGACCGAGAGGTCGCCGGCCGGGTGCTCGGTGATCCACCGCTGGATCTCGCGCAGGGGTTCGCGCCGCGCGGTCTGCGCGGCGAGCTGGGCGCTGAACTGCGCCTGGTTGCCCGGCCGGCGCAGGAACACCACCAGGTGCCGGGCGACCGCGAGCGCCACGTCCCGGTCCAGGTCCTCCTCCACCAGGGCGAGGGCGAGGTCCACACCCGCGGTGACGCCCGCCGAGGTGGCGATGTGCCCGTCCCGGACGTAGATCGGCTCGGGGTCCACGGTCACGGCCGGGTGGTCGCGGGCGAGCCGGTCGCAGTACGCCCAGTGGGTCGTCGCCCGGCGGCCGTCGAGCAGCCCGGCGGCGGCCAGCAGGATCGCGCCGGTGCACACCGAGACCAGCCGGGGCGCGTCCGGGCCGTGCGTCCGCAGCCAGCCGGTCAGCCGGGGGTCGGGGTCGCGGGTGCCGTGCCCGCCGGGCACCAGCAGGGTGTGCGGCCGGGGCGCCCCGTCGAGCGCGCCGTCCGGTACGAGGGTCAGGCCGCTGGAGGTGCGCACCGGGCCGCCGTCCAGGGAGGCGGTGTGGATCCGGTACGTCCCCGGGGTGTGCTGCTCGGCCCCGCCGAACACCTCCAGCGGGCCGGTGACGTCGAGGCTCTGCACGCCGTCGAAGAGGACGAACAGAAGGGTGCGCTGCGGCATGCCTCCGATTCTTCGCCGCTCCCGGCATGGCCGCAATGACGGGTTCCCCACCTTTTCTGCCATGCGGTGCGCGGTGTGCGATGTGCGGTATGCGGTATGCGGTGTGCCGCATGCGACATGCGACATGCGGCATGCGATGTGCGGTGTGCCGCATGCGGTGTGCGGTAGGGGGCCGGGGCGCCGCGGCGGTCCGGCGCCCCGCCGGTGGCCGCCCTGATCCCCGGTCGTCGGTGTCACCTGCCACAATTGCCGCGCAACCTCAGTGGAGAAGGCGGTACGCGATCGTGACGACACCCGGATCCGTCGAAGCAGGATCCATCGAAGGCAGGATCGCCGGAGAACTCGGCGTACGGGAGCGGCAGGTGAAGGCCGCGGTGGAACTGCTCGACGGCGGTTCGACCGTGCCCTTCATCGCCCGCTACCGCAAGGAAGCGACCGAGATGCTCGACGACGCGCAGCTGCGCACGCTCGAGGAGCGGCTGCGCTACCTGCGGGAGCTGGAGGAGCGGCGGACCGCGGTCCTGGAATCGGTGCGCGAGCAGGGCAAGCTCACCGAGGAGCTGGAAGCGGCGATCCGCGGGGCGGAGACCAAGGCACGCCTGGAGGACATCTACCTCCCGTACAAGCCCAAGCGGCGCACCAAGGCGCAGATCGCCCGGGAGGCGGGCCTGGAGCCGCTCGCGGACGGCCTGCTGGGCGACCCGTCCGTCGATCCGGCGGCCGCGGCGGCCGCTTTCGTGGACGCGGGCAAGGGCGTCGCCGACCCGCAGGCCGCCCTGGAGGGCGCGCGGGCGATCCTCACCGAGCGGTTCTCGGAGGACGCCGACCTGATCGGCGAGCTGCGCGAGCGGATGTGGGTGCGCGGGCGGCTGGCGGCGAAGGTGCGCGACGGCAAGGAGGAGGCGGGCGCCAAGTTCGCCGACTACTTCGACTTCGCCGAGCCGTTCACCGAGCTGCCCTCGCACCGGATCCTGGCGATGCTGCGGGGCGAGAAGGAGGAGGTCCTCGACCTCGTCCTGGAGCCGGAGGAGCCCACCGAGGGCCCGTCCTCCTACGAGGGGATCGTCGCCTCGAAGTTCGGCATCGCCGATCGCGGCCGCCCCGCCGACAAGTGGCTGAAGGACACGGTGCGCTGGGCCTGGCGCACCCGGCTCCTGGTCCACCTGGGCATCGACCTCAGGCTGCGGCTGCGGACGGCCGCCGAGGACGAGGCGGTGAACGTGTTCGCCGCGAACCTGCGCGACCTGCTGCTGGCCGCGCCGGCCGGCACCCGCGCGACCCTCGGCCTCGACCCCGGCTTCCGTACCGGCGTGAAGGTCGCCGTGGTCGACGCGACCGGCAAGGTCGTCGCCACGGACGTCATCTATCCGCACGTGCCGGCCAACAAGTGGGACGAGGCGCTCGCCAAGCTGGCGCGGCTGGCCGAGCGGCACGCGGTCGACCTGGTCGCGATCGGCAACGGCACGGCCTCCCGCGAGACCGACAAGCTCGCCGCCGAACTCATCGCGCAGCACCCGGAGCTGAAGCTCACCAAGGTGATGGTGTCCGAGGCCGGCGCGTCCGTGTACTCGGCCTCCGAGTACGCCTCGCGGGAACTGCCGGACATGGACGTGTCGCTGCGCGGCGCCGTCTCCATCGCCCGCCGGCTCCAGGACCCGCTGGCCGAACTGGTGAAGATCGACCCGAAGTCCATCGGTGTCGGCCAGTACCAGCACGACCTGTCCGAGGTGAAGCTGTCCCGCTCGCTCGACGCGGTCGTCGAGGACTGTGTGAACGGCGTGGGCGTGGACGTCAACACCGCGTCCGTGCCGCTGCTCTCCCGGGTGTCGGGCATCTCGTCCGGGCTCGCCGAGAACATCGTCGCCCACCGGGACGCCAACGGGCCGTTCACGTCCCGCTCGGCGCTGAAGAAGGTGGCGCGGCTCGGCCCGAAGGCGTACGAACAGTGCGCGGGCTTCCTCCGCATCCGCGGCGGCGACGACCCGCTGGACGCCTCCAGCGTGCACCCGGAGGCCTATCCGGTGGTGCGCCGCATGGTGAAGGCCGCGGGCCAGGACGTCGCCTCGCTGATCGGCGACACCGGGACGCTGCGTTCGCTCCGGCCCGCCGACTTCGTGGACGACACCTTCGGTCTGCCGACCGTCACCGACATCCTGAAGGAGCTGGAGAAGCCGGGCCGCGACCCGCGCCCCGCCTTCAAGACGGCCACCTTCAAGGAGGGCGTGGAGAAGATCTCCGACCTGTCCTCCGGGATGGTCCTGGAGGGTGTGGTCACGAACGTGGCGGCCTTCGGCGCCTTCGTGGACATCGGCGTCCACCAGGACGGTCTTGTGCACGTGTCGGCGATGTCGAAGACGTTCGTCAAGGACCCGCGGGACGTGGTGAAGCCGGGCGACATCGTCAAGGTGAAGGTCCTCGACGTGGACATCCCGCGCAAGCGGATCGCGCTGACCCTGCGCCTGGACGACGAGGCCGCGCCCCAGGGCCAGGGCGGCGGCCGGCAGCGCGGCGCCGCGGCCCGCCCGCCCCAGCAGCGCCAGGGCCAGGGCCAGAACCAGCGGCAGGGCCAGGGTCAGAGGCAGGGCCAGGGCCAGGGCCAGCGGCAGGCTCGCGGCGGCGACCGGGGCGGCCGCCAGGCGCCGGCCCCGGCCAACAGCGCGATGGCGGACGCGCTGCGCCGGGCGGGGCTGCTCAACCCGAAGGACGGCCGGCGCTAGGCGAACCGGTGTCGGAGCGGCCGGCGGGGCAGCACGTCCCCGCCGGTCCGCTCAGGGACCGCGCCGGCCGGGCGGCGTCCGCCCGGCCGGCCCGCGGACCCGGCCTAGCGTTCCGTCACCTTGCCGTCGGTCACGTCGAAGCGGCGGGTCACGTGGACCGCGTCGAGCATGCGGCGGTCGTGGGTGACCAGCAGGAGGGTGCCCTCGTAGGAGTCGAGGGCGGACTCCAGCTGCTCGATGGCGGGCAGGTCCAGGTGGTTGGTGGGCTCGTCGAGGACCAGCAGGTTCACTCCCCGGCCCTGGAGCAGTGCCAGGGCGGCGCGGGTCCGCTCGCCCGGTGACAGGGTCGCGGCCGGGCGCAGCACGTGGTCCTGCTTCAGGCCGAACTTGGCGAGCAGGGTGCGGACCTCGACCGGCTCGGTGTCGGGGACGGCCGCGCCGAACGCGTCGAGCAGCGTCTCCGGGCCGTGGAACAGTCCGCGGGCCTGGTCGACCTCGCCGACCAGGACGCCCGAACCCAGCGCCGCGTGCCCGGAGTCGAGCGGGACCCGGCCGAGCAGCGCGCCGAGCAGGGTCGACTTGCCCGCGCCGTTGGCGCCGGTGACCGCGACCCGGTCGGCCCAGTCGAGCTGCAGCGACACCGGCCCCAGGGTGAAGCCGTCGCGCCGGACCTCGGCGTCCCTGAGGGTCGCCACGACCGCGCCCGACCGGGGAGCGGCCGCGATCTCCATGCGCAGTTCCCACTCCTTGCGCGGCTCCTCGACCACGTCGAGGCGCTCGATCATCCGCTGGGTCTGCCGGGCCTTGGCGGCCTGCTTCTCGCTGGCCTCGCTGCGGAACTTGCGGCCGATCTTGTCGTTGTCGTTGCCCGCCTTGCGCCGGGCGTTCTTCACGCCCTTGTCCATCCAGGACCGCTGCATCTGCGCGCGGTCCTGGAGGGCGGCCCGCTTGTCGGCGTACTCCTCGTAGTCGTCGCGGGCGTGCCTGCGGGCGACCTCGCGCTCCTCGAGATAGGCCGCGTAGCCGCCGCCGTAGAGGTTGATCTGCCGCTGGGCGAGGTCGAGTTCGAGGACCTTGGTGACGGTGCGGGTGAGGAACTCGCGGTCGTGGCTGACGACCACCGTGCCCGCGCGCAGTCCGGTGACGAAGCGCTCCAGGCGCTCCAGGCCGTCCAGGTCGAGGTCGTTGGTGGGCTCGTCCAGGAGGAAGACGTCGTAGCGGGAGAGCAGGAGGGAGGCGAGTCCGGCGCGGGCCGCCTGGCCGCCGGACAGGGAGGTCATCGGCTGGTCCAGGTCGACGGCCAGGCCGAGGGAGTCGGCGACCTCGCCCGACCGCTCCTCCAGGTCGGCGCCGCCGAGGTCCAGCCAGCGCTCCAGACTGATCGCGTAGGCGTCGTCGGCGCCGGGTGCGCCGTCGACGAGCGCCTGGGTGGCCTCGTCCATCACCCGCTGGGCCTCGGCGACCCCGGTGCGGCGGGCCAGGAACTCCCGGATCGTCTCGCCCGGCCGGCGCTCCGGTTCCTGCGGCAGGTGGCCGACGGTCGCGGTCGGCGGGGACAGGCGCAGTTCGCCCTGCTCGGGCCGGGTCAGTCCGGCGAGCAGGCGCAGCAGGGTGGACTTGCCCGCGCCGTTGGCGCCGACCAGCCCGATCACGTCTCCGGGCGCGACGACGAGGTCGAGGCCGGAGAAGAGGGAGCGGTCGCCGTGCCCGGCGGCGAGGTTCTTGGCGACGAGGGTGGCAGTCATCAGGATGCCGATCCTAGTGTCCCGGCGGGCGGCGCCCGGCCGGTGCCCGGGCCCGTGCCGCCCTCGGCCCTCCACGGGCCGCACCGGCACGCTGCCCGCAGTCCGGGCCACCGCGTACGACTCCGCCCCTCACCGCCGGGGGCGGCGGGATGCGGTGGCGGCCGGGCTCCCGGGACGGACGGGGGCGCCGCACGGCATCTTCCGTTAGCGTCCTCGCGTGGAGCGCGAGTCGAGTGACGAAGTGATCGTGGTCGGGAGCGGGGTCGCCGGGCTGACGACGGCCGTGGTGCTGGCCGAGTCGGGCCGCCGGGTGTCGGTGTGGGCCCGGGAGCCCGCCGGGCGCACCACCTCGGCCGTCGCCGGCGGGCTGTGGTGGCCCTACCGGATCGAGCCCGAGCCGCTGGTCGGGGCGTGGGCGCTGGAGACCCTCCGGGTGTACGAGGAGCTGGCGGACCGCCCGGCCGAGACGGGCGTACGCCTGGTCGAGGGCGTGCACCGGGGGGCCCGGCTGGACGAGCTGGGTGAGTGGGCGGGCCGGGTGCCGGGGCTGCGCGCGGTCGCCGACGGGCTCGCGGCGCGGCTGCCGTTGATCGACATGCCGGCCCATCTGGCGTGGCTGCGGGGGCGGTTGACCGAGGCGGGCGGCACGGTGCGGGAGCGCGACGTCACCGACCTGGCCGCCGTCCCGGCCGGTGTGGTGGTCAACTGCACCGGCCTGGGGGCCCGTTCCCTGGTGCCGGACCCGGCGGTGCGTCCGGTGCGCGGGCAGCTCGTCGTGGTGGAGAACCCGGGGATCACCACCTGGTTCACGTCCGTCGACCACGCCTCGGACGCCTCGACCTACTTCTTCCCGCAGCCGGACGGACTGGTCCTCGGCGGTACGGCGGAGGAGGACGCCTGGTCACCGGAGCCCGACCCGGCGACCGCCGCCGCGATCGTCGAGCGGTGCGCGGCGGTCCGGCCGGAGATCGCCGGGGCACGGGTGCTGGCGCACCGGGTCGGCCTCAGACCCGCCCGCGACGCGGTACGCCTGGAACGGCGGCTTCTGCCGGACGGCCGGACCCTGGTGCACAACTACGGTCACGGCGGAGCCGGCGTCACGGTGGCCTGGGGCTGCGCCCGAGAGGCGGCGGCCCTGGCGTCGGGCTGAGCGCAAGGGGCTCGGCCGGGGCCCGGGGAGGCGGGTGATCCGGGGTCGGGCGGACGCCCGGTGCGGGTTCGCCCGCGTGGTGCCGGCCCCCGAGCCCAACTCGCCGCGAGGCGGCAGGCGAGATGCGGGGCGCACGCGCCGAACCGGTCCGGGTGCCGGGCGGACGGCCCACGGGGCACGGCCCCGGACGCCGGGCAGGCGCGCACGCAAGGGACACCCGCCCGGCCGCACGGGGCGCCGCTCGCCGGAAGGCCACCGGCCGGACACGAGGCACGCGCGCGCCGAACCGGCCGTGGTGCCGGGCGGATCGCCCGCCGGCCGGGCGGACGAACCGGAGCCGGACAGGCGCCCGGCTGCCGGGCGGGCGCACCCGTGCGGGGCCCCCGCCCGGCCGGTCCCGGGGCTCAGCTCGTCGGGAGGCGGCGGGCCGGGGGTGCCGGGCGTATGCCGTGCAGGCGTTGCGGGGCGGGGGCGGCCGAGGTGCCGCGCGGGAGCGCCGACCTGAAGGCCGGGGCGCCGCCCACCAGGGGGAGGCTCGCCGTCGTGCGGGAGAGGTCCAGGGTGAGGGTCGGGCGGGTGGCCGGCGGGTCGATCAGGCCCTTGTCCGTGCCGGCGACGATCAGCGCGAGCCGGTGCCCCTCGGGGACCACGTGGTCGGTGGCCGCCAGGTCGAGGGTCATGGTGTAGGCCCGGCCCGGGGTGAGCGGGACGCCCCTGCTCAGCGAAGCGTGGTGGCCGAGGTCGGCCCAGCCGCGGCTGAACACGGTGTAGTCGACGTGGACCGTCTTGGCCCGGGTCTCCTTGTAGCAGGCGCTGTCCCCGGCCGTGCTCCGTCCCCAGCAGGTGCGGTCGGTGAGCGTGGTGATGCCCTCGCCGCCGTCGGCGTAGTCGCGGATCGTGTCCGGTCCGACGTCGACGAGCACGGCGGACAGGTGCGCCGAGGAGGTGGTCGGGGTGACGGTCAGGGTCACCCGCGAGGAGCCGGACAGGCGCAGGGCGCGGGTGAGGGGCGCGGTGAGGAAGCCGGCCTTCTCGGGCGTGGGCGTGGTGAGCCGTGCGGCCCAGTCGGTCTCGCTCAGCCCGGGGTCGTCGGTGAGGGTCTCGGTGCCGGTGGCCCGGCCGAGGCCCAGGGTGCCGACGCCGGCCGTGGTGCCGGGGGCCGGGCGCAGGGTGGTGGCGCGGGTGCCGAGCGGCGGCCAGACCCTGGTGGTGACCCACTGGCCGGGGTGGCGTTCGACGTCGGCCATCGGCTCGCGGTCGATGCCGTTGTCGTAGCCGAGGAGTTCGTGGTCGAACCAGCGGTGCAGGGTGTCGACCCAGGCGCCGCGCCGGTAGTCGAAGGGGTCGACGTGGCCGGTCTGGGAGAGCCAGATCTTGCGCTTCACGCCGTGCCTCGCGAGGGCGTCCCACCACTGCCCGAAGTGCTTGGTGCGCACGTTCAGGTCCTGCGTGCCGTGCACGAGGAACACGCTGGCCCGCACCTTGGCCGCGTCCTTGACGTAGTTCCGCCCGGTCCACAGAGGGGTCCAGTCGCCGCTGCGCGGGCTGCCGTCGGCGAGCCGCTTCTGCACCGCCGCGCAGTGCGCCCGGGCGGCGTCGCTCTCGACGTAGCCGGCCAGCTCGTCGGGGCCGCCGTCGTACAGCGGGGCGCCCTGCGCGAAGTAGTAGTCGTACCAGGAGGAGATGGCGCTGATCGGGACGACGGTCCTCAGGCCCCGGACGCCGGTGGCCGCCACGCCGTTGGCGATGGTGCCGTCCCAGCTCTTGCCGATCATGCCGGTCCGCCCGTTGGTCCAGGTGGCCTTGACGGTCCTCGTGCCGGTGCGGGTGGTGTACGCCCTGGCGCGCCCGTTCAGCCAGTCGACGACGGCCTTCGCGGAGCGGACGTCGGACCGGCCGCCCACGTCCACACAGCCGTCGGACCGGGCCGTGCCGGCGAGGTCGACGCCGACGAAGGCGTAGCCGCGGGGCACGAAGAAGTTGTCGTAGAAGAGCGGCATCCCGACGACGTGACCGTGCGTGTCGTACGTCTTGACCTGGCTCTCGTTGCCGCGCCCGCAGCAGGAGTAGTACGGGCTGGCGTCCATGATCACCGGCACCTTGCGGCCCTGACGGGCCGGTTCGGAGGGCCGGACGATGTCGGCGGCGACGCGGTCCTCGTGACCGTCGCCGTCCTCGTCGAGGCCGGTGCCCACCCAGACCGACTCGCGGACGGCGTGCGCGTACGAGTAGACGGGCCGGCTCTCGCGCGGTGGCGCGGCCTGCGCGGCGACGGGGGTGAGGAAGGCGGCCGTCAGGGCGGTGACGGCCGCGGCCGCGCACGTTCTCCAGATCGTGAAGCGCGTGCGTATCGGCGTGCGTAGGGGCGTGCGAATCGGCATGCGCGGACGGTACTCCGGTCAACTCCCGTACAGAAGAGGGCTTTACGGCACCCGCGTTGCCCGTGACGGCTGAATGGCGATCGTGTGACGGCGGTGGTCATGGACAGGCAGGGGGCCCCAGCGACTCAATAGGCTCCGAACAGACTTCCTGTCCCGACGACTTGGAGCTGACGTGCACCGCAGAATCATCATGCCGGGCGCACTCGCGGCGGCCTCCCTGCTGCTGGCGATCCCGGCATCGGCCGCGACCCCCTCCCCGGGCGCGCCGGGCATCGGCGACCCCTACTACCCGTACTACGGCAACGGCGGCTACGACGTCTCGCACTACGACCTGCGGCTGCGCTACCAGCCGAGGACGGACGAACTGGAGGGCACGGCGACGATCCAGGCCCGGACCACGCAGGACCTGTCCAGCTTCGACCTGGACTTCCTGCTGGACGTGAGCGAGGTCCGGGTCAACGGCGCCAAGGCCGCGTTCACCCACTCCCAGCAGCACGAACTGGTCGTCACCCCGAAGACGCCGCTGGCCGAGGGGACCACGGCCACCGTCGTCGTCCGCTACCGCGGGGTGCCGTCGACGAAGAGCGCCTACGGCTTCACCGCCTGGCACCGCACCCCGGACGGCGCGGTGGCCGCCGACGAGCCCGAGTCCGCCTGGTGGTGGTTCCCGAGCAACGACCACCCCAGCGACAAGGCCACCTACGACGTGTCGGTGGCCGTGCCGGACGGCACCCAGGCCATCTCCAACGGCACCCTGCAGTCCACCGTCTCCAAGCTCGGCTGGACCCGCTACAGCTGGCGGCAGAACAAGCCGCAGGCCACCTATCTGGCCACCCTCGCGCTGGGCAGGTTCGACATCACCACCGGCACCTCCGAGGGCGGGGTACCGGTGATCAACGCCTACAGCAAGGACCTCGGCGACAACGACGGGGCCGCCCGGGCGAGCGTCGAGCGCACCGGGGAGATCGTCGACTGGCTGAGCGGCTACTTCGGGCCGTACCCCTTCTCCTCCGCGGGCGGCTACGTGCCGAACACCACCACCGGGTACGCGCTGGAGACCCAGACCCGCGTCTACTACAGCCCGAAGCAGTTCGCGAACGGCTCCAACACCTCGGTGGTCGTGCACGAGCTGGCCCACCAGTGGTACGGCGACGACGTGTCGCTCAAGCGCTGGAAGGACATCTGGATCAACGAGGGCTTCGCGCGGTACGCGCAGTGGCTGTGGTCCGAGCACGAGGGCGAGAGCACCACTCAGGAACTCGCCGACTACGTGTACGACTCGCACCCGGCCGGCGACGCGTTCTGGACCGTGCGGCCCGGCGACCCGGGCCCGGACGGCCAGTTCGACATCGCCGTCTACGACCGGGGCGCGCTCGCCATCCAGGCCCTGCGCGACAAGGTCGGCGACCAGGCGTTCTTCGCCGTTCTCAAGGGCTGGCCCCGCGACCACGCGTACGGCAACGCCTCGGTGACCGACTTCCGCAGGTACGCCGAGCGGGTGTCCGGCAAGAAGCTGACCGCGCTGTTCGACACCTGGCTGTTCCAGCCGGTCAAGCCGGGTGCCTCCGCGGCACGCGCCGCCTCGCTCGCGAAGGCGGGCACGCCGGTGGCGCAGCCGCGGTCGTGGAAGCGGATCGCGGCGACCGACGACGTGCACGGCCGCTGACGCCCGGGCGGCTCACACCGCCGACCGGGCCGCCCCCGCCAGCAGCTCGTCCCGGCCCACCGCCTCCGTCCGGGTGGCCGGGACGGTGCAGGCGTACGCCCCGGCGACCGCGCCGAACCGGGCGCACCGGGCCGGCGGCTCGCCGGTGAGGCGGCCGTAGAGGAACGCGGCGGCGAAGGCGTCGCCCGCGCCGTTGGAGTCGACCACCGGCGCGGGCGGCGGCACGGCGGGTATCCGGGTCAGCTCGCCGTCCGCCAGCAGGTGGGCGCCCTCGGCTCCCGCGGTGGCGACGACCACCTCGGCCCGGCCGCGCCCGGCGATGCGGCGCATGGTCCGCTCGGGGTCGTCCAGCGCGGCGGCGGACAGGAAGACGACGTCCGCGGCGAGCGCGAACGGCTCGTGGTACGGGTTCTCGCCGTCCCAGTCGTGCAGGTCGGTCGAGAGGGGCACGCCCGTCCCGGCCAGCACGGGCAGGGCCTCGGCGCAGGGCTGGGTGATGGTCACGTGCACGTGCCGGCCGGCCCGGGCGAGGTCCCGCAGCAACTCCTGCGGGAAGCGGTCGCCCGGGTGGGAGCGGCTGGTGTCGTACAGGGACAGCCGGCGGCCGTCCGGGCCGACGAGGTTGACCGCGCGCTTGGTCCCCGCGGGCTGCGGCAGGGCGGTCAGGCCGATGCCCCGCTCCCGGTGCAGGGCGCGCACGAGGTCGCCTTCGGGGTCGTCGCCGAGCAGGTCGAGATGGTGGGTGCGCAGGCCGAGCGCGGCCAGGCCCACCGAGACGAAGTCGCCGGTCTGGCCCGCGCGGGTGCGGATCCCCGAGTCGATCATGTAGCTGTCGGCGTACGGGAGCGGCAGCTCGGGGACGTGGACGATCGTGTCGACCCCCGCTCCGCCCAGCACCAGTACGTCGTGGTCCCCTGCCCGTGCGGTCATCCCGCGGCCTCCCCGTGGTCGTAGACCGTCACCGCGACGCCCCGCGCCACCAGCCGCTCCCTGACGAGCGGTTCGACGCGGGACCAGCTGCCGCCCGCCAGACCGCAGCCTATGCGGGGCATGTGCACGGACGCGCCCCGTTCCACCGCTTCCCCGGCGAGCCGGCCGAGGCCGGCGTCGATCGCCTCGTACCGGACCGGGACGCCCTTGCCGCCGGTCCGGACGCCGCGCTGTCCGATCATGTTCGCGACCCACAGACGCGCGCCGACCTCGACGAGCTGGACGGCGCCCAGAGCGAAGTCGTTCCCCGCGCGCCCCCGGTGCCAGGCGCGGTAGGCGGCCTCGGGCTCCGGCCAGCGCCGGGAGAGCGCGAGGACGAAGCCCCTGCCCCAGCCGCCGACGTCGTTGCAGACATGGGCGATGACCTTGGGTCCCTCGGCGAACGGGGCGGTGGCGTCACCCCGGACGTACACGATCTCCGTGATCTCCGGCATGACGCCACCGTAGGCGGTGCCACTGACAGTGGCCGCGGTGCGGCGGCGGGCTGCCGCCGGGGCGGCTACTTCGGGTCCGGGGACATCCGGTTCAGCTCCTCCTCGGCGTTCTGGGACACCCGCTTGCGCACGGCGAACCAGCCGGCGACCAGCATGACGGCGAGCACCGGGATGAGGAGCAGGGTCTTGCGGCCGACCTCGGGGTCGTTCCCCATCATGCCGAGGCAGACCAGCAGGAAGACGATCGTGGCGATCTCCGTGACCGGGCTGAACTTCAGCTTGAAGTGCGGCCGGGTCACCAGGCCCGCGCGGGCACGGCGGACGAACAGCATGTGGCACAGCATGATGATCACCCAGGTGCTGATGATGCCGAGGGAGGCGACGTTCAGCACGATCTCGAAGGCCTGGCTGGGCATGAGGTAGTTCAGGCCGACGCCGAGCACACAGACCGCGCAGGTGAGCAGGATGCCGCCGTAGGGGACCTGGCTGCGGTTCATGCGGGCGGTGAACTTCGGCGCGGAACCGGCCATGGCCATGGAGCGCAGGATGCGGCCGGTGGAGTACAGACCGGAGTTCAGCGAGGACATCGCGGCGGTCAGCACGACCAGGTTCATCACGTCGCCGGCCGCCGGGACGCCGATCTTGGACAGCACCGTCACGAACGGGCTCTCGTCGGCGGAGTAGACCGAACCGGGCAGCAGCAGCGCGAGCAGCACGACCGAGCCGACGTAGAACAGGCCCACCCGCCACATGATCGAGTTCACCGCGCGCGGGACGACCTTCTCCGGCTCGGCGGTCTCGCCGGCGGCCACGCCGACCAGCTCCAGGGCGGCGTAGGCGAAGATCACGCCCTGCATGACCAGGACGACCGGCATCACACCGTGCGGGAAGACCCCGCCGTTGCCGGTGATGACGCTCGTGCCGGGGGTGTGGCCGCCGACCTTGTGCTGGGTGGCGAGCAGGAAGATGCCGATCAGCATGAAGCCGACGATGGTCGCGACCTTGATGATCGCGAACCAGAACTCCATCTCGCCGAAGATCTTCACCGAGATCAGGTTCACCGTGAGCACCACCGCGAGGGCGATCAGCGCCAGCACCCACTGCGGGATCGAGGTGAACAGGCTCCAGTAGTGCGTGTAGAGCGCGATCGCGGTGATGTCGGCGATGCCGGTGGTCGACCAGTTCAGGAAGTACATCCAGCCGGCGACGTAGGCGCCCTTCTCGCCCAGGAACTCACGGGCGTAGGACACGAAGGACCCGGAGGACGGGCGGTAGAGCACCAGCTCGCCGAGGGCGCGGACGACGAAGAAGGCGAAGACGCCGCAGACGAGGTACGCCAGGGCGAGCGCGGGGCCCGCGTTGTGCAGCCGGCCGCCGGCGCCCAGGAGGAGTCCGGTGCCGATGGCGCCGCCGATGGCGATCATGTTGACGTGGCGGGCCTTGAGGTCCTTGCTGTAACCGGCGTCGCCCGCGTCCGCGGGGGATCCGGCCGCCCGGGCATGAGCGGCGGTCTGCGCCGGTTCCACGGCTTTGTTGCTCACGGGTGGTTCCACTTCCTGATGCGCCCGGACTTCGTGGGCCCGGGGGTCGTGCAGGGCTCGGCCCGCACCACCTCTGGTGTGCGCGGCACAGACCAAGGCAGCACTTTCTCAGACAATTCCCAGGTCACGCGGTAATCGGAGTCACACAGCGGCGCTTCTCACACGACCCGCACACGCCGCACACGCTTCACTCCGGGTGTCACAGCGGTGGTGGGACAGCGATACTGCTGCACATGACGACCGACGCCGCGGAGCCCACCCTCACGATCGACGAGCTGGCCGCGCGGACGGGCGTCACGGTCCGCACCGTCCGCTTCTACGGCAGCAAGGGGCTGCTCCCGCCGCCGGTGATCGGGCCGCGCCGGGTGGGGCGCTACGGACCGGGGCACGTGGCCCGGCTGGCCCTCATCGAGGAGCTGCGGCAGCAGGGCATGACCCTGGCCGCGATCGAGCGCTACCTGGGGCGGCTGCCGGCCGGCATCGGCGCGGACGATCTCGCGATCCACCGGGCGGTGGTCGCGTCCTGGGCGCCGGAGGCCGTCGAGACGGTCACCCGCGAGGAGCTCGACCGGCGGGCCGGGCGGCCGCTGGGCGAGGAGGACGTGGAACGCCTCGCGGCGATGAACGTGGTGGGCCCCGCGGACGACGGCACGTTCCGGGTGGACGCCGGGCTGCTCCGCCTCGGCGTCCAACTCCTCGACGTGCCGCTGTCGCAGGAGTCCATCCTCGCGGCGCGCAAGGTGCTCGTCGAGCACTCGCGCGCCGCGGCCCACGAGCTGTCCCGGCTCTTCCGCGGCGCGGTGGCCGAGCGCGCCGACGAGGACGTGCGGTCCCTGTCGGCGCACATGCAGCCGCTGGTGGTGCAGGCCCTGCTGACCACGTTCCAGCGGTCGCTGCGGGAGGAGCTGGGCGAATGGCTCACCGGGTCACGGACGGACTGAGTCGGCGAACGGCTCCCCCTTCTCCGCCTTCTCGACCAGCAGCGCGGGCGGCGTGAACCGCTCGCCGTAGGTCTCGGCCAGTTCGCGGGCGCGGGCGACGAAGCCGGCGGCCCCGCCCTCGTAGCCGTTGATGTACTGGAGCACGCCGCCGGTCCAGCCGGGGAAGCCGATGCCGAGGATGGAGCCGATGTTGGCGTCGGCGACGGAGGTCAGCACGCCCTCCTCCAGCAGGCGTACGGTGTCGAGCGCCTCGGCGAAGAGCATCCGCTCCTGCATGTCGCGGAACGGGATCCGGTGCCCGGGCCTGGTGAAGTGCTCGCGCAGGCCGGGCCACAGACCGCCGCGTGCGCCGTCCTCGGCGTAGTCGTAGAAGCCGGCGCCGCCGCTGCGGCCGGTGCGGCCGAACTCGTCGACCAGCCGGTCGATGACCGCCTCCGCCGGGTGCGCGGTCCAGGTGCCGCCCGCCTCCTCCACGGCCCGCCGCGACTCGTTGCGGATCTTGCGCGGGAGGGTGAGGGTCAGCTCGTCCATCAGGGAGAGGACCTTGGCCGGGTAGCCGGCCTGGGCGGCGGCCTGCTCGACCGAGGCGGGCTCGATGCCCTCGCCGACCATGGCGACGCCCTCGTTGATGAAGTGGCCGATCACCCGGGAGGTGAAGAAGCCGCGCGAGTCGTTGACGACGATCGGCGTCTTGTTGATCTGCCGGACCAGGTCGAAGGCCCGGGCGAGGGCCTCGTCGCCGGTCCGCTCGCCCTTGATGATCTCGACGAGCGGCATCTTGTCGACGGGCGAGAAGAAGTGCAGCCCGATGAAGTCGGCCTGGCGCTCCACGCCCTCGGCGAGCGCGGTGATGGGCAGCGTGGAGGTGTTGGAGCACAGCAGCGCGTCGGGCGCGACGACCGACTCGATCTCCTGGAACACCTTGTGCTTGAGCGCGGTGTCCTCGAAGACGGCCTCGATCACCGCGTCGCAGCCCGCGAGGTCGGCGGCGTCGGCGCTCGGGGTGATCCGGGCGAGGAGCGCGTCGGCCTTCTCCTGGCTGGTGCGGCCCCGGGAGACGGCCTTGGCGCACAGCTTCTCGGAGTAGCCCTTGCCCTTGAGGGCCGCCTCCAGGGAGACGTCCTTGAGGACGACCTCGATGCCCGCGCGGGCGCACGAGTAGGCGATGCCGGCGCCCATCATGCCCGCGCCGAGGACGGCGACCCTGCGGACCGTGCGGGGCTCGACGCCCTGGGGACGGTTGGCGCCGGAGTTGACGGCCTGGAGGTCGAAGAAGAACGCCTGGATCATGTTCTTCGAGGTCTGCCCGGCGGCCAGCTCGACGAAGTAGCGGGCCTCGATGACCTGGGCGGTCTCGAAGTCGACCTGGGAGCCCTCGACGGCGGCGGCCAGGATGCTGCGCGGCGCCGGGTAGGGCGCGCCGCCCGTCTGCTTGCGCAGGGTGGCCGGGAAGGCGGGCAGGTTGGCGGCGAACTTGGGGTTGGCCGGGGTGCCGCCCGGGATCCGGTAGCCGGGCCTGTCCCAGGGCTGCTGGGACTCGGGGTTGGCGTCGATGAAGGCGCGGGCCTTGGCGATCAGTTCCTCGGGGGTGCCGGCGACCTCGTGGACGAGGCCGTTGTCCCGGGCGCGGCGGGCGTTGTACTGCTGGCCCTGGAGGAGCACCTTGAGCAGGGCGTCGGCGATGCCCAGCAGCCGTACCGTGCGGACGACCCCGCCGCCGCCGGGGAGCAGCCCGAGGGTGACCTCGGGGCAGCCGATCTTCGTGCCGGAGGTGTCGAGGGCGACGCGGTGGTGGCAGGCGAGGGCCAGTTCGAAGCCGCCGCCGAGGGCCGCGCCGTTGATCGCGGCGACGACGGGCTTGCCGAGGGTCTCGATGCGGCGCAGGTTCCGCTTGATGGCGAGGCCGCCGTCGAACAGGTCCTGGGCGGTCTCGGGCGTGACCCGGATCAGGTCGCGCAGGTCGCCGCCCGCGAAGAAGGTCTTCTTGGCCGAGGTGAGGACGATGCCGCGGATCGAGTCCTTCTCGGCCTCCAGCCGGTCGGTGATCGCGGCGAGGGAGTCGCGGAACGCCTGGTTCATGGTGTTCGCGGACTGGTTCGGGTCGTCCAGGACGAGGGTGATGACCCCGGTGTCGTCCTGTTCCCAGCGGATGGTGGTGCTCTCGGTCATGACAGTCGTCTCCGTTGAGGTCTCGGGGGTCCGCTGGGAGGTCAGATGCGCTCGACGACGGTGGCGATGCCCATGCCGCCGCCGACGCAGAGGGTGGCGAGGCCGTAGCGCTTGTCCTGGCGCTCCAGCTCGTCGATGAGCGAGCCGAGGATCATCGCACCGGTCGCGCCGAGCGGGTGGCCGAGCGCGATGGCACCGCCGTTGACGTTGACCTTGTCCAGGGACAGGCCCATGTCCTTGGCGAAGCGCAGCACGACCGCGGCGAACGCCTCGTTGATCTCGACCAGGTCGATGTCGTCGATGGTCAGGCCGGCCTTGGCGAGGGCCTTGCGGGCGGCGGGGGCGGGACCGGTGAGCATGATGGTCGGCTCGGAGCCGGAGACGGCGGCGGCGACGATCCGCGCGCGTGGGGTGAGGCCGCCGCGCTCGCCGGCCTCCTTGGAGCCGATCGCGACGAGCGAGGCGCCGTCGACGATGCCGGAGGAGTTGCCCGCGTGGTGGACGTGGTCGATCTTCTCCACCCAGTGGTACTTCTGCAGCGCGACGGCGTCGAAGCCGCCCAGCTCGCCGATGTCGGCGAAGGACGGCTTGAGCCCCGCGAGGGAGTCGGCGGTGGTGCCCGGGCGCAGGTGCTCGTCGTGGTCCAGGACGACCAGGCCGCTGCGGTCCTTCACGGGGACCACCGAGCGGTCGAAGCGGCCCTCCTTCCAGGCGGTGGCCGCGCGCTCCTGGGACAGGGCCGCGTACTCGTCGACGTCCCGGCGGCTGAAGCCCTCGATGGTGGCGATGAGGTCGGCGCCGATGCCCTGCGGGACGAAGTTGACCGACAGGTTGGTCATCGGGTCGTTGAACCAGGCGCCGCCGTCGGAGGCCATCGGCACGCGCGACATGGACTCCACACCGCCGGCCAGCACCAGGTCCTCCCAGCCCGAGCGGACCTTCATGGCGGCCATGTTGACGGCTTCCAGGCCGGAGGCACAGAAGCGGTTCTCCTGGACACCGGCGACGGTGTCGGGCAGGCCGGCGGCGATCGCGGCGATCCGGGCGATGTCGGAGCCCTGGTCGCCGACCGGGCCGACGACGCCCAGCACGATGTCGTCGATCGAGGCCGGGTCGAGGCCCGGGAAGCGGTCGCGGATCTCGTGGATGAGGCCGACGACCAGGTCGATGGGCTTCGTGCCGTGCAGGGCGCCGTTCGCCTTGCCGCGGCCGCGCGGGGTGCGGATCGCGTCGTACACGTACGCTTCGGTGCTCACTGGTGTGCCTTTCGGGAGGGTGGGCCGAGCGGGGTCGGCCGCCGAGGGCTGTGGGAGGGCTGGGGGCGTCGGGGCCGGGTGGCCGGAGCAGGGAGGTCGGGACCGGGGCGCCGGGGCCGGGTGGTCGGGGGCCGGGTCAGGCGCCCTCGGTGGCCGGCTCGTCGGGTGCGAGGTCCGCCACGGGGTCCGGTGCGAGGCCGGGTATCCCCCAGTCCCGCGCCACCGTGTCCGCGCCGGCGCCGGGCAGGGCCGGGCCGCTGCGGACCTGGGTCGGGGTGGCGGAGAAGCGCGGGGCGGGCGCCGGCTGGGTGATACCGGCGTGGCCGGTGAAGGTGCCGCGGGCGGCCAGGTGCGGGTGGTGCGGGGCCTCGCGCAGCGAGAGGACGGGCGCCACGCAGGCGTCGGAGCCCTCGAAGACGGCCGTCCACTCCGCGCGGGTGCGGGACCTGAACCGGGCGGCGACCCGCTCGCGCAGTTCGTCCCAGCGGGTCAGGTCCCCGCGGGCCGGGGCCAGGTCGTCCAGGCCGAGCAGGCGCAGGAACTCCTCGTAGAACCCGGCCTCCAGGGCGCCGACCGCCATGTGGCCGCCGTCGGCGGTCTCGTAGGTGCCGTAGTACGGGCAGCCGCCGTCCAGCAGGTTGGCGCCGCGCCGGTCCTGCCAGCCGCCGGCGGCCAGCATGCCGTGGATCATCGCGGACAGGTGGGCCGTGCCGTCCACGATGGCCGCGTCGACGACCTGGCCGGTGCCGGTGGCGCGCGCGTGGTGCAGGGCGGCCAGGACGCCGACGACGAGGTAGAGGGCGCCGCCCGCGTAGTCGCCGAGCAGGTTGGCGGGGACGGCCGGGGGCTCGCCGGGGCGGCCGATCATGCCGAGGGTTCCGGTGAGGGCGATGTAGGCCACGTCGTGCCCGGCGCGGTCGGCGAGCGGGCCGTCCTGGCCCCAGCCGGTCATCCGGCCGTAGACCAGACGGGGGTTGCGGGCGTGGCAGTCCGCGGGCCCGACCCCGAGCCGCTCGGCGACTCCGGGCCGGTAGCCCTCGACGAGGACGTCGGCGCGGGCGGCCAGGTCCAGCACGCGCGCGGGGCCGCCGGGCGCCTTGAGGTCGACGATCACCGAACGCTTGCTGCGGTTGGTCACGTCGTACGCGGGGTCGATGCCGAGGCCCGGGCCGCCGGGGCGGTCCACCCGGACCACGTCGGCGCCGAGGTCGGCGAGGAGCATGCCGGCGAACGGGCCGGGCCCGATGCCGGCCAGCTCGACCACGCGCACGCCGGAGAGCGGACCGTGCCCCGGCGTCGCCGGCGTCCCTGCCGTCGTCATCCCGTCCTGCCCCCAAGCGCGTGTGACACCGATGCTGTAACACCAGTGATGCTAAGAACACGTTCCACCCGGCACAAGACCTGAACGAGCAAGCGCTTAGCCAAGTGCCCGGCCCGGACCGCCGAGGCCGCGTCCGCGGGTCCGCACTCCTCACGCTAGCCTCAGCCACCGACAGCGGCGCGGGCTGCGGGCGAAGGGGTGTCATGAGCAGGCTGAACCGGACGGACCGTCCCTACGACATCGTGCTCTTCGGGGCCACCGGCTTCGTCGGCGCGCTCACGGCGGAGTACCTCGCCGCCCACGCGCCCGAGGGCCTGCGCTGGGCGCTCGCGGGCCGGGACGAGATGAAGCTGCGGCGGCTGCGCGAACGGCTGCCCGGCGGCTCCGGCGTCGGGGTACTGCGGGCCGACGTCGGCGACCCGGCCTCGCTGCGCCGGCTCGCCGAGCACGCGCGCGTGGTGGCCACGACCGTGGGGCCCTACGTCAGCTACGGCGAGGACCTCGTCGCCGCCTGCGCGGACACCGGGGCCGACTACCTCGACCTGACCGGTGAGCCGGAGTTCGTGGACCGGATGTACGTCCGGCACGACGCACGCGCGCGGGAGACCGGCGCCCGCCTGGTGCACGCCTGCGGCTTCGACTCCGTGCCGCACGACCTGGGCGTGTACTTCACGGTCCGGCAGCTGCCGGAGGGCGTGCCGCTGACCGTGGACGGGTTCGTGACCGCCGACGCGGCCTTCTCCGGGGGCACGCTCGCCTCGGCGCTCAACCAGTTCGCGCGCGGCCGGCAGCTCGTGGCGGCGGCCCGCGAACGCCGCCGGCACGAACCGCGCCTGCCGGCGCGCCGGGTGACGGCGCCCGCGGGCGCGCCGCGGTTCGCCCCGGAGGTCGGCGCCTGGGCGCTGCCGCTGCCGACCATCGACCCGCAGATCGTGAGCCGCTCCGCGAGGGCACTGGAGCGCTACGGCCCCGACTTCCGCTACCGGCACTACGCGGCGGTCCGGCACCTGCCGGTCGCCGCGGGGGGCGCCGCCGCCGTGGGCGCGGTCGCGGTGGCCGCGCAGCTGCCGCCGGTGCGGCGGTGGCTGTCCGGCCGGCTCAGGCCCGGTGACGGACCGGACGCGAAGAAGCGGGCGGAGAGCTGGTTCCGGGTGCGCTTCGTGGGCGAGGGGGGCGGGCGGCGCGTCTTCACCGAGGTCGCGGGCGGCGACCCGGGCTACGACGAGACGGCGAAGATGTTCGCCGAGGCGGCCCTCGCCCTGGCCCTCGACGCGCTGCCGCCGACCGCGGGCCAGGTCACGACAGCCGTCGCCATGGGCGACGCGCTCACCGAGCGGCTGCGCGCGGCGGGCATCACCTTCCGGGTGGCGGCGACCCGCTGACCGCTGCGGAAACCGCCCCTACAGGGGCCACCGCACCAGGGTGTAGATCACCGCGCATATCCAGCCGAACCCGGCGAGGGCGGCCAGCGCGAGAGCGGCGTTCACGACCCGCTCGACGGGCCGGTCCGGGTCGGCGAGGGGCTTGGCTGCACGGTGCGTCGTCATGCGGCCCAGCCTGCCGACGGCCCCCGGGCGCGCACATCCGTCGGGATACTCAAACCGGGTACTCAGGCGGGCCGGCGGCCGGGTGCTCAGGCGGGCCGGCGGCCGGGTGCTCAGGCCGGCGGTGGCCACTCCCCCACGGCGTTCGCGATCCGGTCGCGGGTGGGGCCGTCGTCGGTGAGGAGCGCGAGGCGGTGGGCGAGGGGGCCGATGGCCCAGCCTGCGTGGTGGTCGAAGAACGGTGCGGGGCCCGCGGTGTTGTGAGCGACCTTGGCGACGAGTTCCGCGAGGCGGAACAGCAGCAGCCGTGTCCGCGGGGCCCGCTCCTCGGGCAGCGGCGAGCCGCGGCGGACGAGCTCGAAGACCTCACGCCCCCGGCTCCACCGCAGGGGGTCGGCGGCCAGTTCCAGGGCGGCCTCGATCTCCGGCGGCCGGGGGCCCGGCCCGGCCGCCGCGGCGAGCACCCGCCCGGCCCAGGCGACCGGGTCGCGCCGGCCCTCGTACACGCTGCGGCCCCAGTCACGGTCCGGGTCGGCGGCCGCCCGCCCGGCGAGCGGGCTGCGGGCCCGGGCCGCCTCCTTCAGGGCCCGCCGGCACAGGGCGTCCGCCCTGCGGGTGGTCTCCGGGAGGCGGTAGGCGGGCGTCAGGGCGAGGGTGTGGGCCACGGCGTTGTCCAGGCCGACGCGGTGGCCGACGGAGACGTAGACCGGCTTGACGCCGTCCCGGGTGCGCAGGGCGCGGCCGACCTCCTCAGTGCCGGCCAGGAGGGCGGCCCAGGAACCCCGCGCGGGGGCGGGGTCGGCGTGGGTGAAGGTGAAGGGGTTCTTGGCGACGCCCATGGTGGGCAGGCCGGTGAGGACGCCGAGGTGGCTGGCGAGGCCGAAGCGGCGCGGGTGGGCGAGGCCGTAGCCGTCGCACACGACCAGCCCCGGCTCGCGCTCCAGCGCGTCCAGGGCGGCGCGCACGGTCGGGATCTCACGGAAGGCGAGCAGCCCGGGGACGTAGGGGAAGGAGATCCGGCCGACGGCCGTCGTCTCGGCGACGACCTCGCGGGTGGCGGCGTCCAGCACCACGGCCGCCGCGGCGACGAGGTCGAGGTCGTCGTCGTAGGCGACGTCGACCCCGGTGACCGTGCCCGTACCGGGCGGCGGACCCGGCTCGTCGAGCACCACCCGTCCGCGCAGTTCGTCCTGTACGGCCCGCGCCTCTTCCTCGGTGGCGGGCCAGCCCTCGGGTACGCCTACGGTCGTCATGATGGACAGGACTGTACGGTCCGCCGACGCCCGGCCGGGCCCCGGGGTAGGGTCGCGATCATGTTCGTACTGGAGCTGTCCTACACCGCACCGCTCGACGCCGTGGACGCCGTCCTGCCGGCGCATTCCGCCTGGCTCGACCAGCAGTACGAGAAGGGCTTCTTCCTGGCCTCCGGACGCAAGAACCCCCGCGACGGCGGGGTGATCCTGGCCGTCGCGGAGGACCGTGCCCGGATCGAGGAGGTCGTGGCGGGCGACCCGTTCGTCGTCGCCGGGGTGTGCGCGTACCGCGTCACGGAGTTCATCGCCACGAAGACCGCCCCCGAGCTGGCACCCCACCGGCAGACGCTGGGCTGACCCCCGGGGGCGTCGGCCGCCCCCGGGACGTCGTCAGCTCTTCTTCGAGTCCAGCGCGCGCCGCAGCTCGTCCTTGTTCATGTGCGACCTGCCCTCGATGCCGCGCTGCCTGGCCTCGTTGTAGAGCTGGTCGCGGGTCGGGCCCTGGGGCCCGGTCCGGTTGCCGGACCGCTGGCCGCCGCGCTTGCCGGAGGACATGTCCTCGGTGGAGCTGCGGCTGGCGGTCTTGGACTCGCCCGCGCGGGCGCGTTCCTTGTTGACGGTCCGCGCGGCGATCTCCTCGGCACGACCGGTGCTCTCGCCCCGGTCCTGTGCGCTCTTCTTGATGTGCTCGTACTGGCGTTCGCGCTTCGGGCTGGAACCGGCTGGCATGATCGCTCCTCTCGTCTCGTCCCCTCGCGGCGGGAGTCCGGTCGTGACCGGATTCCTCCGCGGCAGGGGTCGAGTACCCGGGTCGCGCGCCGTTACGTCAGCGTTCCAGCCGGGCCACCCGCCCCTGCTCGCCGGACGCCCAGCAGCTCAGGTCCGGGGCGCAGTCGACGGTGTCGTACGAGCCGGTGTCGACGGTCCGCCAGGTCCGGCCGCCGTCGGTGGTCAGGTCGGTGCCGCCGGGCCCCACGGCGAGCGCGGCGCCGCGGCTGTGCGGGAGCCAGGCGGCACCGGAGCGGTAGGCGGGCGGCGGGCTCGCGGCCGGGCGCCAGGTGCGGCCGCCGTCGGCGGTGACCGCGGCCGCCCGCGGCGAGGACTGGTCCGGGCGGTAGTCGCCGCCGACCGCGAGGCCGTGGGTGCGGTCGCGGAAGGCCAGCGCGAAGACGCCCTTGGCCGGATCGCCCGCCGGGACGGGGGTCTCGGCGGCCGTCCAGTTCAGGCCGCGGTCGGCGGAGTGCAGCACGCGCGCGTGCGCGCCGCCCCCGGTCGCCAGCCACACGTCCTTCGGCCCGGAGGTGACCAGGCACTGGCCGCTCGCCGCGAAGCCGGCCTCGCCGTCGAGGGCGGCGGGCATGCCCGCGGCGGGCAGCACCCGCCAGGAGCGGCCGCCGTCCCGGGTGGACAGGATGCGGAACCTGCCGTCCACCGGGTCGCTCATGGCCAGGCCGTGCCGGCGGTCGAAGAAGGCCATGCAGTCGTAGAAGGCCTTCGGGTCGGGGTTGCGGAAGGACTCGGTCCAGGTCGCGCCGCCGTCGTCGGTCCGGTACACGCGGGAGTCCTCGCCCTCGCCGATGGCCAGCACCACCGCGCGCCGCGCGTCGAACGCCTCGACGTCCCGGAACTGCAGGCCGCCCGCACCGGGCGGAGAGACGTTCCGCCAGCTCGTGCCGCCGTCGGTGGTGCGCAGCACGGTGCCCTGGGTGCCGGCCAGCCAGGCGGTGTCGCGGTCCACGGCGGACAGGCCGCGGAAGCGCACCTGCGGGGCGCCGCTGTCCTTGGCCGCCCAGTGCACGCCGCGGTGCCCGAGCGGCCCCGCCGCCGCGGCCGGCACGGCCACCGCGGCCAGCGCCGCCGCGCACGCCACCCCCGCCGCCACCAGCCGGCCCGAACGTCCCCCGCGTCGCGTGCTCCCCAAGCGCCTCATGGCGGGCGAAGCTAGTCCACCGGCCACCCGCCGTCCAGAGCACCTCCGCGCGCGTGCCCGCCCGGGCCGTACCCGGCGTGCATGAAACGCGGTGACCGAGGTCACTCGTTCCCCCTGTGCACGGATCGGCCGGATCCGTCGTCTCTTCCAGTACCAGGTCTCACACCCGGAAAAGAACGTCCAGCCGTCACGAGGGAGCAAGGCGTTGTCCACCATCGAGCAGTCCGTAGAGGCACGCCTCGTCGCCGCCGCCCCGCGCATGCCGACCATCCCCGCGACCCTGTCCTACGACCGGCGCGACCCGTTCGCCGTGCGCATGACCTTCCCGGCCCCGGCCACCCTGGAGGGCGTCGAGGTCTGCTGGACCTTCTCCCGCGAGCTGCTGACGGACGGCCTGCGGGGACCCGAGGGCCACGGCGACGTGCGCGTGCGCCCGTACGGCTACGACCGCACCGTGCTGGAGTTCCACGCGCCCGAGGGCACCGCGATCGTGCACGTGCGCTCCGGCGAGATACGCCGCTTCCTGGAGGCGACCGGCGGCCTCGTGCCCGTCGGGCTCGAACACCTCCACCTGGACCTCGACCACGACCTGGCCGAACTGATGCGGGACGCCTGCTGACGCGCGCCCCCCTACCGACCTCCGGTCCGCCCTTCAATCGCGTTGACACCCTCATCGCGACGCTCGTACCTTGTACAAGGTCCTGTTGTCGCCGATTGGAGAAGGACGTTGCTCGTCTGAGGTCCCGAGACACCGCGTTCACACCGGTGAGGTGTGCGTGGCGTTCGACCTCGGCGTCCGAGCAGTCCTTCGGCACAGGCCCTTCTCTCTCGGCCCCTGCGGCCCTTCCGGCCCCTCTTGTGCCCCAGGCCCTTCGGTTCCGTCTCGCGGTGTCTCGACACGCGTTCGCCAGACCGCACCCAGCAACCGCGAGGCCCGTATGTCATCTTCCCTCACCTGCACCTCCCTCTCCTTCGCCTGGCCCGACGGCACCCCCGTCCTCGACGGCCTCGACATCGCCTTCGGTCCCGGCCGTACGGGACTCGTCGGCGTCAACGGGTCCGGGAAATCCACCCTGTTGAAGCTGATCGCGGGCGAACTCACGCCCGCCGACGGCACCGTCAGGGTGACCGGTGAGATCGGGTACCTGCCGCAGAACGTCACCCTCGACACCACGCTCCGCGTCGAGGACGCCCTCGGCATCGCCGCCCGGCGGGCCGCGCTGCACGCCATCGAGGCGGGCGACGCGTCCGAGGAGCACTTCGAGACCATCGGCGACGACTGGGACGTCGAGGAGCGCGCCCTGGTCACCCTCGGCGAACTCGGCCTCGCCCACATCGGCCTGGACCGCACCGTCGGCGAGGTCTCCGGCGGCGAGTCGGTGCTGCTGCGCCTGGCGGCGCTGCTGCTGCGCCGGCCCGACGTCCTGCTGCTGGACGAGCCCACCAACAACCTCGACCTGTACGCGCGCCGGCGCCTGTACGCGGCCGTCGCCTCCTGGTCCGGCGTGCTCGTCGTGGTCAGCCACGACCGTGAACTCCTGGACCTGGTGGACCAGATCGCCGAGCTCCGCTCCGGCGAGGTCACCTGGTACGGCGGCAACTTCTCGGCCTACGAGGAGGCGCTCGCCGTGGAACAGGAGGCGGCCGAACGGACGCTGCGGGTCGCCGAGGCGGACGTGCGCAAGCAGAAGCGCGAACTCGCCGACGCCCACGTCAAACTGGCCCGCCGCAAGCGGTACGGGCAGAAGATGTACGAGCAGAAACGCGAGCCCAAGATCGTCATGGGGGCGCGCAAGCGCGCCGCCCAGGAGTCCGCGGGCAAGCACCGCATCATGCACGAGGAGCGGCTCTCCGAGGCCAGGGACCGGCTGGACGAGGCGGCGGACGCCGTACGGGACGACGACGAGATCCGCGTCGACCTGCCGTATACGGCCGTACCGCCCGGCCGGCAGGTGCTCACGCTGGAGAAGCTGCGGATGGCCTACGGGGCGCGCGTCGAGGGCATTCTCGACCTGCGCGGCCCGGAGCGGATCGCGCTCGTCGGACGCAACGGCTCCGGCAAGACGACCCTGCTGAGGACCGTCGCCGGGGAGCTGGCACCGGTGTCCGGCGAGGCGCTGACGCACGTGCCGTCGCGGTTCCTGCCGCAGCGCCTGGACGTGCTCGACGACGAGCTGACCGTCGCCGAGAACGTGGCCCGGTTCGCGCCCGGCGCGACCAACAACCGGATCAGGGCGCGCCTCGCGCGCTTCCTGTTCCGGGGCGCGCGGGCCGACCAGCCGGCCGGGACGCTCTCCGGCGGCGAGCGCTTCCGGGCGGCCTTGGCCGCCCTGATGCTCGCCGAGCCCGCACCCCAGCTGCTCCTGCTGGACGAACCGACCAACAACCTCGACATGGCCAGCGTCCGGCAGCTGACCACGGCCCTGGAGTCGTACGAGGGCGCCCTGCTCGTCGCCAGCCACGACCTGCCGTTCCTGGAGTCCATCGGCATCACCCGGTGGCTGCTGATGGAGGAGGGAGAACTCAGGGAGACCACGCCCGACGCGCTCGCGGACACGGCCTAGCCGCGGCGGCGGGGGTGTTGCGGGTGGGGCACAGCCCGACCACGGGGGTTTTGTCCCGGCCGGGGCGCGCTGCATGATGGCGGTCCGGCGCCGCTCGGCCGGCGCCGGACCGCACCGCCGATCCGAAAGGTCCCTCGTGCCCAGCAAGAAGGCCCTCGTCCGCCGTCCCGGCCCGCGCCTCGCCGAGGGCCTGGTGACGCACATCGAACGGGAGAAGGTCGACCCCGACCTCGCCGTCGAGCAGTGGGAGGCCTACGTCGAGGCGCTCGGCGCGCACGGCTGGGAGACGATCGAGGTCGACCCGGAGGACGACTGCCCCGACTCGGTGTTCGTCGAGGACACCGTCGTGATGTACCGGAACGTGGCGCTCATCACCCGGCCCGGCGCCGAGTCCCGGCGCGCGGAGACCGCCGGCGTCGAGGAGGCGGTGGCCCGGCTCGGCTGCTCGGTGAACTGGGTGTGGGAGCCCGGCACTCTGGACGGCGGTGACGTGCTGAAGGTCGGCGACACCGTCTACGTCGGCCGGGGCGGGCGCACCAACGCGGCGGGCGTGCAGCAGGTGCGGGCCGCCTTCGAGCCGCTCGGCGCACGGGTGGTGGCCGTACCGGTGAGCAAGGTGCTGCACCTGAAGTCGGCGGTCACCGCGCTGCCGGACGGGACGGTGGTCGGGCACATCCCGCTCGTCGACCGGCCGTCGCTGTTCCCCCGGTTCCTGTCGGTGCCCGAGGAGTCCGGCGCGCACGTGGTGCTGCTCGGCGGCCACCGGGTACTCATGGCGGCGAGCGCCCCGCGGACGGCGGAGCTGCTGACCGATCTGGGCCTGGAGGTCGTCACGGTGGACATCGGCGAGTTCGAGAAGCTCGAAGGGTGTGTGACGTGCCTCTCGGTAAGGATGCGGGAGCTGTACGCCTGACCGGGTGCTCCCCTCCCCGGGCAGCCCCGGGACCTGCGCGTCTCGGGGCTGTTCCGCGCGCGCCGGGACGTCATGACCGGGGCCGCTGATCAGCGATCTTTACGACGGCCTTAACCTACGGCTTCGTAACCTACGGCTTCGTAGCCTACGATCTCGTAGGTTTCCCGGCACCGCTCGCCGGACCGTCCCCCTTTTCGCTCGTTCCGCTTTCTCCCTCCTCTCCTTTTCTCCCCTCCGTACGGCGTCCCCCTGGAGTTCCTGTGACGATCACCTCCCCTCACCTCGGCGGCCCGTCCGTCTGGACCGACGCGAAGCTGCTGTACGCACTGGAGGAAGTGGTCGAGACCGAGCTGAACCGGCATCTGAAGGTCGCCAAGGACTGGATGCCGCACGAGTACGTGCCCTGGAGCGACGGCCGCAACTTCCCGGGTCTGTTCGAGGACGGGCAGGCGTGGGAGAAGGAGCACTCCAAGGTCACGGAGATCGGCCGGATCGCCCTGGTGGTCAACCTGCTGACCGAGGACAACCTGCCCAGCTACCACCACGAGATCGCCTCGCTGTTCGGCCGCGACGGCGCCTGGGGCACCTGGGTGCACCGCTGGACGGCCGAGGAGGGCCGGCACGGCATCGTGATGCGCGACTACCTGCTCACCTCGCGCGCGGTGGACCCGGACAAGCTGGAGCAGTTCCGCATGTCCCACATGAGCGAGGGCTTCGAGTCCGACAACCGGCACTCGATGCTGCACTCGGTCGCCTACGTCGCCTTCCAGGAGCTGGCCACCCGCATCTCGCACCGCAACACCGGTCACCAGTCCGGCGACCCGGTCTGCGACCGGATGCTGGCGCGCATCGCGACCGACGAGAACCTGCACATGGTCTTCTACCGCAACCTGCTGAAGGCCGCCTTCGAGCTCGCCCCCGACCTGACCATGCAGGCGGTCCGTGACGTCGTCGTCGACTTCCGCATGCCCGGCCACGGCATCCCCGGCTTCGAGCGGGCCGCCGCGCAGATGGCGATCGGCGAGGTCTACAACCTGCGCATCCACCACGACGACGTCCTGCAGCCCGTGCTGCGCTTCCTGAAGATCATGGAGATCGACGGCCTGGGCCCGGAGGGCCGTCAGGCGCAGGAGGAGCTGGGGCTGTTCATGGGCGGCCTGGACGCGGAGGCCCTCAAGTTCGACGAGCGGCTGGCCGCCCGCAAGGCCCGGCTGGCCGCCCGCGGCCAGCGCTGACCCCGGCAGCCGGCCCGGCCCCGCGGTGGTGAGCGGGGCGGGTCAGGGCGAGGTGCGGCGCAGGGCGAGCCGTTCCTTCTCGGAGAGGCCGCCCCAGACGCCGAAGCGTTCGTCGTTGTCGAGCGCGTAGTCGAGGCAGGCCGAGCGCATCTCGCACATGCCGCAGATGCGCTTCGCCTCGCGCACCGAGCTGCCGGGCTCGGGAAAGAAGAAGTCGGCCCCGGTCTGCGCGCACAGGGCCTGCGTCTGCCAGGCGAGGTCGGCCGGGGTGATGGTTTCGAGCTGCATGGCAAGGATCGTGCCGCGCGCGGAAAAACGTTCGATCAACGCCGGATCAACGGCACGTCCCGAGCCCCCGGCCGACCCGATCATGCTCCCCCCGAGCCGGGCGGAGCACGGCGGCGCGCGGGAGAACGACCGGGAACCGGCGGGAAATCGCGGACGGGGGCATGGCGGCCCGGCGTGCGGGGTGCGCCGCCCGGGGCGCGGGCGCGGGTCCTCCCGGGGGCGGGGCACGAGGGCGAGGCCGTGCGTCCCGGGACGGGTCCGGGTGGGCGCGCGACCAGGTCCGGCCGAGACCCGGACCATGACCGGGTGAACGCGGCGCGCGGGGGCACCTGCCACGCGGTTGTCGGTGGGCGGTGCCAGACTCGACGGTGCAGCGGACCGGACCCGGCTCCCGGGCCCCCTTTCAAGGAGGGCGATGATGCTCACCACCCGTTTCGTCGACGGCGCGCCCAACTGGCTCGACGTCACCACCCCCGACCTCGACGGCGCTCTCGCCTTCTACGGCGGTCTCTTCGGCTGGCGGTTCGAGTCGGCGGGTCCGGACGCAGGGGGCTACGGCTTCTTCCGGCTGGACGGCCGCACGGTCGCCGGCGGCATGCAGGCCGGCCCGGACCAGGGACCCCCGGCCTGGACGGTGTACTTCCAGAGCCAGGACGCGCGGGCCACCGCGACGGCCGCCGAACAGGCGCACGGCCGGGTGCTGTTCCCGCCGCTCGACGTGATGGGCCAGGGGCACATGGCGGTCCTCGCCGACCAGGCGGGCGTGCGGTTCGGCATCTGGCAGCCGGGGCGGACCAGGGGCGTGGACGCGGCGGACGAACCGGGCGCGCTGTGCTGGGTCGAGCTGTACACAGCGGACATCGCGGCGGCCGCGGCCTTCTACCACCGCGTCCTGGGCCTGGAGACCTCGGGCGTGCCGTTCCCGGGCGGCACGTACACCTGTGTCAACCCGAGCGGCGCCGGTGAGGACGCGATGTTCGGCGGGATGGTCCCGCTGGCCGACGACCCGACGGAAGCGGCGGCGGGGCCCTGCTGGCTGCCGTACTTCGCGGTCGAGGACACCGACGCCGTCGTCGAGCAGGCGCAGCGGCTGGGCGGCACGGTGCGCGTGCCGGCGACGACCGTGCCGGGCGTGGGCCGCATGGCCAGGCTCGCCGACCCCTGCGGCGTCCGCTTCGCGGTGATCAGGAGCGAGACCCCGCAGGGCTGAGCCGGCGAGAGGCCGAGGCGCCGAGCGGACGAGAGGCCGAGACACCGCTAGGCCGCGAGCCCGTACAGCCGAGGCGGTGCGAAGCCGGGGCGCCGCGCGCCCGTGCGCCGCAGGCCGCCCGCCTCGTCAGGCGGACGCCCGCCGTATCAGCGTGGTCGGCAGCACGACGCCCGCGCCGGACGCCTCCGCGGGAGCCGCGCCGGACGCCTGCGCCAGCGCAGCGCCGGGCGTCTCGCCGGCGCGGCCGCGCAGCAGCAGGCGGGCCATCAGCCGGCCCATCTCCTCTATGTCCTGACGGACCGTGGTCAGCGGCGGCTCGGCCTGCTCGGCGACGGGCAGCACGTCGTCGAAGCCGATCACGGCCACGTCGTCCGGTACCCGACGGCCGTGCTCGCGCAGCACCCGCAGGGCGCCGAGCGCGGTCAGGTCGTTCGCGGCGAACACCGCGTCCACGTCCGGGCAGCGGTCGAGCAGTTCGCGCATGGCGCGTTCGCCGCCGCCCGGGGTGAAGTCGCTCTCCACCACGAGCCGGGGGTCGGCGTCGCCCATGACGTCCCGGTAGCCGTCGAGCCGGTCCACCGCCGAGGTCTGGTCCAGCACCCCGGTGATGTGCGCGATCCGGGTCCGGCCGAGACCCACCAGGTGACGCACGGCCTCGCGGGCACCGCCCCGGTTGTCGCTGTCGACGTACACCGGCCCGGGGCCGCCGTCGCTCCAGTCGGGACGGCCGCCGAACACGGTGGGCACACCCGCCTTCCGGATCAGACCGGGCAGCGGGTCGTCGAGGTGGAGGGAGAAGACGAGCGCGCCGTCGACATGGCCACCGGCGAGGTAGCGGGCCACGCGGGCGTGGTCGGCGCGGCCCTCGGTGAGCAGCAGCACGAGCTGGTTGTCGTGGGCCGTCAGCTCCTTGCTGATGCCGCGCAGTTGCAGGGCGAAGAAGGGGTCGGCGAAGACTCGCGCCTCGGGTTCGGCGATGACGACGGCGACGGCGTCGTGCCGCTTGGTGACCAGGCTGCGCGCGGCCTGGTTCGGCACGTAGCCGAGCTCCTCGACCGCCTGCCGGACCCGTTCGGCCAACGGCTCCCTCACGCCGTCCCCGCCGTTGACGACCCGTGACACGGTGGCCCGGGACACCCCGGCCCGCGCGGCCACGGCCTCCAGCGTGGGACGCGACACTGCCTCGGTCACTTCGGGACTCCTCATCGGCGGCTGGCGATCAGGATAACCGCGCCGCCGCACGGCCGTACGGCCCGGAAAAAGGCTTGCGCCACGCCGTGTCGCGCGGTGAGGACCGCCGCACGGACTCGGGAGGGGCCCCTGCGGGCTGAGCGGCCCGAGACGCGGCTCGCGCCCTGCGCGCGACTGCCGCGCGACTGCCGCGCGGCCACCGCGACCGGCACCTCGTGCACCGTTCGGCCGACGCGTTCGGCCGGGCTCACCGGCCGCTCGCCGAGGACCCCGTGCCCCTGCACCCGTCTCCCTCGACCCGGATATCCGGCGTTGTCCGGATATCCGCTTGTCCACCGGGTGGTTGTCCACAGGCCCGGCCCGTTGTCAGTGCCGTGCTGCATTCTGTGACCAGTGGCGGGACGGGCGCCACGGACCACGGGGAGGCAGGGTGTTCAGGGGGATCGACGACGTCGACTGGGCGTCGATGGGACACGCGTACACGAAGTCGGCGACCGATGTGCCGGAGTTGCTGTGGGGGCTGGCGTCGGACGATCCGGAGCGCCGGGAGATCGCGCTGGACGGCATGTACGGAGCCGTGCACCACCAGGGGGACGTCTACGACAGCACGGTGGCGTGCGTCCCCTTCCTGTTCGAGCTGATCGCGCATCCGTCGGCCGGCGACCGGGGCGCGGTGATCGGCCTGCTGTGCAGCATCGCGCACGCCTCGGAGGAGGACGAGGGGCCCGTGGGCGACGAGGGGGATGACGGCGGCCCCGACGGGGACGCGTTCGCCGGGGAGTTCGACGAGGACCGGCACGAGGAGTGGCAGAGACACTTCTTCGTGGCGCGCGACATGGTCCGCGAGCGCGCCGGAACCTTCCTCGGGCTGCTCGACGACCCGGATCCGGGGGTGCGCGCCGCCGCACCGGGTGCGCTCGCCCGGCTGCACCCGGATCCGGCGCTGGTGTTCGGCGCCCTGTGCGACCGCGTGCCGGCCGAGACCGACCCCGGTGCCGCGAGAGCGCTGGCGCGCGCCCTGGGCACCCTGGCCCTGCGGCATCCGGGCGGCCCGGGTGCCGAGGCGGCGCGGGTGCTGCGGGACCTGGTGTCCGGGACCCCCGATCCGCAGCTGCGGATGACGGCCCTGGCCCGGCTGGCGCGCTGCGCGCCCGGCGCACTCCCGCCGGACGCGGCCGGCATCGCGCTGGACGTGTTGCGGCTGGCCCGGGAGACGGACGGACTGGGCCCGCCGCCGGCCGCGCCGGAACGGCCGCACACCGACACCCTCATCTCCCATGTGCGCGAGCTGGAGGAGGAGCACCGCCGCAGCCTCGGCCTCGACGGCACGGCGGAGCTGGTCGACGAGCTGCACACGGCGCTGGGCGACCGTGTCGACGTGCGCTTCCCGCTGCTGGTGGGCCAGTTGGGCAGCCCGAGCCGCCGTCAGCGCAGACAGGCCGTCGGCGTGGCGGGGCGGCTGCTCACCGGTTGGCGGGCCCCCGACGACGAGCCGCTGCTGGCGCTGGCCCGGCTGCTCGCCGACGACGACCTGCGCCTGCAGAAGGAGGTGCTGTCCGAGCTGCGGTACCTGGCACCCGCCGCACACCGGGTGTCCGGGGCGGTGGCGGCCTACCTGGAGAGCTGGGACAGCCGTCCGCCGGAGACCGGCACACCGTTCCGGGAGCTGGCCGTCGGCATGGCCTTCGAGGTGCTGGCCCTGCAGGGCGACGACCGGATCGTGCCGGCGCTCACCCACGTCCTGGAAGTGGTGGAGATACCCGAGCGCCTCTCCCGGTGGATCGAGGCACTCGGCCCCGAGGCGGCGGCCCCGCTCGCCCCGGTCCTGCACGGCCGGCTCGCCGGGCTGGACCCCCGCGCACCGGGCACCGGCCTGGACCACCTCGTCCGGGCCCTGGCCGCCCTCGGTCACGAGGAGTCGGTGCCCCTGCTCCTCGGGGTCCTGGGCGACGCCGCACACGTCCGCACGACGGAGGAGGTGCTGTCCGCTCTGTCCCGGTACGGCTCCCTGGCGGCGGAGGCGGCCCCGCTCGTGCGCCGGCTGTGGCGGGACGGCGCCCTCGCGGACCGGCACCGGATCCATGTCGCCGAGGCCCTGTGGTCGCTGACGGGCGACGCGGAGGCGGTGCTGCCGGTGGTGGACGACGCCCTGTCGGCGCCGACGTGGTGGCAGTGGTCCGCCGCGATACGCCTGACCGAGGCGCTCGGTACGGCGGGCGCCGCGCTCGCGCCGCGGCTGCGCGGACTGATCGCGGCCGACCACAGCCCCGCCCGCTCGGCCGTCGCCCTGTGGCGGATCACCGACAACCCCGAGGACGTCCTGCCCGTGCTCCTCGACCAGTGGCCGGCCACCCCGGCGGAGCGCCCCACCATGGCCGCCTGCCTGACCGCCATGGGACCCGCCGCAGCACCGGCCCTGCCTCTGATCCGCGCGGAACTGGCCTCCCCGCGCCGCCACAACAACAACGGCGGCTCGCGAGGCAACATGCGCTACGACGTCGCCGCGGACGTGGCCCTGCTCGCGGACTGCCGGCGGATCGTGGCGGGGACCGGCGGATAGACCTCAGCCCGTGCCCTCCGTGCGGGCGCGGCCCGTGCCCTCCCTGCGGGCGCGGCTCGGCTGGACGCGTTTCGGTTCGCCCGGCATCTTCGGGTACTCCGGCGGGTAGGGCAGGTCGCCCAGGCCGTGGTCGTGTTCGTCGCGGCTGGCCAGCTCCAGGAGCGCTTCCAGGGAGTAGGCGTGGTCGTCCATGTCGGCGTGCACGTCGCCGACTTCGGCGAAGCGGGCCGGCATGGTGGCGAGGTCGAAGTCGCGGGGAGCGGCCTCACCGACCTCCTCCCAGCGCAGGGGCGCGGAGACGGGGGCGTGCGGGCGGGGCCGTACGGAGTAGGCGGAGGCGATGGTGCGGTCACGGGCGGTCTGGTTGTAGTCGAGGAAGATGCGTGCGCCGCGTTCCTCCTTCCACCACTTGATGGTGACCTGCTCGGGCATCCGGCGTTCCATCTCCCGGCCGACCGCGATGGCGGCGCGCCGCACCTGGGTGAAGGTCCAGCGCGGTTGAATGGGGACGAAGACGTGCAGGCCCCGGCCGCCGGAGGTCTTCGGCCAGCCGCGCAGGCCGCCGTACTCGTGCAGCACCTCGCGCAGTTCGTGGGCGGCGCGGACGGCGTCGGCGTAGTCGGTGCCGGGCTGCGGGTCGAGGTCGATGCGCAGTTCGTCGGGGTGGTCGACCGCGGTGCGGCGCACCGGCCAGGGGTGGAAGGTGAGCGTGCCGTACTGGGCGGCCCACACGACGGCGGCCTCCTCCGTGGGGCACATCTCGTCCGCGCTGCGGCCGCTGGGGAAGGTGATGTGGGCGGTCGGGATCCAGTCGGGCATGCCCTTGGGCGCGCGCTTCTGGTAGAACCACTCGCCGCCGACACCGTCCGGATGGCGTTCGAGGGTGGTGGGGCGGTCGCGCAGGGCGCGCAGGATGCCGGGGCCGACGGCGGCGTAGTACCGGGCCAGGTCCAGCTTGGTGAAGCCGCGCTCGGGGAAGAAGACCTTGTCCGGGCTGGACAGGCGTACGGTCCGGCCGGCCACTTCCAGTTCCACCGCGTCACCCATGCGGCCACGGTAGGCGCAGCCTGCCCCGTGCGCACACCGGGCGGCGGCCGGGCCGAGCGCGCAGAATCGGAGCCATGGATCTGCCGGTGATGCCGCCTGTGAAGCCCATGCTCGCCAAGTCGGTGGCGCGCATCCCGCCCGGCATGCACTACGAGGCCAAGTGGGACGGGTTCCGGGCCCTCGTGTTCCGCGACGGCGACGAGGTGGAGCTGGGCAGCCGTACCGGCAAGCCGCTGACCAGGTACTTCCCCGAGCTGGTCGCGGCGCTGAAGGAGCGGGTGCCGACGCGGTGCGTGCTGGACGGGGAGATCGTGATCGCCCGCGAGGGGCGGCTGGACTTCGACGCGCTGACCGAGCGGATCCATCCGGCGGCCTCCCGGGTGCGGACGCTGGCCGAGCGGACGCCGGCGTCGTTCGTCGCCTTCGACGTGCTGGCGCTCGGCGACCGCTCGCTGGTGCAGGCCCCGCTCACCGAGCGGCGGGCCCTGCTGGAGCGGGAGTTGTCGGGGGCGGGCGCGCCGGTGCACGTGGCACCGGCGACGACGGACGCGGAGCTGGCGCGGCGGTGGTTCGAGCAGTACGAGGGTGCCGGGCTCGACGGGGTCGTCGCCAAGCCGCTGACGTTGCGCTATCTGCAGGACGAGCGGGCCATGTTCAAGATCAAGCACGAGCGGACGGCGGACGTCGTGGTGGCGGGCTACCGGTTCCACAAGAGCGGTCCGGTGGTCGGTTCGCTGCTGCTCGGCCTGTACGACGACCGGGGCGCGCTGCAGCACGTGGGGGTGTCGGCGGCCTTCCCCATGAAGCGGCGCGCCGAGCTGATCGAGGAGCTGGAGCCGCTGCGGATGGAGGACGTGGGCGGGCATCCGTGGGCGGCCTGGGGGGAGGAGGCGGCCCATGAGACGGCCCGGCTGCCGGGGGCACCGAGCCGCTGGTCGGGCAAGAAGGACCTGTCGTGGGTGCCGCTGCGGCCGGAGCGGGTCGCCGAGGTGGCCTACGACCACATGGAGAACGGCGCCCGCTTCCGGCACACGGCGCGCTTCCGCCGCTGGCGCCCGGACCGGACGGCCGAGAGCTGCACGTACACCCAGCTGGAGGAGCCGGTGCGCTACGACCTCGGCGAGATCCTGGGCACCTAGGCGAAAGCCCGCACGGCCCGCACGGCCGGCTCACGGGGGCTCAGGACCGGCTCAGGGCTGCATGAGGATCTTGATCGCGCCCTCCTGCTTGCGCTGGAACATCTCGTACGCGTGCGGCGCCTCGGAGAGCGGCAGCCGGTGCGTGGCGAAGTCGTCGACGCCGAGCGGGTCCTCGTCGGTGAGGTAGGGCAGGATCTCGTCGCTCCACCGGCGGACGTTCGCCTGGCCCATGCGCAGCTGGATCTGCTTGTCGAAGAGGGTGAGCAGGGGCAGCGGGTCGGCCATGCCGCCGTACACGCCGCTGAGCGAGATGGTGCCGCCGCGCCGCACCAGGTCGATGGCCATGTACAGGGCGCCGAGCCGGTCGACGCTGAAGCGCTCGGCGAGAGGGCCGCTGATCTTGCGCGGCAGCATCGCGGAGGCCGTCTGGGCGAGCTTGGCGGCGTGGCTGCCGTGCGCCTCGGTGCCGACGGCGTCGATCACGGCGTCCGGGCCCCGGCCGTTGGTCTCGTCGTGGATCGCCCGGACCAGTTCCTTCTCGTCGTCGAAGGCCCGGAGGTCGTAGGTGCGCACCCCGCGCCGGTTCGCCCGGGCGAGCCGCTCGGGCACCAGGTCCACGCCGAACACCTGCTCGGCGCCCCGGGCCAGCGCGATGCGGCAGGCCATGTCCCCGATCGGCCCGAGGCCGAGGACGGCGAGGCTGCCGCCGGGCGGGACGGAGGCGTACTCGACGGCCTGCCAGGCGGTGGGCAGGACGTCGGAGAGGTAGACGAAGCGGTCGTCGGGCGGGCCCTCGGGCACCTTGATCGGCCCGAACTGCGCCTGCGGGACGCGCAGGTACTCGGCCTGCGCGCCGGGCACGGCGCCGTACAGCCGGGTGTAGCCGAACAGCGGGGCGCCCATGCCCTCGCCGGTGACCTGGGTGGTCTCGCACTGGGTGGGCAGCCCGGTCAGGCACATCCAGCAGTTCCCGCAGGCGATCTGGAACGGCACGACGACGCGGTCGCCCGCCGCCAGGTCGGGGACGCCGGGTCCGACCTCCTCGACGATGCCCATGGGCTCGTGGCCGAGGATGTCACCCGGGGTCATGAACGGGGTGAGCACCTCGTACAGGTGGAGGTCGGAACCGCACAGTCCGCTGGACGTGATGCGGATGACGGCGTCGGTGGGCTCCTCGATGCGCGGGTCGGGCACGTCCTCCACCCGCACGTCCCGCCTGCCCTGCCAGGTGACTGCCTTCATGGGGTCGCGCTCCCTTGGTCACGGTGGCGCGCCGATTCGCCCAGGCGCGCCCGGTCTGCGGTGGCGCCCGGGTACCCGTGCGCGCCCCGGTGAACCACCGCCCCGCCACGACGACCGCCCCACCCGGACCCTCGGGCCGCCCCCCGTCGCACCCCGTTCGGCCCACCGGGCGCGCGCGATCCGCGTCGAACGGGTAAGGCCGACGGGGTATGACCTACGACGACCCGACAAACACACGATCGACGGATACGAACGGGGTGACCACGGTGGGCATGGGACACGGGGCGCGTCCCCGAAGAATCGCGCCGGTGGCGGTACTGGCCGCCGCCCTGATGACGCTCTCACCGGCGACGGGCTGCTCCCGGCACGGCCCGTCCGACGACGGCCGCGCGCCGCACCGCAGCGCGGCCCCCGCGCAGTCGCCGACGCCGTCGCCGTCCGCCTCGCGGGCGTCCGGCTCCCCGCTCGCGGTGAAGATCGACAACGTCCCGGCGGCACGCCCGCAGACGGGTCTCGATGCGGCGGACGTCGTCTACGCGGAGCAGGTCGAGGGCGGTCTGAGCCGGCTGATGGCGGTGTACGCCACCCGGCTGCCGAAGTCGGTCGGCCCCGTGCGCAGCGCCCGCGAGTCCGACCTGGAGCTGTTGCGCCAGTTCGACGAGCCGACGCTGGCCTTCTCGGGGGCCCAGCGCAAGCTGCTGCCGCTGATCCACCGGGCTCCGCTGCGGGCCGAGTCGCCCGACGAGGCGGCCGCCGCCTACTACCGCGGGACCAGCCGGGCCGCGCCGCACAACCTGTACCTGCGCCCCGACCGGCTCCTGCGCTCCGCTCCCGGCAGGGGTGCGCTGACCACGGGCTTCCGGTACGGTCCCGCGCCCGCCGGAGGCAGGCCCACGGCCTCGCGGACCGTGCGCTACCCGGCGGCCCGGTTCGCCTTCACCTGGTCGGCGCGGCAGGGCGGCTGGCAGGTCTCCATGGACGGCACGCCCGCGGTCACCACCGGCGGACAGCGGCTGGCGCCGCCGACGGTCGTCGTGCAGTACGTGGAGGTCCGCTCGTCCCGCTATCACGACCGGCTCGGCAACCACACGCCGTACACCGAGACGGTCGGCTCCGGGAAGGCCGTCGTCCTGCGGGACGGGCGCTCCTTCGACGCCACCTGGTCCCGGCCGGGCGCGACGGACGGCACGACGTTCACGGCCGCGGGCGGCGGCCCGATGGACTTCGCCGACGGCCAGGTGTGGGTGGTGTTCGCCGCGGCACCCTCCTGACGCGGCACGCTCGCGGACTCCTCGGCCCCGTCTCAGCCCTCCGGTACGGCCGCCGCGGGCTCGGCGGGGTGGCGCAGGTCCTCCACGGCGTCGGCGACCCGGCGGATCAGGCCGAAGAAGAGCGCCTGCTCGTCGGCGGAGAGCGGGGCGAGGAAGACCTGGTTCATCCGGGCGGTGCGCACGGTCAGCCTGCGGTGGGTGCGCTGCCCCTCGTCGGTGAGACGGAGCAGGAAGCGGCGGCCGTCCTGGGGATCGCGCACCTTGTCCAGCAGCCCGCGCCGGCCGAGCCGGCTGACGACCTCGGCGATGGTCGACCGGTCCAGGCCCACCCGCTCCCCCACGGTCCGCTGGTCCAGGCCCGGCTCGGCGACGAGCGCGTTGAGCACGGCGAACTGGGGTGAGGTGATCTCCTCCGAGACCATGCTGTTCCACAGCAGGTAGTGGGCCTGCTGGAGCCGCCGGGCCAGGTGCCCGGGGTGGGTGGCGAGGTCCACGGCGGCCATGTGCGCTCCCCTGGTCGATTCATCGGTGCACTGAACGATACCCGTACCGGAAACGGTGTCTGCGGCACCAAACCTGGATAACACCAGGTCTTGACGGTGCACGAGCCTCGGTGGCAGCGTGAGCGGCACCTCACGACATACTCAGTGCACTGATTAATCGCAGAGATATTAATTGCAGAGACGAGGCCTCACGGATGGACAAGGTGGTCGCCACCGCCGCGCAGGCGGTGGCCGACGTGCCGGACGGCGCGTCCCTCGCGGTCGGCGGCTTCGGGCTCAGCGGTGTGCCGAACGTGCTGATCCAGGCGCTGTACGAACGCGGCACGAGCGGCCTCGGCGTGGTCTCCAACAACTGCGGGGCGATGGGGACCGGGCTGGCGGTGCTGCTGGCCGCGGGCCGGATCGCCCGGGTGACCGGCTCCTACATCGGCGCCAACAAGGAGTTCGCCCGGCAGTACCTGGCCGGCGAGCTGGAGGTGGAGCTCATCCCGCAGGGCACGCTGGCCGAGCGGCTGCGCGCGGGCGGCGCGGGCATCCCCGCCTTCTACACCCCGGCGGGTGTGGGCACGCAGGTCGCCGAGGGCGGACTGCCGTGGCGGTACGACGGCTCCGGCGGGGTCGCGCTCGCCTCACCGCCCAAGGAGGCCCGCGAGTTCGACGGCACACCGTACGTCCTGGAGCGCGGCATCCGCACCGACTTCGCGCTGGTCCGCGCCGCCCGGGGCGACCGGCACGGCAACCTCGTCTTCAACAGGGCCGCCCGGAACTTCAACCCCCTCGCCGCCATGGCCGGACGCGTCACGATCGCCGAGGTGGAGGAGCTGGTCGAGCCCGGCGCGATCGACCCCGACGCGGTGCACCTGCCCGGCGTCTTCGTGCGGCGCGTGGTGGCACTGACCCCCGAGCAGGCGGCGGACAAGAGGATCGAGCGGCGGACGGTGAGGTCCTGATGGCCTGGACACGTGAGGAGATGGCCGCCCGCGCGGCCCGCGAACTGAGGGACGGCCAGTACGTCAACCTCGGCATCGGCCTGCCGACGCTGATCCCGGGCCACCTGCCGCCGGGCGTCGAGGTGGTCCTGGAGTCGGAGAACGGCATCCTGGGCACGGGCCCGTACCCTCTCGACGACGAGGCCGACCCCGACCTGATCAACGCCGGCAAGGAGACCGTGACGGTCCTGCCGGGCGCCTCCTTCTTCGACTCGGCGCTGTCCTTCGCGATGATCCGCGGCGGGCACATCGACGTGGCCGTCCTCGGCGCGATGCAGGTGTCCGCGGGCGGCGACCTCGCCAACTGGGCGGTCCCGGGCAAGCTCGTCACGGGCATCGGCGGCGCCATGGACCTGGTGCACGGCGCCCGCACGGTCGTCGTCGTCATGACGCACACCGCCAAGGACGGCTCCCCGAAGATCCTTGAGCGGTGCACGCTGCCGCTCACCGGCAAGGCGTGCGTGAACCGGATCGTCACGGACCTGGCGGTGCTGGACGTCACCGCCGAAGGACTCCTCCTGGTGGAGACCGCGCCGGGCGTGAGCGTGGAGGACGTCGTCGTCAGGACCGACGCCGAACTGACCGTCGGACGGGACGTGCCGTGAACCGCGTGTACGTGGTCGACGCCGTCACCACCCCGTTCGCCCGCCGCGGCTCCGGCACCGGCGTGGCCACCCCGGGCGTGGGCGTCGGCCGGAGTCCCGCCCTCGCCTACGCCCTCGAACGCCCGTGAACCGTCAGGAATCCCCCATGCCCCTCACCCAGCAGGACATCGACCGGGAGATCGCGGCCGCGCACGCGGCGTACGAGAGGCGGGTCGCCGACGGCGCGCCGGCCGAGCACCACCCGCGCCGCGACTACGCCCCCTACCGCTCCTGCGTGCTGCGCCACCCGAAGCAGCCCCTGGTCTCCATCGACACCACCGAGGACCCCGAACTGGTCGAGCTGCACTCCCCCGCCTTCGGCGAGCGCGACCTCACCGAGACCGACAACGACCTCACCCGGCAGCACACCGGCGAACCCATCGGCGAGCGGATCACCGTCTCCGGACGGCTCCTGGACCGCTCCGGACGCCCGGTCCGCGGCCAGCTCGTCGAGATCTGGCAGGCCAACTCGGCCGGACGCTACGCCCACCGGCGCGAGCAGCACGACGCCCCGCTGGACCCGAACTTCACCGGCGCGGGCCGCACCCTCACCGACGACGAGGGCCGCTACCGCTTCACCACCATCCAGCCCGGCCCCTACCCCTGGCGCAACCACGTCAACGCCTGGCGCCCGGCCCACATCCACTTCTCGGTCTTCGGTACGGCGTTCACCCAGCGGCTGGTGACGCAGATGTACTTTCCGAACGACCCGCTCTTCCCGTACGACCCGATCCTGCAGTCCGTGACCGACGACGCGGCCCGGCAGCGGCTGGTCGCCGTCTACGACCACCACCTGTCGGTACCGGAGTTCTCCCTCGGCTACCGCTGGGACATCGTGCTGGACGGCCCGGCCGCCACCTGGATCGAGGAAGGACGCCGACACCGGCCATGACGACCACCGACACGAACGGCACGGAGCACCCGCCGCCCACCCCTTCCCACACCGTCGGCCCCTTCTACGGGTACGCACTGCCGTTCTGCGGCGGCGAGGACGTCGCACCGCTGGGCCACCCGGACACGGTCACCGTGCACGGCCACGTCCTCGACGGCGAGGGCCGGCCGCTCCCGGACGCCCTCGTCGAGCTGTGGGGAGCGCGCCCGGACGGCACCGTCCCACGGGTGGACGGCTCCATGCGCCGGGACCCGGCGACCGGCGGCCATCCGGGCCGCAACGGCGTGGAGTTCACCGGCTGGGGCCGGAGCCGGACGGACACGGACGGCCACTGGTACGCGCGCACCCTGCGGCCGGGAGCACGCGGGGGCAGCGCCCCGTACCTGAGCGTCTGCGTCTTCGCGCGCGGCCTGCTCGTCCACCTGTTCACCCGGATCTACCTGCCCGGCGACGAGGCGGCCCTCGCCGCCGACCCGCTGCTCGGCCGGGTGGGCGACCGGCGTGACACGCTGATCGCCCGCGACGAGGGCGGCGGCACCTACCGTTTCGACATCCGGCTCCAGGGCGAGGCCGAGACGGTCTTCCTGGAGTACCGGTGACCGCCCCGCGCGCCGGGCACGAGACGCCGGCGGACGGCGACGGCGACAGCCTGCTCGGCCCCGGCTGGGCCGGTGCCCCGGCCGCGCAGGCGACCGGCGACACCGCCTTCCTCACGGCCCTGCTCGACGCCGAGGCCGCCCTGACCCGCGCCCAGGCCGCACTGGGCCTGGCCCCCGCCGAGGCCGCCGAGGCGGTGACCCGCGCGGCCGATCCGGCCCGTTTCGACGTCCGTTTGCTCGCGGGACGCGCCCGCGCCGGCGGCAACCCCGTCATCCCGCTCGTCGCCGAGCTCACCGAGGCGGTGGGCGAACCGCACCGGCCCCAGGTGCACCGGGGCGCGACCAGCCAGGACATCATGGACACGGCCGTCATGCTGGTTGCCTCGCGCACCCTGGAGCCGGTCCTGGCCGACCTCGCCCGCACCGAACGCGCCCTCGCCCGCCTAGCCGCCGCCCACCGGGACACCCCGATGCCGGGGCGCACCCTCACCCAGCACGCGGTGCCGACCACGTTCGGTCTCAAGGCCGCCGGATGGCGCGCCCTGGTCCTCGACGCACGCGACCGGATCACCCGGGTGCGCCGGGCCCTGCCCGCCCAACTCGGCGGCGCCGCGGGCACGCTGGCCGCGTTCCGGGAGTACGGCGCCCCGGACCCGGCCGCGCTGGTCGAGGCGTACGCCCGGGAAGTCGGCCTGGCCGCACCGCCGTTGCCGTGGCACACCCTGCGGACGCCGGTCGCCGACCTGGCCGGCTGTCTCGCGTTCACGGCGGGCGCGCTGGGCAAGATCGCCGAGGACGTGCTGACCCTGTCGCGCACCGAGACCGGCGAGGTCGCCGAGGGCAGCGGCGGCGGCTCGTCGGCCATGCCGCACAAGACGAACCCGGTGCGCTCCACCCTCGTCGCGGCCGCCGCCCGGCGCGCCCCGCAGCTCGCGGCCGTCCTGTACGGCTGTCTCGCCGCCGGGGACGAACGCCCGGCCGGGGCCTGGCACGCCGAGTGGGAGCCGCTGCGCGACCTGCTCCGGCTGGTCGGCGGAGCCGCCCGCGACGCGGCCGAACTCACCGAGGATCTGCGGGTGGACACGGCGGCCATGCGGCGCGATCTGGACCTCACCCGGGGACTGATCGTCTCCGAGCGCCTGTCCGCCGCCCTCGCCCCCCGCCTCGGCCGCGCCCGGGCCGGAGAACTCCTCACCGAACTCACCCGCCGGGCCCACGACGAGGACCGGTCGCTGTACGAACTCCTCGCCGAGCAGCCCGGACTGAGGGGCGTCGACCTGACCGAGCTGACGGACCCCGCCCGCTACACCGGCTTCGCCGGTGCCCTCACCGACCGCGCCCTGGAGCGACCTTGACCGCGACCCTCCTCAACCACCTGGCGGAAGGCCCGGCCTCCGCTCCCCCGCTGCTGCTCGGACCCTCGCTCGGCACCTCGCTCGCGCTGTGGGACGGGGTCGCCCTTGAACTGTCCGCGGGCCACCGGGTGGTGCGCTGGGACCTGCCGGGGCACGGCGGGTCCGCGGCCGGGCTGATCGGGCCGGGCGCCACCGTCGGCGATCTCGCCGCACAGGTGCTGGCGCTCGCCGACGCGCTCGGCGTCGAGCGGTTCGCCTACGCGGGCGTGTCCCTGGGCGGCGCGGTCGGCCTGCACCTGGCCGCGCACCACCCCGAACGGCTCACCTCGCTGGCCGTGGTGTGCGCCTCCGCCCACTTCGGCGGTGCGGCGCCCTGGCGGGAGCGGGCCGAACGGGTGCGCCGGGAGGGCATGCAGTGGCTGCTGGAGAGCGCCGAGGCACGCTGGTTCACCCCCGGCTTCACCGTGCCCCGGCTGCTGCGCGACCTCCGGGAGGCCGACCCTGAGGCGTACGCCGCCTGCTGCGACGCGCTGGCCGCCTTCGACCTGCGGGACCGGCTCGCCGGCATCACCGTTCCGACCCTGCTGGTCGCGGGACGCCAGGACCCCGCGACGCCGCCCGCGCATCTGCGGGAGATCGCGGACGCGGTGCCGGGCGCGGCGCTCGTGGAGCTGCCCGGGGCCTCCCACCTCGCGCCCGCGCAGTGCCCGCGGGCCGTGCTCACCGCGCTGCGCACCCAGCTGGACGGGCCGCCGGCGAGCGGGACGGCGGTGCGCCGGGAGGTGCTCGGCGACGCCCACGTGGACCGGGCGCAGGCCCGGCAGACCCCGTTCACCGCGCGCTTCCAGGACTTCATCTCCCGCTACGCCTGGGGCGAGATCTGGACGGACCCGACGCTCTCGCGCCGCGAGCGCAGCATGATCACGCTGACCGCGCTGGCCGCCCACGGCCACTACGAGGAGCTGGCCCTGCACGTCAGGGCGGCGCGGCGCAACGGGCTGAGCCCGGACGAGATCGGCGCGGTGCTGCTGCAGACCGCCGTGTACTGCGGGGTGCCCGCGGCCAACTCGGCCTTCGCGACGGCCCAGCGGGTGCTCGCCGAGGAGGACGAACGGTAGCCGGGGAGGTCGAGAGGTGGCCGTCGGCGGCGGGCGGTGGCCATGGGGGGTGGTGGCCGCGGATGACCGGCGGCCGCCGTTGGACGACGAGCGGCAGCCAAGGGCGGCGGGCGGTGGCTGAGGGCGCCGGGCGGTGGCCGTGGACGACGGCTGGGCGGGCGCCGCTCATCCCTTGGGGTACGGGTCCTCGGGCGCACCGCCCTGGGTGCGCCGAGCTGGGACGCGCCGAGCTGGGACGCGCCGTCCTCCGGTGCTCGGCGGCCGTCCCGGCTAGTGCAGTCCCCGGCCCGTCTCCAGCACCTCCCGGGCCTGTGCCGCGAGGCCGTCGGCGCCGCATGAACGGGCCAGCGCCAGGCCGCGGTTGAGCTCGGTCGTCGAGCGCGTGACGATGCCGTACTCGACCCGGGCCGCCGCGTGCTCGTACTGGCAGGGCGAGGCCTCCAGGTAGGCGACGGCCTGGGCGGCCAGGCCGACCGCCCGCTGGCCGGTCTCCAGGGCGGCCGCGCAACGCAGCGCCTCACCGATGGCGGTGTCGGTGCCGAACCGCTCGGCCTGCCGGCGGGCGTCGGCGGCGAGCCGGGCCGCCCGGGCGGGGTCCTGGCCGGCGAGGGCCCTGGCCAGGTCGACGGACCAGGGCGCGAGGACCGGGTTGTGCCCGCCGCGCGAGACGGCCGTCTTCTCGGCGGCCTCCAGTTCGTTGATGCCCTCCTCGGTGCGGCCGACCGCGATCAGCAGCCGCCCGCGCACGGAACGGATGTCGGGCAGCACGATGGTGGACGGATACGGCGGGGCGAAGCCGTACTGCTCGGCTATCGACCAGGCCTCGCCGGTCTGGCCGCGGGCCAGCAGGGTGTCGACGAGGCCGCAGGTCGCCGACCAGTACAGGGGCAGTCCGCGGCCGACCCGCTCGGCCAGGGCCAGCGCCTCGCGCAGGGTGGACTCGGCGTCCTTGAGCCGCCCCTGCCTGCGGTAGGCGAGGCCGAGGAAGGCGTTGGCCAGGGAGAGGTGACCGCCGCGCCAGCCGGCCCCGGTGTAGGCGCGCAGGGCCTCGGCGAAGAGGCTCTCGGCACGGTCGAGCCGGTCGGCGTAGGTGTAGGCGCTGCCGAGCATCATCAGCAGTTCGATGCCCCACTCCCCGTCGGTCCAGCCGAGGCCGGGCGCGAGCCGCCCGTTGACGAGGGCGCGGTCGCAGAGCTGCAGGACCTCCTCGGCGTTCTCGCCGTGGGTCATCGCGTCGAAGCCGCGCAGGATCAGCAGGGCGCGCTCGGAGTTGTCCCGGCCGGTGCAGGTGGCGGCGAGTTCGGCCAGGCGGCGGGAGCGTTCCGGGGAGACGGTCTCGCCGTGGATGCCCTCCCACATGAACTGCACGGCGTGCAGCCGCAGTTTGACCGGGCCCGCCGTGTGCCGGGCCGCCTCGGCCTCGACGGTGCGGACCGCCTCCTCCAGCTGGTCGTTGTGGATCAGCGCCTGGGAGAGCCGGACCACGGCGTCGACCCGCTCGTCGGCACCGAGGCCGGACAGCGCGAGCGCGTTCTGCAGGTGCTCGACGGTGACGGCGGGCGCGGTCAGCAGGGTGGCCCGGCCGAGTTCGTAGAGCACCCGGGCGTGCACCTCGGGCCGGGGCGGCTCGCGCAGGGCACGCTCCAGGCAGCGGCGGGCCGCGTCCGGCGCGCCGACGGCGAGGTGTTCGCGGGCCGCCTCGCGCAGCTGCTCGACGAGTTCCTCGTCGTCGTCCGGATGCACCTTCAGCAGGTGCCGGGACGCCTCGGCGGCGCCACGCCCGCTCTCGGTGACGATCTGGGCGGCGATGCCGTGCATGGCGGTGCAGACACCGGGCGGGATCGAGTCGTAGACGGCGGAGGCGATCAGCGGGTGGACGAACTCCAGGTCGCCGGTGTCCGCCTCACCGGCGACCGTGGGGTCGGGTTCGGTGAGGATACGGGCGGTGCACAGCAGTTCCGCGCAGCGCTCGGCGGTGCCGGCGGGCATGCTGGCGAGCCGGGCGACCATGTCGACGGAGATGCCGGTGCCCAGGATCGCGGCCGCCCAGGCGAACCGGGTGGCCTCGATGCCGAGGCCCTTGAGCCGGTCGACGAGTCCGCCGCCGCGGGCGGAGCGGTTCAGCGCGCGCAGTTCGGCGGCCCTGGCCTCGACCGGCTGGACCTCCCTGTCCTGCACCTTGGCGAGGAGCTCGACGGTGTCGTACGGGTTGCCGCCGGTGACGGCCCAGACCTCGCGGCAGAACGGGTCGTCGGCCTGCCGCCCCACGGTGGCGCGGGTGAGTCCGGCGGTGGCGTCCGGGGTGAGGGCGCTGAGGTTGTTGACGGGGCGGCCGGCCGCGGCGGCCACCGCCTCCAGGAGGCGGGCGCTCTCGCCGTTCACCTCGCCGGGGCGCCGCGCGACCACGACCAGCACGGGCAGGTCGTCCAGGCGTTCGGCGAACGCGGCGAGCCAGCGCAGGGTCTCCTGGTCGGCCCAGTGCGCGTCGTCGACCAGCAGGACCAGCGGCCATTCGCGGCGGGCGAGCCGGCGCACGGCCGCGACGAGTCCGTCGCACACGTACTGCGGGTCGGCGCTGCCCCCTGCGGGGTCCACTATGCCGAGGGCGGGTCCGGCGATATCGTACCAGTCGCCGAGGTACTCGCGGGCCTCCTCCGGCAGCAGCGACATGAGCGCGGGCTGCAGCAGCTGGCGTACGACGTTGAACGGGACGGACCTCAGGGTCTCGCCGCCGCGCGCGGACCACACGGCGCAGCCGCGGCGCTCGGCGATGCGGCGGGTCTCGGCCAGCAGCGCGGTCTTGCCGAGCCCTGCCTCGCCCCGGAAGACCAGCAGGTTCCCCGCGGACGTCCGGTCGGCGCACAGGCCGTCGAGTGCCGCGGTGACGGTGGCGATCTCGGCGTCCCGCTCCCACAGGGAAGCCGAGCCGGCCGCCGACGGCCGTCCCTCCGTCATCCCGTTACCTCCCCAGGTCGCCCGAATGACGTACAGACCCCGAGCCTAGCCGTCGGGTGGGATGTGTGGTGGCTGGTCGGGACAGGTGTTGCCCCGCCGGGTGAAAGAGGAAGCGGCGGGGCGACGCGCTCACCGCCCGGCCAGCCGGTACGCGACCGACGGACCGTCAACAAGGTGGGAGCCAGGCCGATTTCCGAGGACGTGGAGTACGGGGGGCACGGGGAGGACGGGGAGTGCGCGAAGCACGGGAGGCCGGTGGAGTCCGCGGAGTACGCCGAGGGCCGGGGCGCGCGCGGCGACGCCGGTTCGCGGGCACGGGCACGGGCGCGTGCCGTGCGCGCGGTGGCGGCGGGCTCGGTGGGCAATCTCGTCGAGTGGTACGAGTTCGGCGTCTACGGCTTCCTGGCCACCGTGCTGGCCGACCGGTTCTTCACCCCGGCCGGCGGCGGCGCGGCGGAGGCGCTGGTGCGGACGTACGCCGCGTTCGCGCTGGCGTTCTTCTTCCGGCCCCTCGGGGCGGCCCTGTTCGGCACGCTCGGCGACCGGACGGGGCGGCGGCCGGTGCTGATCGGTGTGATCACGCTGATGACGGCGTCGACCGCGCTGATCGGCTTGCTGCCCACCTACGCCACGGCGGGTGCGGCGGCGCCCTGGCTGCTGACGCTGCTGCGCGCGTTGCAGGGCCTGTCGGCGGGCGGCGAGTTCGGCGGCGCGGTCGCGCTGATGACGGAGTCCGCGACGCCCGGGCGGCGCGGACTGTACGGCGCGTGGCAGTCGTTCACGGTCGCGCTGGGCCTGCTGGCGGGCGCGGGAGTCGCGACGGCGACGGCCACCTTGCTCACGCCGGCCCAACTGGCCGAATGGGGCTGGAGACTGCCGTTCCTGCTGGCGCTGCCGCTGGGCCTGGTGGCGCTGTGGCTGCGCGTGGGCCTCGACGAGACACCCCGGGCCGGGGCCGGCGAGGACGGCGGCCCGCGGGGCGGCGCGGGGGTCGCTGCGTGGGGCCGGGGCGGCGGACCGCCGGGCGATGCGGGGACCGGCACCCGGAGCCGGGACGGCCTGGCCGGCGGGCCACCGGGCGGTGCCGGGGTCGGCGTGCGGGTGGTGCTGACGGCCGTCGGGCGGGTGATGGGGTGGTCGGCGGCCGGATACACGTTCCTGGTCGTCCTCCCCTCGTACCTTCAGGTCGCGCTGCACGCGGACGTCCGGCAGGCGCTGCTCGCCACCGTGCCGGCCGACCTCGGCTTCGCCGCGGCGATCCTCCCGGCGGGCCTGCTCAGCGACCGGGTCGGACGGCGGCCGGTGATGCTGACGGGGGCGGTGCTGGTGACCGCACTGGCGGTCCCGCTGCTCCGTCTCCTCCAGGACGACGGGACGTCCGCCGCGGCGAAGGGCGCGGCCACGGCCGCCGCGGGCGCGGTGGTCGGGCTGATGGCGGGACCCGGGCCCGCGCTGCTCGCCGAGATGTTCCCGGCGCGGGTGCGCTGGACGGGGCTCGGGCTCGCCTACTCCCTGTCCAACGCGGTGTTCTCGGGATGCGCCGGGCTGATCATCACCGAGGCGGTGCGGCGGACCGGCGACGCGGACGTGCCCGCCTACTACGCGGCGGCGGCCTGCGCGGTCAGCGCGCTGGTGCTGGCGCGGGGGCCGTGGCGGGCAGGCACGCGCGCCGGGGCGCCCGGTGGAGGGAGAAGCGGTGGAGCGAGCGGGAGCCGGCGGGCGCTACGGAGAGGGAGGTCCGAGCGGTGCGGGTGATCGGGCTGATGTCGGGGACGTCGTACGACGCGGTCGACGCGGCGGCCGCGGATCTGCGGCCGGACGGCGACACACTGGTGCTGCGGCCGCTGGGCATGGTGAGCGCGCCGTACGACGACGGGCTGCGCGAGGCGCTCGCGGCGGCGCTGCCGCCCGCCTCCGTCCCGCTCGCCGAGGTGTGCCGCCTGGACACCCGGATCGGGCAGGCGTTCGCCGCCGCCGCCCGTCGAGCGAACCGGGAACTGTGCGCGAAGGGCGCGGAGCTGGTGGCCTCACACGGGCAGACGGTCTACCACTGGGCCGACGGCGGCCGGGTGCACGGAACACTCCAGCTCGGGCAGCCCGCCTGGATCGCCGAGGCGACCGGGCTGCCGGTGGTCTCCGACTTCCGCGCCCGGGACGTCGCGGCCGGCGGCCAGGGCGCACCCCTGGTGAGCCTCGTGGACCTGCTGTGGCTGCGGGGCCGGCCGGGCACGCCGGTCGCGCTGAACATCGGCGGCATCGCCAATCTGACCGCCCCGGACGGCACCGCCTTCGACACCGGCCCGGGCTGTGCGCTGCTCGACGCCGCGGCCCGGGAGTACAGCGGCGGACGGCTGGCCTACGACGCGGGCGGGGAGCTGGCCGCGCGGGGCCGGCCGCACCGGCCGCTGCTCGACCGGCTGCTCGCCGAGCCGTACTACGCGCTGCGGCCGCCCAAGACGACCGGCAAGGAGCTGTTCCACCCCGGGTACCTGCGGGCGGCCGGGGTGGACGGCCTGCCGGCGCCGGACGTGCTGGCGACGCTCACCGCGCTCACGGCGCGGACGGTCGCGGACGCGGTGCGGTCGGTGGGTGCCACGGAGGTGGTCGCCTCCGGCGGCGGCACCCGCAACCCGGTGCTCATGTCCGAGCTGCGGCGGCTGCTGGCGCCGACCGGGCTGCTCACCTCGGACGACCTGGGCCTGCCCGCCGCGGCCAAGGAGGCGTACGCCTTCGCGGTGCTCGGCTTCCTGACCGCCCACGGCCTGCCCGGCACCGACCCACGGGCCACGGGCGCCCGCCGGCCGAGCGTGCTCGGCTCGGTGACACCGGGCCGGGACGGCCTGCCCGCACCCCGGGGGACGGACGGCGCACCGCGCCGGCTGGTGGTGGTGACCGGGGAGGAGTGAGGAAAACCGGCGCCGGTTTGCCCGTTGAGCGAGGTTCGTGACGGCCTGCCGCGCACCTTCTCATACCGCTTTCACCGACGCCTCATACGGTGGGACCATGACGCAGGTGACTCCTCCCGGGTGGTACCCCGATCCCGGGCAGAAGAATGACGGTCCGCCCACCGAGCGCTGGTGGGACGGCAAGGCCTGGACGGACCAGACCCGCCCCGCCGGGACGGCCGCCACATGGGGTCCCCCGCCGCAGCCCACGGCCGCCGGCGCGCCGCTGGCTCCCCCGGTGTACCCGGCCCAGCCGGGCTACCAGGACCACGCGGTCCATCAGCAGGGCCACCAGGGCTACGCTCCCTATCCCGCCCACCCCCCGGCCGCCCCCCGGCGCGGTCTGCGCACCGGCATAGCCGTGGCCGCGGCGGTGGCGGTCCTGGCCTGCATCGGCGTCGGCGTGGCCGTCCTCTTCGGCTACGGCGGGCACGGTGACGGCGACCGCGCGGGCTCCTCCCGGCAGGGGCCCGGCGGCCGGAACGGCGGCCCGGGCGGACCCGACGGCGGCTCGGGCGGGCCCGGCGGGCCGGGTGGGTCGCCGTCGCCCGGGCAGTCCGCCGCGCCCAAGATCAAGGGGGGCGGCACGGTGCCCGATCCGGCGAACGGGATCAGCCTGCCCGTGCCGGACGGCTGGACCGGCCAGGCGATGCGCGTCGGCGCGCAGGTGTCCTCCGACGACTCCTACAAGTGCCCCGGCAACAGCGCCCAGACGTGCACCGCGGGCGGCGCCTACAGCGCGCCCGCCGTCGTGCTCGGCACGAAGGGCGACACGGCCGAGGCGGTGGCCAAGGCGGACATCGCGGCCAACGCCAAGGAGTCCTACGGCGGCAGCAGCTACGGCAGCATCACCTCGCACGAGGTGCTGGCCTCGAAGGCGGTGACGGTGGCCGGGCAGAAGGGCTACCTGGTGCGCTGGAAGGCGGTCACCAGCAAGGGCGCCGACGGCTACGTCGAGTCGGTCGCGTTCCCCTCGCCGAACGAGGCCAAGCAGCTCGTCGTGATCCGCTTCGGCCTGGACGTCGGCCAGAAGGTGTCCGTCCTCGACGAGATCCTGAAGGGCGTCAGGGTCTCGTCGGGCGGCGGCGACGGCCAGAACGTCTGAGACGAGTGCCGGCCGGGTGGGACTCCTCTCCGCTCAAGAGGAGCCCCACCCGGCCGGGGGGTGTGCGCCGCCCCCGTCCCCACGGTGCGGCGCGGTCAGGTCACCGTTCAGTCATCCCGTGAACGGCGGCCTGGGTCTTCAGGTCAGGCCCAGTGCGGGCAGCACGGTGGCCTCCACGAACCGGACGAGGTAGTCGGCGTCGGCGTAGTGGCCGCTCAGGACCGGCCGCACCCGCAGGACGCCGAACATCATGGCCGGGATGTGCTCCAGCGCGGGATGCCCGGCGGGCACCTCGCCGCGCTCCACGCCCCGCTCCAGGATCGCCTGCAGCGCGGCGATCTCGGGCAGCACCAGTGCCTCGCGCAGCGCCTGCGCCAGTTCCTGGTCGGCGGTCACCGCGTGGCCCAGCGCCTGCATGAGCCGGGCGTCCTTCTTGGACCAGTCGCCCGCGGCCCGCGCGGCCTGCCGCAGGTCCTCGGCGAGCGAGCCGGTGTCGATGCCGGCGAAGCGGACCTTGCGGTTGGCGCGCAGCGCGGCCGCGACGAACTGGGGCTTGGTCCGCCACTGACGGTAGAGCGTGGACTTGCTGCACCGGGTGGTCGCGGCGACGCCCTCCATGGTCACGGAGTCGTAGCCGCACTCGCGGATCTGCTCCAGCACGGCGTCGAAGAACTCCCGCTCACGCTCCGGCGTGATCTTGGAGCGGCGCGAAGCGGCGACCGTCTCGGGTCCGTCCGCTGCCTGCGACGTCATGCGCTGACTCTCCTCACTCGTGCCGGGCCCACGGAAGAAAGATCCGTTCAAGGTCGCCCCGGAACGCTGTCTCCAGTGTGTCGCAATCCAATCGATACGCAAGTGTACCGGTACTCGAGCGTATCGGTACACTCTCGTATCGGTACACTGTCGTATCGGTACGCGGACGTATCGATGACTCGGGGCCCCGGCCCCGGGACCCACGAGCACCACCCCGCGTACCACCGACCGGCGTCACCACGCACCACCGCACCACCACGAATCACCGCACCACCACGCACCACCACCCGCACGACCGTCAGCGAAGGGGCCGGGGGATGAACGCCCGAACCGAGCCTGCAGCACCGGAGCCGGGCGCGCCGACGACAGCGCGCCCGCCGCTCCTCCGTGAGTTCCTGCTCGTCGCGGGGCTGTTTCTCGTATACAAACTCGGCCGGCAGCTGGCCGTCGGCCACACCGCGGACGCCTTCCGGGACGCCCACCGCGTGTGGGGCCTGGAACGGGCCGTGCACCTGCCCGACGAGACCGCCGTGCAGTCCGCACTGCTGCACGGCGACACCCTCGTCCACCTGGCGAACACCTACTACGCGGCCGTGCACTTCCCGGCCACCCTGGCCTTCCTGGTCTGGCTGTACCTGCGGCGGCCCGCGCACTACCTGTGGGCCCGCCGGGTGCTGGCCGCCGTGACCGCCGCCGCCCTGGTGCTGCCGTTCACCTTCCCGCTGGCCCCGCCGCGGATGGTCACCGGCACCGGCCTGGTGGACACCGGCCGGCTCTACGGCCCGTCCGTCTACGGCCCGCCGGCCGGCGACCACCTCTCCAACCAGTTCGCGGCGATGCCCTCGCTCCATTTCGGCTGGGCCCTGATGGTGGCGATCGGCCTGATCGCCGCCACCCGCTCGCGCCTGCGGTGGCTGTGGCTGCTGCACCCGCTCGTCACCCTGCTGGTGATCGTCGGCACGGCGAACCACTACTGGCTGGACGCCATCGCGGCGACCGCCCTGCTCGGCGTCGCGCTCGCGGTGATCCACCCGCCGGCCCGCGGGTCGGGGACGGTGGCCGGACACGGCTCCGAACGGCTCGCGCCGCGGGAGCCCGCCCTGGCGGGAGCGGCCCGATGAGCGCCGCCGCCCTGGTCGCCGTCGGCCTGTCCCTGGTCTCGGCCGTCGCCTACGCCCTCGCCGCCGTCGCCCAGGAGCGCCTGGCCTCCCGGGCCGCGGCGTCGGGCCTGCTGCGGCTGCTCGGCACCGGCGCCTGGTGGTCGGCGGTCGGCCTGAACGCGGCCGCCGCGCTGCTGCACGTCGTCGCCCTCGAGTACGGCCCGCTCACCGTCGTCCAGCCACTGGGCGCGCTCACCCTGGTCGCGGCCGTGCCGCTCGGGGCGCGGGCGGCGGGCCGCCGGGTCAGCGCGGCGGAGTGGCGCGGCACGGCGCTCACCCTGCTGGGACTGGCGGCGCTGCTGGTGACCGCGTCCGGGCCGGCGCCCGAGCGGACGCTGTCCCTGACCGAGGCGCTGGCGGTCGCCGGTACGACCGCGGCGCTGATCGGCATGCTGTCGCGGCCGGGTGCACGCCCGGGACTGCGGCACGCGACCGCCTCCGGCTTCGCCTCGGGGGTCGCCTCCGCGCTCACCCAGACGGTGACGGTGGCGGCCACGGACCGCACGGGCACGATGCCCGGCGTCGAGGTCGCCCTGGTCGCCCTGCTCGTCGCGGGGTTCGCCACCGGCGGCCTGCTGCTGTCGCAGACCGCCTACCGCGGCGGCCTCGGGGGCCCGCTGGCGGTGGTCACGCTGACCAACCCGGTGGCCGCGGCGGTGATCGGACTCTCGCTGCTCGGACAGGGTCTGCGGGGCGGGACCGGCGGCGTCCTGCTGGGCCTGGCCGGCGCGGGCCTGGCCGCCTGGGGCGTGGTCCTGCTCACCCGCACCGCCCCGGGCCCGGCAGGCGACGGTCAGGCCCAGGGCGGCAACCCGGCCGCGACCGCAGGGACCGGCGTCCTCGCCGCGACCGCCACGACCGTCCCCGGCACCGCGGTGGACGGCGGCCTCGCCACGACCGTCCCCGACGACGCCCACCCCGTCGCCGCGCGGGACGGCGGCCTCGCCGTGGCGGTACCCGACGACGCCCACCCGGTGGCCGCCGTGCTGGCGCTGGAGCCGCGCACGGCCACCGCCGAACCGGCGCTGATTCCGCGGCAGCCGGAGCAGCCCGGGCACCTCACCTCGCACTGACCCGGGCACGGCGACGGCGGCCGGCACGCGCCTCTCGCGCGTGCCGGCCGCCGTCGCCGTCGTGCCGTCCGGGTGCCGGCCCGGTCAGCCCCAGCCGCGCGAGTCCTGCTTGAGGGCGGTGTCGACGGTCAGGGCCGTCGCCACCACCAGGCTCAGCAGCGGCTCGGGCAGCTGGTAGTGGATCTGCAGGACGTAGTTGTCCGCCGTGGTGAACAGCGTCTTGGCGAGGCCTTCCCAGGTCTTGGTGATCCGGGCGACCTCGTTGTCCGCGTGGTCGACGATCGCGAAGTTCCAGGCCCGCCAGTTCTCCGCCTTGATCGCGCCAACCTGCCGGCCGTCCGCGTTCATCGCGAAGTTGATCTTCCCGATCATGTTCTGCTGGACGATCTCGCCGACCGGCGAGCCGTCCGGCCGGGTCACGACGACCCGGGACTTGAAGAACTTGGCGGGCCGGGTCAGCACCAGCTGCGGCTGCCCGTGGGCGTCGCGGATCTCCAGCTTGTGGGTCATGAACTGGTCGAGGCTGGAGACGAAGCGCAGGATCTTCCTCAGCGCGCTCTGGCCGACCTCGGTGACCGCGCCGAGGTCGCGGCCGTTCTGGTCCATGACCTTGTACTCGTTGGTCAGTTCGATGAGCTTGGCCTTCTGGTTCACGACCAGGACCGGCTCGGTGAACAGGGTGCCGCCACCGGCCCCGCCGGCCGCGACGCCCGCCTGCCGCTGCACCTGGCGCTGCACCCTGGGGTCGGCGCCCTGCTGCTGCGGGATGTGGGCGGCGGCCTGCTGGGGCGCGGCCTGCTGCTGCGGCACCTGCCCGGCGCCCTGCTGCGCCGGGTTGGTGTGCTCCGTCCACTGGGCGCCGTCCCAGTAGCGGAGCGTCTGGGCCGCTCCGTGCGGGTCCGGGTACCAGCCTGCAGGAGTGTTCGATTGCGTGGTCACCGGGGCACACTACCTTGATGTGACCCGTACCTGACCAGTCCGTACGGAGCGGTGTTCATCGCCCGTTCACCCCGTGACGAGGGCCGGGTCGCTGACTCCGGGGAGCCCGTTCTCGACGTGGCCGGCGAAGCCGCGCAGGAAGGCCGGGTCGGCGTCCGTGGTGACGGTCAGGTCGTACCAGCGCTTGCCGGCCGTGAGGGCGAAGGTCTGCCTGACGGTGGCCCCTGACCGCACGGTGACCGTGACCGGGCCGCCGCCGTAGCCGCACGTGACCTTCAACGTCACCGTGCCGGAGCCCTTGTTGGTGAACGTGAGCTCCAGGCCCTCACCAGCGTACCGGGCGGTGACCTCGGGCCCCTTGACCTTGTTGCGGCCCTTGAAGGAGCGCAGGAAGCCGTTGGGGCCGTGCACGGCGAGGTCGTAGGAGCCGCCGGAGTGTGCCGAGTTCCAGGTGTCGGAGAGGGTCTTGCCGGCCTCGGTGGTGTAGGTCCAGGGGCCGTCGGTGCGGTTGTCCGAGGTGACGAGGAAGGCCGCGCCCGCCTGCGGCCCCGAGGCGAAGGTGAGCGTGAACTTCCCGGCCGCGGTGTCCGCCGCGCCGTCGACGGCCGGGGCGTACCGCAGCGGGCGGGTGGGCCGGCTGCCGCGCTCCTGCTTGGGCAGCGAGGGGTTGGCGGGCGGGGTGGGCACGTAGTCCGGGTGGCGGTCGCGGTCGGGCGGCTGGTAGCCGGACGTGGACGGCAGCGTGACCGGTGCGGTGTCCTTGCGGGAGAAGTCGAAGGCCGTCGTCAGGTCGCCGCAGACCGCCCGGCGCCAGGGTGAGATGTTCGGCTCCTGGACGCCGAAGCGGCGCTCGACGAAGCGGATGATCGAGGTGTGGTCCAGGGTCTCGGAGCAGACGTAACCGCCCTTGCTCCAGGGGGACACGACGAGCATCGGCACCCGCTGGCCGAGCCCGTAGGGGCCCGCGGGGTGGCTCGCGTTGCCCTTGAACAGGTCGAGCGAGGGGTCGACGGTGGACTTGCCCTGGGCGGCGGAGCCCGGCGGGAAGGGCGGGATCACGTGGTCGAAGAACCCGTCGTTCTCGTCGTAGGTGATGAACAGCGCGGTCTTCGCCCACACCTCGGGGTTCGAGGTGAGCGCGTCCAGCACCTGCGAGATGTACCAGGCGCCGTAGTTGGCGGGCCAGTTGGGGTGCTCGGTGAAGGCCTCGGGGGCGGCGATCCAGGAGACCTGGGGCAGCGTGCCGGCCCGCACGTCGGCCCGGAGCCGGTCGAAGAAGCCCTCGCCCTTGCGCGCGTCGGTGCCGGTGCGGGCCTTGTCGTACAGCGGGTCGCCGGGCTTGGCGTTGCGGTACTGGTCGAAGTACAGCAGGGAGTTGTCACCGTAGTTGCCGCGGTAGGCGTCGCTGATCCAGCCCCAGCCGCCGTTCGCGTCGAGGCCGTCGCCGACGTCCTGGTAGATCTTCCAGGAGACCCCGGCCCGCTCCAGCCGCTCGGGGTACGTCGTCCAGCTGTAGCCCGCCTCCTCGTTGCCGAGGACCGGGCCGCCGCCCTTGCCGTCGTTGCCCGTGTACCCCGTCCACATGTAGTAGCGGTTGGGGTCGGTGGAGCCGATGAAGGAGCAGTGGTAGGCGTCGCACACGGTGAAGGCGTCGGCGAGCGCGTAGTGGAACGGTATGTCCTGCCGGGTCAGGTAGGCCATCGTGGTCGCGGACTTGGCCGGCACCCACTTGTCGTACCTGCCGCCGTTGAACGCGGCGTGACCGTCGTTCCAGCCGTGCGGCAGGTCCTGGATGAAGGCGAGGCCCAGGTCGTCGGCGTCCGGGTGGAAGGGCAGCACGTCCTTGGTGCCGTCGGACTGCTTCCAGACGGACCTGCCGTTCTGTGTCACCGAGCGCGGGTCGCCGAAGCCGCGCACGCCCCGCAGTGAACCGAAGTAGTGGTCGAACGAACGGTTCTCCTGCATCAGGACGACGATGTGCTCGACGTCCTCGACCGAACCCGTGCGGTGGTGCGCGGGCAGGGCGGCCGCGCGCTCGATGCTGCTGGACAGCGCGGTGAACGCCGACGTGGCGCCCGCGAGCTGGAGAAAGCGCCGCCGGTTGACTTCGGGCATGGGTGAGGGTCCTCTCGTCCTGCGTTCCTGACGTACGCGGTGCCGCCGGATGACGGGAACTGCGCGCAGCGAGTGTTCCAAGAGCAGCAAACGTCAGGGAAGGGTGCGATGGCGCCCATGTGAAAGTCGCCGGTACGGCAGGGGGCCGAGGCCAGTGTGACCTCCGTCCCCTGTCGCGGGCCGCAACGCCGCGCCGGTGCGGGGCTTGTGATGCACCCGCGGCTCAGCTCCCCAGGTACGCCTCCACCTCGCTGAACTGGGCCGCCGGCCATCCGGTGTTGGCGCTGACGCTCAGCCGCAGGTACCGCAGGTTCGTGCCGGCGGGCAGGGAGACGGTGGCCGTGTTGCCGGTGGCCGGATCGAAGCGGTAGCCCTGGGAGCCGAGGACCGTGGAGTAGTTCGAGCCGTCGGCGCTGCCGAGCACCGTGATCGTCTGGGTGCGGGCGCCCCAGGCCGCGGACGGGGGCAGCATCAGCACCAGGCGGCGCACGGCGCAGGGCGAGCCGAGGTCGACCGTCCAGGCCTGCGGGAAGGCGTTGTTGGCCGACTCCCAGTAGCTGCTCGCGTCGCCGTCCACCGCCTTGCCGGGGGTGTAGACGTCCTGGGAGCCGGTCGCGGTGGCCGGGCGGCCCTTGGCGAGGTTGCGGCCGGGGTCGGGATCCGGGGTGCCCTGGCCGGGCCGGGGCCAGGTGGAGCAGTCGGACCAGGTGCTGGACCAGCCGGAGTTGCCGCCGCCGTCGGTGAGGGTGAAGGGTCCGGAGTTCGCCGGGTAGGGGCAGTCGTAGACGCCGGCGGCGCCGACGGAGCCGGCGGTGACGTTGCGGAAGGTGGCGGCGCCCGGGGCCTCCGCCTGGACGACGACCGTGCCGGTGCCCCGCACGGTGGCGCCGTTCACGGTGACGTTGCGCACCGGGTACCCCTGGCCGCCGCCGGAGACGAACTCGAAGGCGCTGTAGGGGCTGTCGGTGATCGTCGTGTCGGTGATGCTGACGGTGGCGTTGATCGCGCTGTCGTAGGAGTCGACCCGCAGCGCGCCCATCGGGTGGTTCCAGTTGGGGTTCACCGCGCCGGTGCGCACGAGGGTGTTGCCGTCGACGGTGATGGTCCCGGCGAGCGGGGAGAAGGGGTCGGCGAACTTCTGGTTGGAGATCGCGATGCCGCTGCCGAGTGCGTTGGTGTCGGAGACCAGGTTGTCGCGCACCGTGAGGTCGGTGCCGCCGTAGATCGCGATGCCGTTGGCGAGGTTGGGCTGCGAGATCGTGTTGTTCTCGAAGCTGGAGTCGGTGTCCGGCGCGTACAGCGACCACATGGCGAGGGAGTCGTCGCCCTGGTTGCGCAGGAAGTTGTTGCGGACCCGGACGCCCTTGGCGTTGCCGTTGAGGTTCAGGCCGTCGGCGGTGGTGTCGAGGACGCGGTTGTTCTCGACCACCAGGTTGTCGTTGTTCCCGGTCAGCCAGAAGCCGCACTTGAGGTGCTGGATCCACATGCCCGACACCGAACTGTTCGGTCCGAGGGAGCCGTTGACGAAGTTGTCCGGGTCGGAGTCGACGCGCTCGGTGACCTCGCCGAAGACCGCGAAGTCCTTGATGTGCACGCCGCCGGTGGAGCCGGTCTGGTCGATGAAGCGCGAGGTGTGCACGACCGAGTACCAGCTGCCGGCGCCCTGGAGCGTCACCTTGCGCACGCCGCTCAGCGAGGAGGTCAGCCTGTAGTCGCCCGGCGGGATCCACACCACGCCGCCCTGGGCCGCCGCGATGGCGTCGCGGAAGGCCTGGGTGGAGTCGCCGTCGCCGCTCGGGTCGGCGCCCTTGGCGACGACGGACACCGAGCCGGCGGGCTGGGCGGCGACCCCCGCGACCTGTTCGAAGTCGGCGACGTCCACGGTGACCTGGGTGCCGGTGGACTCGACGGCGACCTTGTCGCCCGCCTGCACGTTGCGGCCCAGCAGGAGGCGGGCGTCGTCGAAGAAGTGGTGGGTCCTGGCCCCGGCGATCCAGCCGGTGTCGACGTAGGAGTACGTGGAGGTCACCGGGAGCGTCCTGGCGATCCTGGTGCCGTTGACGTACACGTTCAGCGTCCCGGACCGGCCGTCCGGGACGCTGTAGGAGAGGTTCACGGCGTTGGCGGCGCGCGGCACGGTGAACTCCACCCGCTGCCCGGAGTCGAGCCGTACGGCCTGCCGCCCGGACGCCTCGGAGGCGAGGGTGCCCTGCGTGTAGTCGGGTCCGATCCGCGTACCGGTGGTGGTCGCGGACTCGGCCTCCACCGAGGTGAAGGGGAGCGTGGCGCCCGCGGCGGCGTGCGCCGTGGGGGCGAGCGAGACGAGCATGCCGGCGGCGAGGGCGACGACCGCCCCGATGCTTGGCATGCGCCTGACATTCCTGCGGGTGGTGGCGTGCATGTGCCGATCCCTTCACGGTGGGGGTTCGTGGGGCAGCGCTGCGGCGCGCCGGACCGGCGGACCCGGTGCGGCGCGCCCGGCGGCTCAGGCCTGCAGCCAGGCCGCCGTGTCCTGGGGCAGCCGGCCCGTGTCGTCCAGCGGACCGCTGCCCAGCAGGAGCCTGGAGTGCGGGGGGAGGTCGACGGGCCCGGGCGCGAGATTGACCACGCACACCGCTCCCCCGCCGCGGGCGAAGGCGAGCACCCCGTCGGGGGCGGGCAGCCAGGTCAGCGGGCCGTCACCGAAGACGGGACGGATGGCGATGGCCTCCCGGTAGAGGGCCAGCATGGAGCCGGGGTCCCGCTGCTGACGGTCGACCGCGTACGAAGGCCAGTCCGCCGGCTGCGGCAGCCACGGCTCCTGCTGCGCGCCGAAGCCCGCGTGCGGCAGGCCGGCGGCCCAGGGCAGCGGCACCCGGCAGCCGTCCCGGCCCGGGTCGGCGCCCTGCGAGCGGAAGTACATCGGATCCTGTATGCGGTCGACCGGGATCTCGGCCTCCGGCAGCCCCAGTTCCTCGCCCTGGTAGAGGTACACCGCGCCGGGCAGCGCCAGCGACAGCAGGGCGGCCGCGCGGGCCCGCCGGGTGCCGAGCACGGGATCGGTCGGGGTGCCGAAGGTCTTGGTGGCGAAGTCGAAACCGGTGTCCTCGCGGCCGTAGCGGGTGACCGTGCGGGTGATGTCGTGGTTGCACAGCACCCAGGTGGCGGGAGCGCCGACGGGGGCGTGCTCGGCGAGGGTGGTGTCGATGGCGGTGCGCAGCCGGCCGGGCTCCCAGGGGCAGGACAGGAAGGAGAAGTTGAAGGCGGTGTGGAGCTCGTCCGGACGCAGGTAGCGGGCGAAGCGCTCGGCGTCCGGGAGCCAGACCTCGCCGACGAAGACGGCGCCGTACTCGTCGGCCACACGCCGCCAGGAGCGGTAGATGTCGTGGAGTTCGTCGCGGTCGACGAACGGGTGCGGCTCGGGCCGCGAGGCGAGGTCGGGCAGCTCGGGGTCCTTGGCGAGCAGTGCGGCGGAGTCGATGCGGACGCCGGCGACGCCCCGCTCGAACCAGAAGCGCAGGATGTCCTCGTGTTCCTGGCGCACCGCGGGGTGGGCCCAGTTGAGGTCCGGCTGCTCGGGGGTGAACAGGTGCAGGTACCAGTCGCCGTCGGGAAGGCGGGTCCACACCGGTTCGGTGGAACCGACGAACTGCGACGGCCAGTCGTTGGGGGGCAGTTCACCGTTGTCGCCGCGGCCGGACCGGAAGTGGAACAGCTCGCGCTCGGGGCTGCCGGGCCCGGCGGCGAGCGCCGCCCGGAACCAGGGGTGCTGGTCGGAGACGTGGTTCGGCACGATGTCGACGATGGTCCGGATGCCCAGCTCGCGTGCCTCGGCGATGAGCTTCTCCGCCTCGGCGAGGGTGCCGAAGGCCGGGTCGACGGCCCGGTAGTCGGCGACGTCGTACCCCCCGTCCTTCATCGGTGACAGGTACCAGGGGTTGAACCACAGGGCGTCCACGCCGAGTTCTGCGAGGTACGGCAGCCGGGAGCGGACGCCCGCGAGGTCGCCGGTGCCGTCGCCGTCGCCGTCCGCGAAGCTGCGGACGTAGACCTGGTAGATGACGGCGGAACGCCACCAGTCGCGGTCCTTCTGGGCAGGGGTGGGCTGTCCCACGGAGCTTGCCTTTCTGTAGACGGGGCGGCGGTGTCAGCCCTTGGTGCTGCCCGCGCTGATCCCGGCGATGATGTGCCGCTGGAAGACGAGGAACAGCGCCACCATCGGGATGCTGGCGATCACCATCGCGGCGATGAGCACGGTGAGCTGGATGTTCTGCGAGAGCTGGACCAGCGTCACGCTGATCGGCTGCTTGTCGGTGTCGGAGAAGACCATCAGCGGCCACAGGAAGTCCTGCCACACCGCGACCAGCGCGAAGATCGACACCACGCCGAGGACGGGCCGGGACATGGGCAGCACGACGGACCACAGGGTGCGCAGCCTGCCGGCGCCGTCGATCTCGGCGGCCTCCATCACCTCGCGCGGCAACTGGTCGAAGAACCGCTTGAGCAGGTAGAGGTTGAAGGCGTTGGCGACGGCCGGCAGCCAGATGCCGAGGGGGTCGTTCAGCAGGCTCGTGTGGATCAGCGGCAGGTCGGCGACGGTCAGGTACTTCGGTACGACCATGGCCTGGGCCGGGACCATGAGGGTGGCGAGGATGCCGCCGAGGATCACCTTGCCGAAGGCGGGGCGCAGCCTGGACAGCGCGTAGGCGGCGGCCGTGCAGAACACGAGCTGGAAAGCCCAGGCACCGGCCGCCTGCACCAGGGTGTTGCCCAGGTGCTGCGGCAGCTGCATCAGGTCCCAGGCGTCGGTGTAGCCGCCCAGGTGCCAGTCGTGCGGGACCAGCGTCGGAGGGGTCCTGGCGACCTCGTCCGGGGACTTCATCGCCCCGGTCACCATCCAGTAGACGGGGAAGAGGAAGGCGAGCGCGAAGAGGACGACGACGGCCGCGAACACCGTCCAGTAGATCGCCCGGCCGCGCGGCCGGGCGAGGGTGGCCGGCGAGATCAGGGTGCGGGTGCTCATGCGGTGTCCCCCTCGGTGCGGGTGAGCCGCAGGTAGAGGGCGGAGAAGGCGCCGAGCAGGACGAGGAGCATCACGCTGAGCGCGCAGGCGCCGCCGAAGTCGTTGTAGAGGAAGGCGTACTTGTAGATGAGGTAGAGCACGGTCACCGTGGCGCTCTCGGGTCCGCCGCCGGTGATGACGAACGGCTCGGTGAACACCTGCATGGTCGCGATGATCTGAAGGAGCATCAGCATCAGGATCACGAACCGGGTCTGCGGGACCGTGACGTGCCGGACGCGCTGGAGCAGGTTCGCCCCGTCCAGTTCGGCGGCCTCGTACAGCTCGCCCGGGATGGACTGCAGGGCGGCGAGGTAGATCAGGACGGTGCCGCCCATGTTCGCCCAGGTGGCCACGATGACCAGGGAGATCAGCGCGGTGTCGGTGCCGTTGGACCAGTTCGACGTCGGCAGGTGCAGAAAGCGCAGGGTCTCGTTGGCGAGGCCGGCCCCGGGGTCGTAGAACCACTTCCACAGCAGGGCGCTGACCACCGGCGGGATCATCACCGGCAGGTAGACCACCACCCGGAAGAAGGCTTTGGCGTGCCGCAGTTCGTTGAGGACGAGGGCGAGGAGGAAGGGGACCGCGAACCCGACGAGCAGGGCGAGCAGGGTGAAGGTGAGCGTGTTGCGCCAGGCCGCGCCGAACTCGGGGTCGTGCAGGACGCGGGTGAAGTTGGCGGTGCCGACCCACTGCGGCTTCGAGCCCGGCGTGTACTTCTGGAAGGCGATGACGACCGCGCGGATCGCCGGGTACCAGGAGAACAGGGCGAAGCAGACGAGGCCGCCGAGGAGGAAGGCGTAGGCGCAGGCCTGGTCGAGGAGGCGGCGCCGCCTCCGGCCCCCTGCCGGGGGCGGCGCCGGGACCGGGTGGACGGCGGCGTCCGCGATCGGACGCCGCTCGGCCGTCTTCGTCATGGTGGTCAGCTCCGGGGAATGCTGTCGATCTTGGCGGACGCCTCCTTGAGGAGCTGGTCGATGTCCGCGTCCTTCTTGGTGAGGACGGCGGAGACGACGCTGTCGAGGACGGAGTAGATCTGCTGGGCGTCGGGCGGCTCGATCTTCATCTGGAGCTGCTGGTTGCCGTCGAGGAACGCCTGGTAGTTCTTCACCGGGACGTTGGCGTTGGCCTTCTTGACCTGCTGGTCCTTGGCGTCGGCGGCACCGGTGAACAGACGCGGCTCGGGCAGGCCGACGGGCGCGTCGTTCTTCTTGGCGCGTGCGTAGTCGCCGAGGAAGCCCTTGCCGGGGGTGAGGAACATGTGGTCGAGCCACTTCAGGCCGGCGCGGATCTGGGCGGGCGTGTCCCTCTTGTTGAACATGTAGCCGTCGCCGCCGATGAGGGTGCCCTTGCCGCCGGGCATGGGGGCGAGGGCGAGGTCCTTGTAGTCGCCGCCCTTCTCCTTGACCAGGATCGGGATGTTGTCGGGCGCGGAGAGGTACATGCCGAGCTTGCCCGAGCCCATCATCTGCTGCACGTCGTTGATGATGAGGAGCTGCTTGCTGCCCATGGAGTCGTCGGTCCACCGCATGTCGTGCAGGTTCTGCAGGACGGCGTGGCCCTCGGGGGTGTCGACACCGGCCTTGCCGTCGGCGCCGACGACGTCACCGCCCTGGGAGTACAGCTCGGCGGTGAAGTGCCAGCCGCCCTGGTTCTGGGCGCTGTAGTCGGCGTAGCCGACGGTGCCGTCGCCGAGCGCGGCGATCTTCTTGGCGTCGGCGCGGACCTCCTCCCAGGTCGCCGGGGGCTTGTCGGGGTCGAGACCGGCCTTCTGGAACAGCTTGCGGTTGTAGATCAGCCCCATGGAGTATCCGGTCCGCGGTATGCCGTATACCTTCCCGTCCACCGTGTAGATGTCGCGCAGCTGCTTCTGGATGGTGTCGTAGCTCTTGAGTTCCTTGAGGTACGGCGTGAGGTCGGCCGCCTGGTTGATGTCGACGACGTGCCGCGCGTCGGTGAAGTACGTGTAGAAGACGTCCTCCATCTGCCCGCCGGCGAGCTTGGCGCCAAAGGTCTTCGGGTCCTGGCAGGGGAACGCGTCGTGGGCGACGACGTCGATGTCCGGGTTCTGCTTCTCGAAGGCGGCGGTGTCGTCGTCGAAGAACCTCCGGTCGACCTTGGCGCTCTTGGGCGGCTCGCAGTTGACCGTGATGCGTGTCTTGCCGCTCGCCGTGTCGCCGTCGCCCGACCCGCAGGCGGACGCGGCGAGGGCGAGCGAGGAACAGACGCCGATCGCGACGAAGGTACGGCGGAACCCGGTGTGTCTCATCGGTGGACCCCTCATGGCACTCAAGGCAGGAGCTGTGGGCGTCGCACACTCAAGCACCGCCGACACCGTGCCGCAAGATGTCGCGCAGAATCTGAAATTATTTAGCAGCCACGCGGATCTTCCCGATGTCACCCGCGGGGGGCTTGCCCGGTGGAACCGCGCACCACCAGCTCGGGCTCGAACAGCAGCTCCTCGGCGGGCACCGCGGTGCCTCCGATCTGCACGTTCAGCAGCTCGACGGCCGCGCGGCCCATGGCCTCGATGGGCTGGCGGACGGTGGTCAGCGGGGGCTCGGTGCAGTTCATGAACGCCGAGTCGTCATAGCCGACGACGGAGATCCGCCCGGGGACGTCGAAGCCCTTGCGGCGGGCCGCGCGCACGGCGCCCAGGGCGAGCGGGTCGCTGGCGCAGATGATGCCGGTGACACCCCGGTCGATGAGCCGGGAGGCCGCCGCGTGGCCGCCCTCGATGGAGAAGATGGCCCGCGCCACGAACTCGTCGGGCAGGTCGGCCGCGACGGCCCGCGCGGCGGCCAGCTTGCGCGCGGAGGGGATGTGGTCGCCGGGGCCGAGGACCAGGCCGATGCGCTCGTGACCGAGGGAGGCGAGGTGCCGCCACGCCTGCTCGACGGCGACGGCGTCGTCGCAGGACACCGCCGGGAAGCCGAGGTGCTCGATGGCCGCGTTGACCAGCACCACCGGGATGTTGCGGTCGGCGAGCAGCCGGTAGTGGTCGTGCGGCGCGTCGGCCTGGGCGTACAGACCGCCGGCGAAGACGACACCGGAGACCTGCTGCTGGAGCAGCAGCTCGACGTAGTCCGCCTCCGAGACCCCGCCCTTGGTCTGGGTGCACAGCACCGGGGTGAGCCCCAGCTGGGCGAGCGCACCCCCGATGACCTCGGCGAACGCCGGGAAGATGGGGTTCTGCAGCTCCGGCAGGACCAGGCCGACGAGCCGGGCGCGCTCACCGCGCAGCTGGGTGGGGCGCTCGTAGCCGAGAACGTCGAGGGCGGTCAGCACCGCCTGCCGGGTGGCGTCGGAGACCCCGGGCTTGCCGTTGAGCACCCGGCTGACCGTGGCCTCGCTGACCCCGACCTTCTTCGCCACTTCCGCAAGTCGTCGCGTCATGCGCGCAAGCGTAGCGCAAGTTACGCAAGTAGTTTGCGTAACGGGTTCATGGAGTGCCCGGGCAGGTGAAAGGGGAGTTTCCGGCCCGGCCCCGTCGGCGACCTGAACGCCGACGGAGCCGGGTCAGTCCTCGGCGGCCGCGACGACCGACAGGTGCGCGCCCGCGCCGCGCGGCCGCCGCGGCCGCCGCGTGACCGCGGCCGGACGGCGGGGGTCGCGCAGGACCATCGTCAGCCGGGTCAGCCCGATCTCGGCCAGCGTCGGGGGTGTCTCGTCGACGATCCGGCACTCGGTCGGACCCCGGCGCGGGTCCGGATGCAGCAGCAGGCGCACGGCGCCGTCGAGCCGCGTCCCGGCCTCGCCGACGGCACGGATCCAGTGCGGCAGCCCCTGCCGGTAGGCGGCGTCCATGATCGGGTCCTGGGCGATGTCCCGGCGCACGGCCTGGAGTTCGTGGTCGTGGCCGTACCGCTCGAGCGCGGTCCTGAAGTGGGCGAGCATCGGCAGGCACCAGCCCGCCTCGTGCTCACCGAGGAGGTCACCGGCGTCCGGGTGGAACAGCACGAAGCGCAGGAAGTTGTCCCCGGGCAGAGCCGTCGGGTGCGGGCGCACCCCGCGGAAGAGGGACTCGAAGGCGCCGTTCGCCATCACCACGTTCCAGCGGTGGTCGACGACCAGGGAGGGGAAGGCGACGGCGTCGAGCAGCGTGGCGCAGTCCTGGAGATACGCCTGGTCCTCGCGGCTCTCGGGGACGGACCGCGGTGCCGGCCACCGCCCTCCTGCCTGATGTGCCATCGGGAGGTCACCCCTCTTGCCTCTGCGCCCTTCACGTGGCGATGCGATCCTGCTGCCCCGACGAGAGCCATGTCAACTATCGTGGCATTTCATGCCGGTTGACGGCTGAAATTCGCCACAGTTGTGGCGGGACCTGGATGTGAGTTCGAAGCACCCGCTACTCTCCGGGAAGTTCACGCAACCGCTTGTGAAGATGCACGGACGCCCCCTGAACCCCTCGAGAGACGTAGGAGTCCTGTCGGTGACGGATGGCTACGAGGATCCGGGCGCCACGGAAACCGCTCAGCTTCCGGCCGTCGTCGCCCGCGTCACCGCGCTCGCCGACCGGCTCGGCGTGCCGCAGTCCGAGGTCTTCGACGTCGGCCGGCTCTCCGTGGCCTGCGGCGTCCCGGAGCCGGTGGTCAACGCCCTGCTGGCCGGCCGCCCCGCGGGCGAGCCGGACGTCCAGGCCCGCTTTCTGCAGCGCCTCGACCTGCTGCGCCGCACCCGGCTGAAACCGGGCGGCCGCAAGTACACCCAGCAGGAGATCGCCGACGGCGCCGGCATGTCCCGGCAGCAGGCCGGCGCGCTCATCAACGGCGACCGGCGGCCGACCATGGAGCACTGCGACGCCCTGCAGCGGTTCTTCCGCGTGCACGCCGGCTTCCTCACCGCCGAGGACCCCGAGGCGCTGGCGGGTGCGCTGCAGCGCACCGAGCAGGACCTGCTGCAGAAGCTCGCCGACCGGGAGCGAGCCGCGGCCGAGTCGGCGCAAGACCCGCTGGAACGGCTGCTCCAGGACCACGGAGTGCGCGGGATCGCCTGGCGGGCGGCCCAACTGCCCACCGACCAGCACCGGGACAAGGTCGCCGAGTGGCTCGACATGCTCCTGGAGAGCGTCAAGCGGCCCGAGTCGTGAGCCGGGGGAGGACCGTGGGCATCGGCAAGGACATGCGCCGGCTGTGCGCCGAACTGGTCGGGGAACTCGCCCTGCCCCCGCAGGCGCCGCCGCACGAGGTCTACCGCGCGCTGTGCGAGGCGATGAGCCGGCGCCGCGGCCGCCCCGTGCACTTCCGTACGGCCGCCTTCCCGCCCGGCACGGCCAGCGGCCTGTGGCTGGACATGACCGACCGCGACCTGGTCGTGGTCGAGGAACGCACCGCCCCCGACCACCAGTTGGTGATCCTCGGCCACGAGCTGTGGCACATGCAGGCCGACCACAGCGGGCACCACGTCGACGGCCTCGGCGCGGGTGCCGGTGCGGGCGCGGGTGCGGGTACCGGCGCCGGTGCGGGCGCGGGTGCGGGTACCGGCGCCGGTGCGGGCGCGGGTGCCGGCGTGGCGACCCGGCTGCTGGTCGACGACCCCGACCAGGCCGCGCTCCAGGCCACGGTCCTCAGGGTCGCCGCCCGCACCCGCTTCGACCAGGCCGAGGAGCGCGAGGCCGAGACCTTCGGGCTGCTCCTCGCCAGCAAGTGCCGCACCCGGCTGACCGGTTCGGGCCTGCGCGGCCCGGTCCGGCGGGACGACGTGGCGGGCCGAATCGAGGCGGCCCTGGGCTACCCGGGTCCCCAGGGCTGAGCGGCCGGCGGGCACCGGCGAACGACGGGGCGCCGACGAGGAACCCGGCTCCGGCGGGGAGCGGGGAGCGAGGCGTCGACGGGGAGCCGGCCGCCGGCCGGAAGCGGGGCGCCGGCAGGAGACCGGGACGGGCAAGCCGCGGCAGATCGGAGCAGGACGGAGCAGGACGGAGCAGGGCGTATTCGCAGCCGCGGTGGGGTTTTCCCTCCGCTGAGCGGGCGATCCGTGGCCAGGCGCAACGGCGTTGTCAGTGGGGGGCGGCAAGCTGGACACGTGCGCCGTACGACTCGGCGCACGGCGCCGCAGGGCGCGTGACCGTGACGCCGAACCGGGGAGAGCCGACCGATGCCCACCGCCGTACTGACCGACCGTGAACGCACCGCCGTCCAGGCCTACCTGCGGCTGCTGCACACCGTACGCGCCGCCTTCGACCGGCCACCGGACGGCGGCGGCCCCGTGGTGGTGCCCCCCGTCGTGCTCGCCGAGGCGGACGGGGCGCTGGAGCGGGCGGGACTGACGGGCAACGAGGAGGAGTTCCTCCGGCTCGTCGGCCACTGGTGCCCGCGGGACTGAGCCCGGGCGCGGGACCGTCCCGCTCAGCGGTGCGGGACGGTCACCGCCGTCAGCACGAGTCCGTCGGCGACGAGCCAGCGGCCGTCGAACCCGCTCAGCCGTACACCGCCCACCCATGGCCCGGGGACCAGGAGCCGGGCCCGGAAGCCGCCTCGGGTGACCGTCCCGGAGTGGCCGCCCGCCCCGGCGTGCGTGACCAGCTCGATGTCCGCCTCCGAGAAGTCCAGCCAGGCGCGCGCCAGCGGGAACCACGCCTTGTACACGGACTCCTTGGCGCTGAACAGCAGCCGGTCCCAGTGGACGCCGGGCCGGGAGGCGCTCAGCGCGCGGTGCCGCCGCTGTTCGGAGGGCAGCGCGATGCTCTCGAAGACCTGGTCGGGCAGCGGCGCGTCGACCTCGGCGTCGATCCCGAGGGAGGCGAGGTCCCCGGCGCGGACCAGGGCCGCGGCCCGGTAGCCCTCGCAGTGGGTCATGCTGCCGCTCAGGCCCTGGGGCCAGACCGGGGCGCCGCGTTCGCCGGTCGGCACGGCCTGGGCCGGCACGCCGAGTTTCTCCATGGCGAGCCGGGCGCAGACCCGCACGGCCGTGAACTCCCGGCGGCGCTTGTCCACCGCGCGGGCCACGATCCGCTCCTCCTCGGGGTACAGCGTGGCGTTCTCCGACTTCTCGTCACCGAACGCCTCCACGGCCACCACCGACTCCGGGAGCAGCTCCTCGATCACCGGGTCCGACCTCCATCGGCAGGATGCGGCGCGGCTGCCCCGGGGGTACGGAGCGCTTGCGCCATTCGCGGGGATATCCCACGGACACTTCTTCGAAGCGGACACCCTCGTGCCAGGTGGTCCGCGGGATGTGCAGGTGGCCGTAGACCATCGTCTCGACGCGGAACCGGCGGTGCCAGTCGGCGGTGAGGGCCGTACCGCACCACATGGCGAACTCCGGGTGCCAGAGCACGTCCGTCGGGTGCCGGTCGAGCGGGTAGTGGTTGGCCAGGACCACGGGCAGGCCGTCGGGCAGCGCGGCGAGCCTGCGCTCGGTCCGGGCGACGCGGTCCCGGCACCACTCCTCGCGCGTGCGGTACGGGTCGGGGTGGAGCAGGTACTCGTCGTTGCAGACGATGCCCGTGCCCTCCGCGTAGGCCAGGCCCTCCTCCTTGGTGGCGCAGCCGGGCGGCAGGAACGAGTAGTCGTACAGCAGGAACAGCGGGGCGACGGCGACCGGACCGCCGGGTCCCTCCCACACCGGGTACGGGTCCTCCGGCGAGGTGACCCCGAGTTCCTGGCACAGGGCGACGAGGTGCTGGTAGCGGGCGACGCCGCGCAGGGTGACCGGGTCCGTCGGGTGGGTCCACAGCTCGTGGTTGCCGGGCGCCCACAGGACCTTGCGGAAGCGGCCCGCGAGGGTGGCCAGGGCCCACCGGACGTCCTCGACGGTCTCCGCCACGTCCCCGGCGACGATCAGCCAGTCGTCGTCCGTGCGCGGGCGCATCTCCTCGACGAGCGCGCGGTTCTCCGGATAGGAGACGTGCAGGTCGCTGATGGCCAGCAGCTGTCCGGCCCCGGCCGTCGACTCCACCCCGTACCCCTTCATCCGATGATCCGTCAGCACCACGACAACACATTCACCGGCCCGGGACAAGGGCGACCGGGCCGGATGTGGCGGACGGACGAGACGGACGGGGTGGACGGACGGGGTGGACGGACGAGGCGGACGGAGTGGACGGTCGGGCCGGACGGAGTGGACGGCCGGCCCGGACAGGAGGGACGGCCGGGTCGAGGGGGCCGGGCGGGGCCTGTGGGGCGTGGGTGAATCCGTAACACTCACGTTGCACGCGCAGGCGTTTGAAAGCCGTATGATCGCCCCAACATCGGCGCCCTCCCTCCCTTTTCCCAGGGCCGTTCGGTGTCCCTTCCTCCCTCCTGCCCGGGCACGGGCCGCTCCGCCCTGCCCGAAAACCCCCGAAAGGCGGCCTGCATGCCTTCTCGCGTACGCGTCTGGCTCAACCGCACGTACGCGGAGAACGTGTTCTTCATGGATCAGCTGCGGAGAAATCCCAGCGACCGGGCGGTGGAGATCCACGCGACCCACGGTGACGCCGACTCCCCCGTGCTCGCCGCCGCCGACACCGCCGACCTGGAGCCGGAGGGCCTCTCCCCGGCCGGCTACGTCGAGTACGCCCTGGACCAGTGCGCGCGGCGCGGCATCGACGTGTTCGTGCCCCGGCTGCACCAGGCGGCGGTGGTGGCGCACCGGAGCGACTTCGAGGCCGCGGGCACGGCGCTGCTGGCGCCGACGCGCGAGGCGATCGCGGTGTTCGAGGACAAGGCGACGGCGTACGAGGCGGTCCGCTCGGTCGGGGTGCCGGTGCCGCCCTGGTGGCGCGTGCGCACGGCAGCCGAACTGGTGGCCGCTGTTGAGGAGTTGGAGTCGGCGGGAGAGGTGGCGTGCTTCAAGCCGGCGTCCGGCGCGGGCGGCGTCGGCTTCCGGGTGATCACGCGTGAGCCCTTCTCGCTGGCCCACTTGGGCGGCTTCCCCGGTCCACACGTCCAACTGGAGCTGGTGGTCGAGGCGCTGGAGCGGGCGGCGGAGCCCGTGAACTGGCTGGTGATGCCCCGGCTGGGCCAGCCCGAGGTGTCGGTCGACTGCCTGACCGGCCCCGACAACCGCGTCCGGCTCGCCCTGGGCCGCACGAAGAACGGCCGCCGCCGGGGCTTCACCCTGCACAAGAAGTGGCTGGAGCCGGCCCGGCTGGTGGCCGAGGGCTTCGGGCTGCACTATCTGTCCAACGTCCAGTTCCGGATGCACGGCGACCGCCCGGTGCTGCTCGACGTCAACACCAGGCCCGCGGGCGGCCTGCACCAGCTCTCCCTCTGCGGGATCAACGCCCCGTGGGCGGCAGTGCAGTTGGCACTCGGTGAGGACCCCGGCGCGATCGAGCCGCCGTTCCTGGGGCAGGACTACACCGTGGTGTCCGGGCCGCGGCCGCTTCGCGCGGTCTCGCTGCCCCAGCAGCGGACGGCTCAGCCCGAGATCCTGCTGCCGACGACCCCCGCCCCCCTCCCCATCGTTCAGCAGACCTCGGCGGAGGCGCTGCCGCTGTAGGCGAACGACCGGCCGGACGCGGATCCCGGCCACCCGCTCTTCACCCCCACCGGTATGGACCAATCCTGTCCTGCTCCTTGACAGCCGGATTGGTCCAAACCAACTTGGTTGGCGCACCCCCCACTCCCCTGCACTCCCGAACACCCCCATCCCCACAGGGAGATCGCGTGCGCAACCCACTCAGACGCACCAGACGTCGGCTGCTCGCCGTCCTCGGCACCGTCGCTCTCGCCTTCGGCGGAGCCCTCGCCCTTCCCGGCACCGCTCAAGCGGCCAACATCCTCACCAACCCCGGCTTCGAGTCCGGCGGCCTGTCGCCCTGGACCTGTTCCGGCAACCTCGGCTCGGTCGTCTCCTCCCCCGTGCACGGCGGCTCCAAGGCCCTGCAGGGCGCCGTCAGCTCCAGCGACAACGCGCAGTGCAGCCAGACGGTCGCCGTCCAGCCGAACACCACGTACACGCTGCAGGGCTGGGTCCGCGGCTCGTACGTCTACCTCGGCGTCAACGGCGGCGCCTCCACCTGGACGACGTCCCCGTCGGCGTACAGCCAGCTCAGCGTCTCCTTCACCACCGGCGCCTCGCAGACCAGCGCCACCGTCTACGTGCACGGCTGGTACGCGCAGGGCACCTACTACGCCGACGACATCAGCCTGGACGGCCCGGGCGGCGGCGGAGGCGGCGGGGACACCCAGGCGCCGACCGCGCCCGGCGGGCTCACCTCGACCGGGAAGACGTCGTCGAGCGTGTCCCTGCAGTGGAACGCCTCCTCGGACAACGTCGGCGTGACGGCGTACGACGTCTACAGCGGATCGAACCAGGTCCTCACCGTCTCCGGTACGTCCGCCACGGTCGGCGGGCTGTCGCCGAGCACCTCGTACACCTTCAGCGTGAAGGCGCGGGACGCGGCCGGGAACACCTCGCCGGCCTCCGGCTCCGTGACCGTCACGACCAACGCGGGCAGCGGCGGCGGGACCTCCTTCAAGCAGGCGGCGCCCTACCTGTACGAGGGCTGGGGCGACCCGCCGAGCCCGTCCACGGTGATGAGCGCGACCGGCGTCAAGTGGTTCACGATGGCGTTCGTGCTCGACTCGGGCGGCTGCAACCCCGCCTGGGACGGCAGCCGGGCGCTGACGGGCGGGGTGGACCAGACCGCCGTCAACCAGATCCGGTCCGCCGGCGGTGACGTCGTCCCGTCGTTCGGCGGCTGGCAGGGCAGCAAGCTGGGCGCCAACTGCTCCTCCGCGAGCGCGCTGGCCGGGGCGCTGCAGAAGGTGATCAACGCCTACTCGCTCAAGGCCATCGACATGGACATCGAGAACACGGACGAGTTCGAGAACGAGGCCGTGCAGGCGAGGATCCTGACCGCGCTGAAGACGGTGAAGACCGACAACCCGGGGCTGAAGACCATCGTCACCTTCGGCACCTCGACCACCGGCCCGACCTACTACGGCAACCGGCTCATCGAGCAGGCGAAGTCGCTCGGCGCCGACATCGACGCCTTCACGATCATGCCGTTCGACTTCGGCGGCGGCTCGGACATGTACGGCAACACGGTGAACGCGGCCGAGGGCCTGAAGGCCAAGCTGAAGTCGACGTTCGGCTGGGACGACGCGACCGCCTACTCCCACATCGGCATCTCCGGCATGAACGGCCTGTCCGACCAGCAGGAGACGACCACCCCGGCGATCTGGACCCAGATCCGCGACTGGTCCAACGCGCACCACATCGCCCGGCTCGCCTTCTGGTCGGTCAACCGCGACCGGCCCTGCGCGGGCGGCGGAGTCGTCTCGAACTGCTCCGGCATCGGCCAGAACAACTGGCAGTTCACGTCCATCACCGCCGGGTTCACCGGCTGACCACGGCACGGACACAGTCACACGGATGACGAGAATCCCCCCGGCCGACGGGCCGGGGGGATTTTTTTCCGCCCGGGGTGTATCAGGGCCCGGCCTGGCCGCTCTACATGTCAGGAACGGGGGAAGCACGGGGGACGGGGAACACGGGGGAAGCACGGGGGACCACCCGGGGGCACGGGGGGAAGCGCCACCGGGTGAACGGGGGATCGGGTCGGCCGGCCGCAGTCACGGGGAGCGGCCGGCCGCCTCGAAGAACGGCCCTCGCCGCCGCCCTCGCCGCAGCGCCAAGAGCCGCCTTCCCGCCGCTACTTCAGGTACGCCAGGCCGGGATGGACGGCCGTGTACCCGTCGACCAGACGCCGCGCCACCTCGACCGAGTCCACCAACGGGTGCAGGGCGAACGCCTTGACGGCCGTCGTACGCGAACCGGACTCGGCGGCCGCGAGCACCTCGCGCTCGACTGCCTTGACCGAACAGACCAGACCGGTGGCGTGCCCGGGCAGCGGTGCGACCGCGACCGGGTGGGCGCCGTTGGCGTCGACCAGGCAGGGCACCTCGATGACGGCGTCCGGGTCGAGGACCGACAGGGTGCCCTGGTTGCGCACGTTCAGGATGAGGGTCGTGCGCTCGTCGCGGGCGATGGCCCGCATGAGGGCGAGGGCCACCTTCTCGTAGCCGCCGGAGAGGTCGTCGGCCTCACGCTCGCCGGCACCGGCCGTCTCCCGGTTCTCCGCCATGTAGGTCGCCTCGCGCTCGTCGCGGGTGCGGTGCCACGCGCCGAGGGCGGACACGTCCGCGCGCCCGGCCTCCTCGTAGAACCGCGCCTGCTGGTCACGCAGGAAGGCGCCGCGGGTCTTCTCGGCCTCCCGGTAGGCCCGTACGGTCTCCCGGTTGAAGTAGTAGTAGTGCAGGTACTCGTTGGGAACGGCGCCCAGGGACCGCAGCCAGTCGGCGCCGAAGAGCCTGCCCTCCTCGAAGGAGCCCAGCAGACCGGGATCCGCGAACAGGCGCGGCAGTTCGTCCCGGCCCGCGACCCTCAGACCGCGCACCCAGCCGAGGTGGTTGAGGCCGACGTAGTCGATCCACGCCTCCTTCGGGTCCGCGCCGAGGACCCGGGCGATACGGCGGCCGAGGCCGACCGGCGAGTCGCAGATGCCGATGACGCGGTCGCCGAGGTGGCCGGACATGGCCTCGGTCACCAGCCCGGCCGGGTTGGTGAAGTTGATGACCCAGGCGTCGGGTGCCAGCCGGGCCACCCGCCGGGCGATGTCGACGGCGACCGGGACCGTCCGCAGTCCGTAGGCGACACCGCCCGCGCCGACCGTCTCCTGGCCGAGGACGCCCTCCGCCAAGGCCACCCGTTCGTCGTCCGCCCGGCCCTCCAGACCGCCGACACGGATCGCCGAGAAGACGAAGTCGGCGCCGCGCAGTGCCTCGTCGAGGTCGGTCGTGGTGGTCACCCGCGGAGCGTCGCCGACGGCCGACGCCTGCTCGGCCAGGACACGGGCGACCGTATGCAGTCGACCGGCGTCCAGATCGTGCAGCACGACCTCCGTGACCCGCCCCTCACCACGGTCCGCCAGCAGCGCCCCGTACACGAGCGGAACCCGGAACCCGCCACCGCCGAGAATCGTCAGCCTCACACCCGCACCTCTCCCGCACGCGAACCCACGCACCGCCGTCTGCCCAGGCCGGCCCGTCAGGCACCCTACTCGCCGCGCCGGACCGGACCCGTGTTCCTTCCCGTGACCTGCGCGCCCCGGCAACCGCAGGGGGCCACCGGCCGTCCTCCTGATCACCATGCTCCGTACCAGTCCGGCCGGACCTCCGGCCTCCCCGGTGGGCCAGCTGCTCGACTTCACCTGGACCCAGACCCGCGCCTGCGCCTTCGCCATCGCGCTGCTGTCGGGGGTGGCGGCGTCGACGCTGCTGCCGCCGCTGCCCGTGGCCCGCTACGACCTGCTCGTCGCCTACGGTGTGCTGCTGACCCTGCTGTTCTGGCGGCGCGGCTGGGAGAGCGGCCGGGACGTCGCCGTCATCGCCGCCTGCCATGTCATCGGCCTCGCCTTCGAACTGGTGAAGGTGGCACAGGGCTCGTGGAGCTATCCGGAGCCGGCGGTGCTGAAGTTCGCGGGCGTGCCCCTGTACGGCGGTTTCCTCTACGCGGCCGTCGGCAGCTACGTCTGCCGGGCCTGGCACCTGTTCGACCTGGAAGTGGTCGGCTACCGGCCGCGCGCGACCGCGGTGGTCGCCGCCGGCATCTACGTCAACTTCTTCAGCCACCACTGGCTGCCCGACGCCCGCTGGCCCCTCGCGGCCCTCCTCGTGGCCGTCACCACGGGCACCTCCGTGCGGTACACGGTGCGCGGGGTACGGCGGCGCATGCCGCTCGCGCTGTCGTTCACCCTGATCGGCTTCTTCCTGTGGCTGGCGGAGAACCTCGCCACCGGAGTGGGCGCCTGGCGCTACCCGTACCAGCTCCACGGCTGGCAGCCCGTCGACATGTCCAAGTTCGGCGCCTGGTCGCTGCTCATCAGCGTCACCTTCGTCCTCGCCGCCCTCGGCAGAACGCGCCCCGCCACCGCCCCCGGGCCGCAGGGCCGCACCTGACCGAACGACGGTCCTGACGCGCACGAATCCCCGGCCCACCACTACCGGTCTCCCGTATGCGATCACCCGCATACGGTCGCCCGTACAAGGTAGCCCGCATACTGCCGTCCTCACACGGTCGCCCTCACACGGTCGCCCTCACACGGTCGACACCATCCGATCGCCCCAGCTCTCCCCTCACGGCCCCGCCACCCGGCCCCTCACCCCTGGCCTGGTCTGGTCTGGACCGGTACCGCCCGCTTCGAGGCGTGAACTCCCGTGCCCCACAAGGACTTTCCTTGCTTCAAGTCTTGACGGCCGCAGGGCCGGGGAGCACATTGGCGGCAACCTGAGAGCGCTCTCACCCCTTCATGGGAGCGCTCCCCTCCCGCACTCCCCGTACCCGAGAGGTCCTTCCCCCATGAGTGAATCCTCCGGCATACCCAGACCCCGGACGTTCCGGCGCGCGCTCGTCGCCGTCGTCGCCACGTTCGGTCTGGCCGCTGCGGCCGCGACGGCCGCCACCCTCCCCGCCAGCGCTTCCGCCCCCACACCCCCTTCCGGCTGGACGCAGGTCTTCCTCGACGACTTCAACGGCTCGGCCGGTTCGGGTGTCAACACGTCGAACTGGCAGTACGACACGGGCACTTCGTACCCGGGCGGTGCCGCCAACTGGGGTACGGGCGAAGTCGAGTCGATGACCTCGAGCACCGACAACGTCGCGCTGGACGGCAACGGCAACCTGCTCATCACCCCGCGCCGCGACGCGTCCGGGCACTGGACCTCGGGCCGTATCGAGACCACCCGGACCGACTTCCAGCCACCGGCCGGCGGCAAGCTGCGCGTGGAGTCCCGGATCCAGATGCCGAACGTGACCGGGGCCGCCGCCAAGGGCTACTGGCCGGCCTTCTGGACGCTGGGCGCCCCCTTCCGCGGCAACTACCAGAACTGGCCGAGCGTCGGCGAGCTGGACATCATGGAGAACGTGCAGGGCCTGAACACCGACTGGGCCACGATGCACTGCGGCAGCAACCCGGGCGGCCCCTGCAACGAGACGTCCGGCATCGGCAACTCCACGGCGTGTACCGGCACGACCTGCCAGGCCGGTTTCCACACGTACGCCATGGAGTGGGACCGCTCGACCAGCCCCGAGGAGATCCGCTTCTACCTCGACGGCGTCAACTTCCACACCGTGAAGGCCAACCAGGTCGACGCGACGACGTGGGCGAACGCCACCAACCACGGGTACTTCGTCATCCTGAACGTGGCGATGGGCGGCGGCTTCCCGGGGGCCTTCGGCGGCGGCCCGGACAGCGGCACCGAGCCGAACCACCCGATGGTCGTGGACTACGTGCAGGTGCTCCAGTCGTCCGGCGGAGGCGGTGGCACCACTCCCCCGCCCTCCGGCAGCCGGGACGCCTACTCCCCCATCCAGGCCGAGTCCTACGACAGCCAGTCCGGCGTGAGCACGGAGACCACCACGGACACCGGCGGCGGCCAGGACATCGGCTACCTCGCCAACGGTGACTGGGCGCTCTACAAGGGCGTCAAGTTCGGCTCCTCGGCGGCCACCCAGTTCAACGCGCGGGTGGCGAGCGGGGCCGCGTCCGGGGTGAGCGGTCTGGTCGAGGTACGCCTGGACAGCCGCTCCAACGCCCCCATCGGCAGCTTCGCGCTGTCCAACACCGGGGGCTGGCAGTCGTGGCGCACGGTCCCGGCGAACATCGGCGCGGTGACCGGCACGCACGACGTGTATCTGACGTTCACCAGCGGCCAGCCGGCCGACTTCGTGAACGTGAACTGGTTCGACTTCGGTCACTGACCAGCCGGACTCCCGCCCCGGTGCACGCCGCCCCTGCGGCGCGCACCGGGGCGGCCGCGTTCCCGGGCACGCACGTTCCGGGGCACGCAAGTTGCGGGACGGCGGCGGACCCGCAACCGGCTCACTCCGCTCGGGCCCGCGACCGGCTCACTCCGCTCGGGCCGGCACCCGGCCGACGCAGCTCGCACCCGGCCGACGCCGCTCGCCCCGCCCCGACCACCGCCACCCCACCCGCACCCCACCCCCACTGCCACCCCCCCAACTGCCACCGCCGCCGCGCCCGGAACGCCGCCGCTATCGCAGCTCCGCCCGGAACGTCACGGGCGTGACCCCGGTGTGCAGGTGGAAGAACTTGGAGAAGTTCGCCGCGTCGGGGAAGCCGACGGCGGCGCCGACGCGGCCGATCGGGAGGTCCGTGTGGGCGAGGAGGCGCTTGGCCTCCAGGATCACCCGCTTGTCGATGAAGCCCTTCGGCGTCTCCCCGGTGGCGGCGCGGACGGCGCGGACGAGGGTGCGGCGGGAGTAACCGAGCGCGTCGGCGTAGGCGCTGACGCTGTGGTTGGTGGCGAAGTCCTGCTCGACCGCGTCCCGGAAGAGGGTGAAGGTGGTGTCCGCCCGCTGCCGTGACGCCTGCGCGGAGCTGGCCGCGAGATGGGCGAGGCGCAGCAGGAACGCCGTCAGGGTGTGCCGGAGCACCGCGGTGTGCAGGGAGGCCGGGAGCGTGGCGGTGTCCTCGTACTCGCGGCCGAGCTGGTCGAGGGCGGCCCGGAGCGCGGCGAGTTGCCCGGGGCCCGGGTGCAGCAGGGGCGGCTGGTCGTAGCGGTAGAGGCCGGTGGCCTCGACGGTGGAGCGGGGCAGGAAGCCGGGTTGCATGGTCAGCACGGTTCCGCGGTACTCGCTGGTCCTGGAGAACCGGTGGACCTGTCCGGGGCGGATCCAGAGCAGGTCGCCGGCGGCGGCCTCGTACTCGGCGAAGTCGATCATGTGCCGTACGGGGCCGCCGGTGAAGAGCATGACGACGTGGAAGTCGATGCGGTGGACACGGTGCAGCGGGGCGTCGGCGTGCCAGGTGTGGTCGTCTCCCATGGGGCCGACCTGCATGCCGACGCCGCCGACGGCCAGTTCGACCGGGAAGGGGAAGGTTCTGATCGCGTCGCCGCCGGTGGGGTCGCCGCCTTGGGGTGGTGTGTCCGCCATGTTCGCTTTCGTGCCGCTCCTGTCAGGCGATCACTGTCCCAGATTCACCACAGGGTGACACACCCCGCCCTTCCTTCTTAAAAGTCAGACTTTTACTTTTGAACGCGTCCGGCCAGCAATCCCGCATTGAACGAGGACTTCTTGAAGATGAGCACGCAGACATCCGACGGCTTCGAGTGGACCGATCTCGACCGGCGTGCCGTGGACACCGCCAGGCTTCTCGCGGCAGATGCCGTGCAGAAGGTCGGCAACGGCCACCCGGGCACCGCGATGAGCCTGGCGCCTGCCGCGTACACGATCTTTCAGAAGGTGATGCGGCATGACCCGGCCGACCCGGAGTGGACCGGCCGTGACCGCTTCGTGCTGTCCCCCGGCCACACCTCCCTGACGCTCTACACCCAGCTCTTCCTCTCCGGGTACGAACTGAGCCTCGACGACCTGAAGGCGTTCCGCACGCACGGCTCGAAGACGCCCGGTCATCCGGAGTACGGGCACACCGCCGGTGTGGAGACCACCACCGGCCCGCTGGGCCAGGGCGTGGCGAACGCGGTGGGCATGGCCATGGCCGCCCGCTACGAGCGCGGTCTGTTCGACCCGGACGCGCCTGAGGGCGAGTCCCCCTTCGACCACACCGTCTGGGCGATCGTCTCCGACGGCGACCTGGAGGAGGGCGTCTCCGCCGAGGCCTCCTCCCTCGCCGGCCACCAGAGGCTCGGCAACCTGGTCTTCCTCTACGACGACAACCACATCTCCATCGAGGGCGACACCGCGACCGCCTTCTCCGAGGACGTACTGAAGCGCTACGAGGCCTACGGCTGGCACACCCTGCGCGTCGAGCCCACCGCCGACGGCGACATCGACGTGCCCTCGCTCCACGCGGCGCTGGGCGAGGCACGGGACGAGACCGGACGGCCGTCGATCATCGCACTGCGCACGGTCATCGCCTGGCCCGCCCCGAACGCGCGGAACACCGAGGCCTCCCACGGCTCGGCGCTCGGCGAGGACGAGATCGCGGCCACGAAGCGGCTCCTCGGCTTCGACCCTGAGCAGACCTTCGAGGTCTCCGAAGAGGTGCTGCGGCACACCCGCCGGGCCCTGGACCGGGGCGCCGAGGCGCACGCGGCCTGGGACAAGCGCATCGCCGAGTGGCGTGCCGACCAGCCCGAGCGCGCCGCGCTCTTCGACCGGATCAGCAAGGGCGAGCTGCCCGAGGGCTGGCAGGACGCCCTGCCGGTGTTCGAGGAGGGCCGGTCGGTGGCCACCCGCGCCGCCTCCGGCAAGGTGCTGCAGGCCCTCGGCCCGGTGATCCCCGAGCTGTGGGGCGGCTCCGCCGACCTCGCCGGCTCCAACAACACCACCATCGACAAGGGCAGCTCCTTCCTGCCGGCGGGCAACCCGCTGCCCGAGGCAGACCCGTACGGCCGTACGGTCCACTTCGGCATCCGCGAGTTCTCCATGGCCGCGGAGATGAACGGCATCGCCCTGCACGGCAACACCCGGATCTACGGCGGCACCTTCCTGGTGTTCTCCGACTACATGCGCAACGCCGTACGGATGTCGGCGCTGATGCAGCTGCCGGTGACGTACGTGTGGACGCACGACTCCATCGGTCTCGGCGAGGACGGCCCCACCCACCAGCCGGTCGAGCACCTCGCCTCGCTGCGCGCGATTCCGGGCCTGAACGTCGTCCGCCCGGCGGACGCCAACGAGACCGCGATCGCCTGGGCCGAGATCCTGAAGAGGCACGCCACCGACCCGGCCCCGCACGGACTCGCGCTGTCCCGCCAGGGCGTGCCGACGTACGCGCCCCACGAGGACGCGGCCAAGGGCGGCTATGTCCTGCGCGAGTCGTCGACCGAGACCCCGGAGGTGATCGTCATCGCGACCGGTTCCGAGGTGCAGCTCGCCGTCGCCGCGCGGGAGCTGCTGGAGGCCGAGGGGATCGGCACGCGGGTGGTGTCCATGCCGTCCGTGGAGTGGTTCGAGGAGCAGCCGCGGGCCTACCGCGACGGCGTCCTGCCGCCGGCCGTGCGGGCGCGGGTCGCCGTCGAGGCCGGGATCGGCCTGACCTGGCACCGGTTCGTCGGGGACGCAGGCCGGATCGTCTCCCTCGAACACTTCGGTGCCTCCGCCGATGCGACCACACTGTTCGCCGAGTTCGGCTTCACCCCCGAGAACGTCGCCGCCGCTGCCCGCGCCTCGCTGGCCGCCGCGCACGCCTGATACCGACGCGATAGGAAAGATGATCACTGTGACCGAAGCAATCGGGACCCCGGGAGCCCTCAAGCGCCTCGCCGACGAGGGGGTGTCGGTCTGGCTCGACGACCTGTCGCGCACCCGCATCGCCTCGGGCGGCCTGGCGGAGCTGGTGGCGAACGGCGGTGTCGTGGGCGTCACCACCAACCCGTCGATCTTCCAGGCGGCCATCGGCTCGGGCGAGGGCTACGAGGAGCAGCTGACCGACCTCGCGGTGCGCGGTGTCACGGTCGAGGAGGCCGTGCGGATGATGACGACCGCCGACGTGCGCGCCGCCGCCGACGTACTGCATACCGTCTACACCGCCTCGGACGGCCGCGACGGACGGGTCTCCATCGAGGTCGACCCGCGCCTCGCGCACGACGAGAAGGCGACCGTCGCCGAGGCCAGGCAGCTGGCCTGGCTGGTCGACCGCCCCAACGTGATGATCAAGATCCCGGCCACCCGGGCGGGCCTGCCGGCGATCACCGAGGTCATCGGTCTGGGTATCAGCGTCAACGTGACGCTGATCTTCTCCCTGGAGCGCTACCGCGCGGTCATGGACGCCTACCTGGCCGGCCTGGAGAAGGCCCGCGAGCGCGGCCTGGACCTGTCCACGATCCACTCGGTGGCGTCGTTCTTCGTCTCCCGCGTGGACTCCGAGATCGACAAGCGGCTCACCGCCCTCGGCACCGACGAGGCCCTGGCGCTCAAGGGCCGGGCGGCCCTCGCCAACGCGCGGCTCGCCTACGAGGCGTACGAGGAGGTCTTCGCCTCCGGCCGCTGGGACGCGCTGGCGAAGGCGGGCGCGAACCGGCAGCGTCCGCTGTGGGCCTCCACCGGTGTGAAGGATCCCGCGTACAAGGACACGCTGTACGTGGACGAGCTGGTCGCGCCCGGCACCGTGAACACGATGCCGGAGGCCACCCTGCGGGCCGCCGCCGACCACGGCGAGATCACGGGCGACACGGTGACCGGCGGTTACGAGCAGGCCCGCGCGGACCTCGCCGCCGTGGAGCGGCTCGGCATCTCCTACGACGAGGTCGTCCAGCAGCTGGAGGACGAGGGCGTCGCCAAGTTCGGGACGGCCTGGCAGGAACTGCTGGACGCCGTCACCAAGTCCCTGGACAGCAAGGGAGTTGACGCGTAATGACGACCAAGGCCCCGAAAGACGGGACACCCGCCGCCGAGGAGGTGCGCGTGCCGGTCGGCCCGGCCGCCGACTGGGTGAACCCGCTGCGCGACCCCCGCGACCGCCGGCTGCCCCGCATCGCGGGCCCCTCCGGCCTGGTCATCTTCGGTGTGACCGGCGACCTGTCCCGCAAGAAGCTGATGCCGGCCGTGTACGACCTGGCCAACCGCGGTCTGCTGCCGCCGGGCTTCTCGCTGGTCGGGTTCGCCCGCCGGGACTGGGAGGACCAGGACTTCGCCGAGGTCGTGCACGACGCGGTGCGGGAGCACTCGCGCACCCCGTTCCGTGAGGAGGTGTGGCAGCAGCTCGCCGAGGGCATGCGGTTCATCCCCGGCGACTTCGACGACGACACCGCGTTCAAGCAGCTCAAGGACGCCGTCGACGAGCTGGACGCCTCCCGCGGCACCGGCGGCAACTTCGCGTTCTACCTCTCGGTGCCGCCGAAGTTCTTCCCGAAGGTCGTGCAGCAGCTGAAGAAGCACGGCCTGGCGAGCCCGCCCGAGGAGGGCTCCTGGCGGCGCGCGGTGATCGAGAAGCCGTTCGGCCACGACCTGGCCAGCGCCCAGGCCCTGAACGCGATCGTGCACGACGTGTTCGAGCCGGACCAGGTGTTCCGGATCGACCACTACCTCGGCAAGGAGACCGTCCAGAACATCCTGGCGCTGCGCTTCGCCAACCAGATGTACGAGCCGATCTGGAACCGGTCGTACGTCGACCACGTACAGATCACCATGGCCGAGGACATCGGCATCGGCGGCCGCGCGGGGTACTACGACGGCATCGGCGCCGCCCGTGACGTCATCCAGAACCACCTGCTGCAGCTGATGGCGCTGACCGCCATGGAGGAGCCCATCGCGTTCGACGCGGAGGCGCTGCTCACCGAGAAGCTGAAGGTGCTGAAGTCGGTGCGGCTGCCGGAGGACCTCGGCATGCACACCGTGCGCGGCCAGTACGCGGCCGGATGGCAGGGCGGCGAGAAGGTCGTCGGCTATCTGGAGGAGGACGGCATCGACCCGCAGTCGAAGACCGACACCTACGCCGCGCTCAAGCTGGGCATCGACAACCGCCGCTGGGCGGGCGTCCCCTTCTACCTGCGGGCCGGCAAGCGTCTTGGCCGCCGGGTCACCGAGATCGCGGTGGTCTTCAAGCGGGCCCCGCACTCCCCCTTCGACTCCACCGCCACCGAGGAGCTGGGCTCGAACGCGATCGTCATCCGCGTCCAGCCCGACGAGGGCATGACCGTGCGGTTCGGCTCCAAGGTGCCGGGCACCTCGATGGAGATCCGGGACGTGTCGATGGACTTCGCCTACGGCGAGTCCTTCACCGAGTCCAGCCCGGAGGCGTACGAGCGGCTCATCCTGGACGTGCTGCTCGGCGACGCCAACCTGTTCCCCCGTCACCAGGAAGTGGAAGAGTCCTGGAAGATCCTGGACCCGATCGAGGGGTACTGGGCGGCGCACGGCAGCCCCGCGCAGTACCCGTCGGGCAGCTGGGGCCCGAAGGAAGCGGACGAGATGCTCGCACGAGACGGACGGAGCTGGCGCAGGCCATGAAGATCGACCTGACCGACACCACGGCAAGCAAGATCAACAAGGCGCTGGTGCGGGGACGCCGCGCCATCGGCACCCCGGCCGTGGGCATGGTCCTGACGATGGTCATCGTCACGGACGAGGAGAACGCCTACGACTCGATCAAGGCCGCGGAGGACGCCTCGCGCGAACACCCCTCGCGGACCCTGGTCGTCATCAAGCGGCACGCCCGCACCCTGCGCGACCGCACCCACTCCCGGCTCGACGCCGAGGTCCGGGTCGGTTCCGAGGCCGGCACCGGCGAGACCGTCGTGCTGCGCACCTACGGCGAGGTGTCCGACCACGCCGACTCCGTGGTGCTGCCGCTGCTGCTGCCGGACGCCCCGGTGGTCGTGTGGTGGCCGGTGGACGCGCCCGACGCCCCGGCCAAGGACCCGCTGGGCGCGCTGGCCCAGCGCCGCATCACCGACCTGTACGCGGTGGAGCGGCCGATGGAGGTCCTGGACACCCGCAGCCGCACCTACGCCCCCGGCGACACGGACCTCGCCTGGACCCGGCTCACGCTGTGGCGGTCCATGCTGGCCGCCGCGCTGGACCAGGCCCGCACCGAGGTGACCTCCGCGGCCGTCGAGGCCGAGCAGGACAACCCCAGCGCCGAACTGCTGTCGCGCTGGCTGGAGGCCCGCCTGGGCGTCACCGTGGACCGGGTGGTCAGCGCAGGCCCGGTCGTCACGGCCGTGCGGCTCGGCACCGCCAACGGCGAGATCGTCATCGACCGGCCGGAAGGGCCGCTCGCCACGCTGACCCTGCCGGGCCAGCCGCCGCGCACCCTCGCCCTGAAGGTCCGCGCCACCTCCGAACTCATCGCCGAGGAGCTGCGCCGCCTCGACGCCGACGAGATGTACGCCATCGCCCTCACCGGCGAGGCCACCAAGGAGAACGCCTGACATGTCCGACGCACCGTCAGACACCCCCGTGCTCACCCACCGGCCCGAGTGGACGGCCCTGGCCGACCACCGCGCCGAGGGACAGCCTCGCCTGCGCGAGCTGTTCGCCACGGACCCCGGCCGCGCCGAGCGGTACGTCGTCCGGGTCGGCGATCTGCACATCGACTACAGCAAGCACCTGATCACCGACGAGACGCTCGCGCTGCTGCGCGAACTCGCCGCCGCCACCGACGTCTTCGGTCTGCGGGACGCCATGTTCCGCGGTGAGAGGATCAACGTCACCGAGAACCGGGCGGTGCTGCACACCGCGCTGCGGGCCGCGCCCGGCGCGGTCGTCGAGGTCGACGGCGAGAACGTCGTACCGGCCGTGCACGCCGTTCTGGACAAGATGGCCGGCTTCGCCGAGCGGGTGCGCTCCGGCGAGTGGACCGGCCACACCGGCAGGCGCATCAGGAACGTCGTCAACATCGGCATCGGCGGCTCCGACCTCGGCCCCGCCATGGCCTACGAGGCCCTGCGCGCCTTCACCGCCCGGGAGTTGACGTTCCGTTTCGTCTCCAACGTGGACGGCGCCGACCTGCACGAGGCCACCCGCGACCTGGACCCGGCCGAGACGCTGTTCATCGTCGCGTCCAAGACGTTCACCACCATCGAGACGATCACCAACGCCACCTCGGCCCGCTCCTGGCTGCTCAACGCCTTCGACGGGGACGAGAAGGCGGTGGCCAAGCACTTCGTGGCGCTGTCCACGAACGCGGAGAAGGTGTCGGACTTCGGCATCGACACGGCCAACATGTTCGAGTTCTGGGACTGGGTCGGCGGCCGCTACTCGTACGACTCCGCGATCGGCCTGTCCCTGATGATCGCGATCGGCCCGGACCGCTTCCGCGAGATGCTGGACGGCTTCCGCCTGGTCGACGACCACTTCCGCACCGCGCCCGCCGAGGCCAACGCCCCGCTGCTGCTCGGGCTGTTGGGTATCTGGTACAACAACTTCCACGACGCGCAGACCCACGCGGTGCTGCCGTACTCGCACTACCTGTCCAAGTTCACCGCCTATCTCCAGCAGCTCGACATGGAGTCCAACGGCAAGTCGGTGCAGCGCGACGGGCGTCCGGTGCAGTGGCAGACCGGGCCGGTGGTCTGGGGCACGCCCGGCACCAACGGGCAGCACGCCTACTACCAGCTCATCCACCAGGGCACGAAGCTGATCCCGGCGGACTTCATCGGCTTCGCCAGGCCGGTCGCCGAGCTGAGCGGTGAACTCAAGGCCCAGCACGACCTGTTGATGGCGAACTTCTTCGCCCAGACCCAGGCCCTCGCCTTCGGCAAGACGGCCGAGGAGGTCCGCGCGGAGGGCGTGCCGGAGGAACTGGTCCCGCACAAGACGTTCCCGGGCGACCGGCCGACGACGACGATCCTCGCCCGCGAACTGACCCCGTCCGTCCTCGGCCAGCTCATCGCCCTCTACGAGCACAAGGTGTTCGTGCAGGGCGCGATCTGGAACATCGACTCCTTCGACCAGTGGGGCGTGGAGCTCGGCAAGGTCCTCGCCAAGCGCGTCGAACCCGCCCTCACCGAAGGCGCCGACGTGCCCGGCCTCGACCCCTCCACCACGGCCCTCGTCGCCGCCTACCGCACTCTCAAGAACGCATCGGAGAACTGATCATGCAGCTCGGTCTCATCGGTCTCGGCAAGATGGGCGGCAACATGCGCGAGCGGATCCGCCGCGCCGGCCACACCGTCGTCGGCTACGACCGCAACCCCGAAGTCTCCGACGTCAAGAGCCTCGAAGAACTGGTCGAGAAGCTGGAGGCGCCCCGCACGGTGTGGGTGATGGTCCCGGCCGGCACCGCCACCCAGGGCGTCATCGACGAGCTCAAGGACCTGCTGTCCGAGGGCGACACGGTGGTCGACGGCGGCAACTCCCGCTGGACGGACGACGAGAAGCACGCCGCCGAACTCGGCGTGAAGGGCATCGGCTTCGTCGACGCGGGCGTCTCCGGCGGCGTGTGGGGCCTGGAGAACGGCTACGCCCTCATGGTGGGCGGCGACAAGGAGCACGTGGAGCGGCTGCGGCCGGTCTTCGACGCGCTCAAGCCCGAGGGCCCGTACGGCTACGTCCACGCGGGCCGGGTCGGCGCGGGCCACTTCTCGAAGATGGTCCACAACGGCATCGAGTACGCGATGATGCAGGCCTACGCCGAGGGCTGGGAACTGCTGGAGAAGGTCAAGTCGGTGGACAACGTCCGCGAGGTCTTCCGCTCCTGGCAGGAGGGCACCGTCATCCGCTCCTGGCTGCTCGACCTCGCGGTCAACGCCCTGGACGAGGACGAGCACCTGAACCAGCTGCGCGGCTACGCGGAGGACTCCGGCGAGGGCCGCTGGACCGTCGAGGCGGCCATCGACAACGCGGTGCCGCTCCCGGCGATCACCGCCTCGCTCTTCGCCCGGTTCGCCTCCCGCCAGGACGACTCCCCGCAGATGAAGATGATCGCGGCGCTGCGCAACCAGTTCGGCGGGCACGCCGTCGAGAAGAAGGACTGACCGGCCGTGGGGGACCTCCTGCTGGTCCGCCACGGTGAGACGGAGTGGAGCAGGTCGGGACAGCACACCAGCTGGACCGACCTGCCGCTGACCACGCTCGGTGAGGAACAGGCCAAGTCCCTCGCTCCGCTGCTCACCGGACGGACCTACGCCCTGGTGCTGACGAGCCCGCTGGGCCGCGCCGTACGCACCGCCGAGCTGGCGGGCCTGACCGGCGCCGTGCCCGAACCCGAGCTGCACGAGTGGGACTACGGCGGCTACGAGGGCGTCACCACGGCCGACATCCACCGCGACCGGCCCGGCTGGGATCTGTGGACGGACGGCGTGCCGCCCGGTCCCGAGGGGCACCCCGGCGAGTCGCCCGAGGCGGTCGGGGCCCGGGCCGACCGGGTGCTGGCCCGGGTGGACGCGGCGCTCGCCGCGGACACCGGTGACGTCGTCCTCGTGGCGCACGCCCACTTCCTGCGGGTGCTCACCGCCCGCCGGCTGGGCCTGGCGCCCGCCGAGGGCCGCCTCTTCCAGCTCGCGACCGGCACGGTCGGCCGGCTCTCCACGGAGCACGGGCGCCCCGTGATCGCCGAGTGGAACAGACGCCCCTGACAGTGCGCCATCGCGGCCCGGGTCACCCCGTGTGACCCGGGCCGCGGCGTTGCCGGGCACGAACAGGTGTATACCGTCTACCGTCCCGCCGCCCGGTACGGGTGTCGCGGGCCGTCCCCGGCAGGACCCGGCAGGCCCGAAGCCGGTGTGACGGGCGTCCCGGACAGAACCCGGGACGCCCCGGCGGGCCTCCTTCTAGAATCACCGGCACTGCCCCACGCCCGAAGGAACCCGATGACCGGCGCCGAAGAACCGGCACGCCCCGAGGGGCGGGCGCGGGACGCCGCGCGCACCAGGGCCGAGATCCTCGACGTGGCGACGCGGGAGTTCGCCCGGTCCGGCTACGACGGCGCCCGGGTCGACGAGATAGCGGCCCGCACCCGCACCACCAAGCGGATGATCTACTACTACTTCGGCGGCAAGGAACAGCTGTTCACGGCCGTGCTGGAGCGGGCGTACGGAGCGATCCGGGACGCCGAGCGGCGCCTGGACGTGGACGGCCTCGACCCGGTCGCGGCGATCCGGCGGCTGGCCGAGCTGACGTTCGACCACCATGAGCGGAACCCGGACTTCGTCCGTCTGGTCAGCATCGAGAACATCCACGGCGCCCACCACATCGCCGCCTCCCGCAAGCTCGGGCGGATCGGTTCGCCGGCGCTGGACGTGATCCGCCGGATCCTGGCCGCCGGACGGGAGTCCGGGGCGTTCACGGCCGACGTGGACGCCGTCGAGCTGCACGCGATGATCAGCTCGCTCTGCTTCTTCCGGGTGGCGAACCGGCACACGTTCGGTGTTCTCTTCGGCCGCGACCTGGTGGCCCCGGCGCAGCGCGAGCGCTACCGGGCCCTGATCGGCGACATGGTGATCGCCCACCTCACGGCGGAGCGGACCGCCGCCGGCCGACCGCCCCCTCGGCGCGCTCGGCCGAACGGATGAAATGCGACGACAGTGCGATGACATCACCGGATTATCCGGTCGGTGCTGGTCACGATTTGGTGCCGCCCGTGGCGAGTGCCGCCCCCGGGCGGTACCCCCCACTTCCGTGACACCAAGGAGCGCGATGTTCTCCTCATCCGTCGTCGCACGTGTCGCCCAGGGCCTCGGTCTCGGCGTCGTGACGGCCCTCGGCGTGACCGCCACCCCCGCGGCGGCCGCACCGCCGCCGCCGCCCGTCGGCTGCTCCGCCGCCCAGCTCTCCGCGGCCATCGCCCAGGCGAACGCCGTGCCGGGCTCGGTGCTGACCCTCTCGTCGAACTGCACGTACACCCTGAACAGTCCGCTGCCGGCCATCACCACCGTGATGACGATCAACGGCAAGGGGAGCACGATCACCCGTGCGAACAGTGCCCCGGCGTTCCGCATCCTCACCGTCGGCGCCGGCGGCGACCTGACCCTGAGCAAGACCACCCTCTCGAACGGGCTGGCCACGGGCGGTTTCCCCGACAACTTCGGCGGCGGCATCGCCAACTTCGGCATCCTGCACCTGGAGAACGACCAGATCCTGAACAACCGCGCGGACTTCTCCGGCGGGATCGGCAACGTGGGCACGGCCACGGTCGACAACACGACCGTCACCGGCAACTCCACCACCCACAACGGCGGCGGCGCCGCCAACGACGGCACCATGACGATCACCAAGAGCCGCTTCATCCAGAACTCGGCGGACCAGTTCGGCGGCGGCCTCGCCAACGACGGCACCATGACGGTCCGCGACAGCGTCGTGAACGAGAACAGGGCGCTCGACGGCGGCGGCATCGCCAACCTCGTGATCGGTTCGAGCCACGGCAACCTGCTCGTGGACCGGACGAACGTCAACAACAACACGGCCACCGGCGGCACGGGAGCCGGCGGCATCCTCAACCAGCCCGGCGCGAGCGTCGTCCTGACCAGCAGCCGGGTCAACGGCAACACACCGACCAACTGCGCCGGCGCGGTGCCGGGCTGCTGAACCGCTCCCCCGGCCAAGTCGTGTCCGTGACGTCCCGTCGTCCGCCCGCAGGGGCAGGCGGGACTCGGCGGACACGGGCCGGGGGCCGCCCGCTCAGGCGGGGCGCACCACCGCCGCGTCGAGCAGCGGCCCCAGCTCGCCGGTCACGGTCAGCAGGGGGCGTACGTCCTGTTCCGCGCGGGCCATCAGGATCGCGCCCTCCAGGGTGCTGATCATCAAGGTGGCGAGGGGGTCGGCGCGGCCGGCGGGCACTCCCATGCCGGCCAAGGCCTCGGCGACCGGGCCGCGCCAGGCGGCGAAGGCGGCGGCCGCCGTCTCCCGGGTGGAGGCGTCCTGGGCCGCGCAGTCCACCGTCGCCGCGGCGACCGGGCAGCCGGCCTCGAAGCCGTCCGTCTCGTACTCCCGTGTCCACTGGGCGGCCATCGCCGCGAACAGCCCGCTCGGCGTCGGCCGGTCCAGGCCCGCCAGGAACCGGGCCACCCGCTTGCCCGCGTACCGGCCGGCCCAGCCGACGGCTTCGTTGACCAGTTGTTCCTTGCCGCCCGGGAAGTAGTGCTGGAGCGATCCGCGCGGGGCTCCGGCGTGGGCGGCCACCTCCCGCATGCCGGTGGCGCCGACCCCCTGGCGCCGGATCAGCTGGGCCGCGCTGAAGACCATGCGCTCGCGCGGTCCGTGCCGCGACTCCGCCATCCGTGACCTCCGCTCGCCGGTGTGCGCCCGCGCTCGTGTCCGCCCGGTCCGTCCCACCGCTCCGCCCACTCTATGACCGGCGTCATAAGAGCCGCTACTATGACGGCTGTCATAGTCAGCCCGGGTCGGGGCCGGGCCGTGGAGCGGAGGGCAGTGCCGTGAAGGTCGGATTCATCGGTCTCGGGGTGATGGGCCGACCCATGGCGCTGCGCCTGGCGGCCGCCGGCACGCCCCTCGTGGTGTGGAACCGGACGGCGGAGCGGGCCGAGCCGCTGCGCGCGGCCGGCGCCGAGGTGGCGGCGGACCCCGGTGAGGTGTTCGCGCGGGCGGAGGCGGTGCTGCTGATGCTCGCCGACGAGGCGGCCCTCGACGCGGTCCTGGGGCGCGGCACCCCCGAGTTCGCCGCCCGGGTCGCCGGGCGGATCGTCGTCCCGATGGGTACGACCTCGCCGGAGCACTCGCGCGCCCTGGAGGCCGAGGTGCGCGCGGCGGGCGGCCGGTACGTGGAGGCGCCCGTCTCGGGGTCGCGGGTGCCGGCGGAGCGGGGGGAACTGGTGGCCATGCTCGCCGGCGAGGAGTCCGCCGTCGACGCCGTACGGCCGCTGCTGGCGCCGCTGTGCCGGGAGACGTTCGGGTGCGGTGCGGCGCCGGGCGCGCTGCTGATGAAGCTGGCCGTGAACCTCTTCCTGATCACGCTGGTGACCGGGCTGACGGAGGCGTTCCACTTCGCCGACCGGCAGGGCCTGGACCGGCGGCTGTTCCTGGAGGTGCTGGACGCGGGCCCCATGGCCAGCGGGGTGTCCCGGATGAAGGCGCCCAAGCTGCGCGAGGGGGACTTCGCCGTCCAGGCCGCGGCCCTGGACGTGCTCAAGAACAACCGGCTCATCGCCGAGGCCGCCCGCGCGGCGGGTCTGGCCTCACCGCTGCTGGACGTGTGCCACGCCCTGTTCGAGGAGACGGTGGGGCTGGGGCACGGCGGCCAGGACATGGTGGCGGTGCTGCGCGCGATCGAGGCGCGGACCGGGTCCGGGGCGGCCCCGTCCCGGTCCGCTCCGCCGGGGCAGGCCGCTGTTCAGCCCTTCGGGATGCCGTAGACCCGCTCGACGGGCAGCCGGACCACCAGCCGGCGGTCGCGGACCATGGCGGCCCGGTAGTCGTCCCAGTCGGGGTGCTCGCCGAGGACGTCCCGGTAGAGCCGGACGAGTTCCTCGACGGTGTCGTCGTGGGGGTCACGGGCGACCGGCGACAGCTCGGCCGTGCCCTCGGCGACCGTGTACGCCCAGCGGTCGTCGCTGGTGACGTGGTAGGAGGCGCGTGGGTCGCGGCGGAGGTTGCGGGTCTTGGCCCGGTCGTCGGTGACGGAGATCCGGACGACCCGCTCCTCGGGGTAGTAGGCGTGGCTGACGTTGGAGAGCTGGGGCCGGCCGTCGCCCTTGAGCGTGACCAGCACCCCGCCCCGCGTACCGGAGAGCAGCTGGAGCAGTGCGTCCTGCGTCGAAGCCCGTGTCGGGTCCTGCGTCGAGTCCTCTGTCATATGGGCGTCAACTGGCCGGGATCATCCCGCATTCCCCGCGCCGGGGAGACACGACGGCCATAGGTGAACACTGCCTACCGTCTGCAGTAGACAGTGTCTACTCGTCGCTGGTAGACAGTATCCATGCGTGAGACCGACACGGGATCCAGGGGCGAGACCGACACGGGATCCAGGGCCGAGTCCGACACGGGCCTGCGGGCCCGGTTGGTGGACGTGGGCGTGGAGCTGGTGGCCGCCGAGGGGGTGCGGGCGCTGACGCTGCGGGAGATCGCCCGCCGCGCCGGGGTCTCCCACGGGGCGCCGCGCCGCCACTTCCCCACCCACCGGGAGCTGCTGTCCGCCATCGCCCACCGGGGGTTCACCGACCTGGGCGAGCGCATCGGCAGGTCCGCGCCCGGCGCCACCGACCCGCGCCGACGGCTGACGGAACTGGCCCGCATCTACCTGGAGTTCGCGTCGGACAACCCGGGCATGTACGAGCTGATGTTCCGTCACGACCTGCTGGACAGCGGCGGGTCGGGGCTCAGGGAGACCAGCCTGCCGCTGTTCGGGGTGCTCGCGGACCTGGTGGGACGGGTCAGGCCCGAGACGGACGCCCGGCGGGTGGCCGGCGCGCTGTGGGCGAACCTGCACGGCATCGCCCAGCTCTGGCGCTGGAACAGCCTCCAGCTCGCCACCGGCGACCAGGAGTCGGGCCCGCTGCTCGATACGGTCCTGGACGCCCACCTGGGCTCGCGGGACGTGCGGTGAACCGCGGGCTGACGCTGGCGAGCAGTGTGGCGGGGGCCGTGCTCGTCGCCCTGGACGGTACGGTCCTCACGGTCGCCCAGCCCTCCCTGCAACGCTCGCTGCACGCGTCGTTCGCCTCGGTACAGTGGACCGGTACCGCGTACCTCGTGGCGGTGGCGAGCCTGCTGGTGTTCGCGGGGCGGCTCGGCGACCGGTACGGGCACCGGCGGACCTTCGGGCTCGGCATGCTGGGGTTCGGTGCGGCGTCGGCGGGCGCCGGCCTGGCGCCCGGCATCGGCTGGGTGATCGGACTGCGGTTGGCGCAGGGCGTGTTCGGGGCGCTGCTGCAGCCGGCGACGCTCGGCATGCTGCGGGCCGCGTACCCGCCGGAGCGGCTGGCCGTGCCGCTGGCCGTGCGCACCGCCGCGATCGGCCTGGCGGCGGCAGCGGGACCGCTGCTGGGCGGCGCGCTGGTGAGCGGTCCGGGCTGGCGGGCGGTGTTCTTCGTCGGCGCGCTGCCCGCGGCCGGCTTCGGCCTGGCGGCGCTCGCGCTGCCAGGCGCGGACCGCCGCCCGGCGGTCCGCACCCCGCTGGACCTGCCCGGGGCCCTGCTGCTCGCCCTCGCCCTGGCCTGTCTCGTGCAGGCGCTGGTCTCGCTGCCCGGCTCCGGGGTGTGGGGGGTGTCGGCGCTGGGCGGCGCGGTGCTCGCCGGGACCGCCTTCGTACGGCACGAGCGGCGCGGCGCGCATCCGCTGCTGCCGCCCGGGGTGATCGGCTCCCCGGCGGTGGGGGCCGCGCTCGGCCTGCTCGTGGCCGCGTCGGCCGCGCTGTTCGGCACCCTGTTCGCCGAGACGTACGTGCTCCAGCGGCGGCTCGCCCTCGACCCGTTCCAGAGCGCCCTGCGCAGCCTGCCGCTCGCGGTGCTGATGGTGCTGTCCGCCGCCCTGTGCCCGGCGCTGCTGCGCCGGCTGGGCGCGCGGCGGACGGCCGTCGCGGCCATGGCGCTGCTCGCGCTGGGCATCCTGGTCCTGTCCGGGGCCACCGGCACGGCCGCCCTCGGCGGCGGTTTCGCGCTGCTGGGTGCCGGGTTCGGCACGGTGATGGTGGCGGCCACCGAGGTCGTCGTACGCGGTGCGCGGGTGGCGGTCGCCGGGGTCGCGGGCGGTCTGCAGCAGACCGCGCTCAACGTGGGGCCCGTGCTCGGTGTGGCCGCGGCGACGGCACTGATGGGCGCGGGCCCCCGGCCGGCACTGCTCGTGCTCGCGGCCGTGGCGGCGCTCGCCGTACCGGCCGCCCGCGCGCTGTCCGGGCCCGGTGCCGCGCCGGACACGGAGATCACGGACGGGCGGGTCCGTTCGGGTGTTCCTGCGCGACGATGAGGGTGTGCGTCCCGGCAGGCGGGCCGGAGCGCACGCGCGGGAGCGATGCGGAGGAGCACGATGGCACAGCTGCGGCAGGAAGCCGACCCGGACGAGGCGGGGCTCGACCCGAAGGCCCTGGGCCGGCTCGACGAGTTCTTCGCCCGTCACGTCGAGGAGGGCCGGCTGCCCGGCTACCTGGTGTCCGTGGCACGCGGCGGCCGGGTCGCCCACCTGAGCGTCCACGGCCACCGGGACGTCGCCGCCGGGCTGCCGGTCGGAACGGACACCCTGTGGCGGATTTACTCGATGACCAAGCCGGTCACCGCGGTCGCGGTGCTCCAACTGGTGGAGGACGGCAGCCTGTCGCTGGACGACCCGGTCGACCGCCACCTGCCCGCCTTCGCCGAACCGCGGGTGTACGAGGGCGGTTCGAGTGCCGGGGTCCGTACCCGTCCGGCCGGCGGACCGGTCCTCGTCCGGCATCTGCTCACCCACACGGCGGGTCTGACCTTCGGCTTCTACCACGAGCACCCCGTGGACGCGCTCTACCGGGAAGCGGGCCTGGAGTACTCGGTGCCGCCGGGCAAGGACCTCGCGCAGGCCGTCGACGTGTACGCGCGGATGCCGCTGCAGTTCGAGCCGGGCACGCGGTGGAACTACTCGGTGGCCTCCAACGTGCTGGGCCGGCTGATCGAGGTGGTCTCCGGCCGGCCCCTGGACGCGTACGTCACGGAGCGGATCCTGCGCCCGCTCGGCATGAGCGACACCGGCTTCCACATCGCCCCCGAACAGGCGCACCGGCTGGCCGAGTTGTACGGCGAGACGGAGGACGGCGGCATCACCCCGGTCCCCGGGCTGCCGGTGCTCGGCCGGCCGCGGTTCCTGTCCGGCAGCGGCGGCCTGGTCTCCAGCGCGCCGGACTTCCACCGGTTCATGGAGATGCTGCGCCGGGGCGGCGAACTGGACGGCGTCCGCCTGCTGTCGCCCGCCACGGTGGCCCGGATGTCCCGCAACCAGCTCCCCGGGGACGCCGAGTTGAGTTCCTTCGGCGCCCCGGTCCACCAGGGCCGCGCCAACCAGGGCCTGGGCTTCGGCTTCAACGTCTCCGTGGTCACCGACCCCGCCCGCACCCTGGCCCCGACCAGCCGGGGCACGTACGGCTGGACGGGAGTCGCCACCACCGCCTTCTGGGTCGACCCGACGCATGACCTCACCGTGCAGTTCATGACCCAGGTGCGGCCGAAGTCCCTGAAGGTCTTCCCGGACCTGCGCCGGCTGGTGCACGAGGCGCTGACGGACTGACCCCGGGGAGCGGCGGCCGGACCGCCGCAGGGGCACGGCTTCCGACCCGGGACACGAGCCATCGTCGTTGTGAGGCAGGTCACTTGCCGGGGTGGAACTTCCTGCCCGGCATCGGCGAACAGCGGGTGACCACGATCCCGCACCGCGATCCCGAGGACGTGCATGAACCACAGAGGTGGAACGTGACCCTGCTGCGAGACAACGGCGCCCCGGCCGCCCCGGCGACGGGCGCGAGCGGCGGCTCCGACGGCTCGGTCATCGAACGGTCCTGGGAGACGCCCGACGCGTTCGCCGTGATCTTCGACCGTTACGCCGACGACATCCACCGCTATCTCGCCCGGCGCCTGGGCACCGACACCGCCGACGACCTGATGGCGGAGACCTTCGTGATCGCCTTCCAGCGGCGGCGGCGCTACGACCCGGCGCATCCGCACGCCCGGCCCTGGCTGTACGGGATCGCCACGAACCTGGTCGCACGTCACCGCCGTGACGAGGCCCGCCGGTTGCGGGCGCTGTCGCGGGTGGCGTCCCTGGCGTCCGGCACGGAACACGACGGTCCCGAGGACGGGGTCGCCGAACGGCTCAGCGGCGGGTCGCACGCCGCCCTGGCCCGCGCCCTCGCCGGACTGCCCGCCCGGTACCGGGACGTGCTGCTGGTGACCGCCTGGGGCGAACTCGACTACGCGGAGGCGGCGCAGGCCCTGGGCGTGCCCGTCGGCACCGTGCGCTCCCGTCTGCACCGGGCCCGCACCAGGCTGCGCAAGGCGCTCGCCGCGGCCGGCCACCCCACCTCGAACGCACCGCAGAAGGAGACCGATCGTGGATGAGCTGACGCAGGTGCGCGGCTGGGACACCGGCGCCGGGGGCCTCTCCGACCGGGCCCGCGCGGCGGCCCGGGCCCGCCTGGAGACCGCGATCACCGGGGAGTCCCGCGGCCGCACGGCGCGCGCGGGCGGGCCGGACCGCCGCCTGGTGCTGCGCACCGCGCTCGCCGGTGCCGTCGCGGCGGGCGCGGGCGTGACCGTCGTCGTCACACGCGACGGCGGACCGCACCGCACCACGGTGCTGCACACGGTCAGCGCCGCGGAGGTGCTGCGGCAGGCCGCCGACCGCTCCCGAACCGCGAACAGCGACCTGCCCGTCCCGCGCGACGACCAGTACTTCTACACCCGGACCCACGTCGTCCACACGTACCTGAAGGACGGCAGGACCCGGACGTGGACCGACGAGAGCTGGATGTCGGTGGACGGCTCGAAGCCGTCCCTGCGCCAGGAGAACGGGAAGATCCACCACGACCCGCCGCTCGGCAGGCACGAGGTGCGCTGGCCGCCGACCGTCTACTCCGAACTCCAGAGGATGCCGACGGACCCCGACGCGCTGCTGGACGCGTTCAGGCGCGGGATGAAGCCCTCGACGCATACCGACATGTTCGCGTTCGACGAGGCGTGCATGCTGCTGATGGGGCCACGGGTACTGCCCCCGAAGCTGCAGGCCGCCGCCTTCGAGGCGCTGTCGAAGCTCCCGCACATCCGGCTCGACCGCTACGACGCGACCGTGGCCGGCCGGAAGGCCGTCGGCGTCTCCCACCCCCGGGCGAACTTCACCTTCGTCTTCGACCGCAGGACCTACGACTACCTGGGCCTGCGCACGAAGGGCAGTTCGGCGAAGAAGGTGCACGGCGAGTGGAAGCAGGTGAACTACTACTACGAGACCACGACGCTGGAGGACATCCAGGTGGTCGACCGCATCGGACAGCACCACTGAGCCGCCCGGCCGGGGGATGCCGCGCGCGGACCGGCTGCCCCGCCGGGCCGTCTAGGCATCCCGCCGGAAATCGAAGTCCGTTCCGTCATCCGAGAGTTCGGCCAGCCACAGGGCCGATCGCGCGGCCGTCTCCGCCGCCCGGTTCAGACCGGCCGGCAGGGAACCGTCGAGGATGTGACGGACGCCGAGGGCGAGGGGCCGGGAGACGCAGCGGGCCATCGCCGACTCCTCCTCGTCGCCGACGAGGTCGAGCAGGTAGCCGCCGCTCCAGGTGCGGTCCGCGGCCTCGACCGTCAGGGACACCGAGAGCACCACGCGGTCGCGGTCGGCGGCCGTGGTCGGATGGGCCGCGGCCAGTTCCCGGGCCAGGGCGGCGATGCGCTCGTCGTCGCCCGCGCGCAGTTCCTCGAAGACCGGCTCCCACGCCTTGCGCCAGCCGTCCAGGCGCAGCGTGCCGCGCACGAACGTGCGGGCCGTCCACGCGGCGGGGAGTCCGTACTGCTCGACGAAGGGGACGCTGTCCCGGTTGGGGTACGCCTCGAAGGTCTCCCCGGCCAGGACGAGCGGCCGGGTGGCCTCCCAGGGCCGGGCGGCGGTGACCTCGGCGCCGTCCTCCAGGTAACGGGCGGGCGCGCGCAACGCGTTGAGGACGCCGAGGGGTGCCCAGCTGAAGCGGTACCGGAAGTCGTTCGGGACCGCCGGGACACCCCCGCAGTAGGAGGTCAGGCGGTAGTCCGCCGGGGTGTCCGGGCCTATCTCGGCACGCGCCCGGCCGATGAGGCTGTGCGCGAAGAGGTGGTCGAGTCCCGGGTCCAGGCCCGCCTCGGTGAGTACGACGAGCCCGGCGGCCCGGGCCGCCGGGACCTGGTCGAGCACCTCGGGCGAGACGTAGCTGGAGCAGGCGAAGTGCGCACGCGCCCGGACGCACGCGGACAGCAGTGCGGCGTGTTCGGGCGCGGGCAGCATGGAGACGACGACGTCCCCGGGCGCCAGAGCGGCGGCGAGGGCCGGCAGGGTGAACGCCCGGGGTTCGGCCCGTCCCGTCAGGCCCATGCCGGCCAGGGCGCCGGCCGCGCGTTCCTCGGTACGGTGCCACAGCCGTACCCGGGCGGCCCGCTCGCACAGGTCGGCCAGTCCGCTGCCGGTGGACAGCCCCGCGCCCACCCAGTGCACGGTGCCGCTCGCCGGAACGCGCTCAGTCATGACGCGACCGCCCTTCGTCGATGCCGAGTTCCCGGCAGGCCTGGTGGAACCGGTCGAGGCAGCGCCGCCAGGCCGCCGAGGTGCCGAAGCCGAGCAGTTCGGGCAGCAGGGCCGCGGAGAAGTCGGTGCTGGACTCGCGTGGCAGCAGGGACGGCAGGTTGTCGATGGCGATGAGGTCCAGCGGCGGGTCCTCGCGCAGCCGGCGTGCCGGGGCGGCCCAGTCGGTGGTGCGGTCGTAGACGGGCAGGACGTTCAGCGGCGAGCCGACGTCGCAGGTGACGTCGCACAGGGTGCGCAGGCGGCGGGCGGGGTCGTCCAGGTCGGTCTCCCGCAGGAAGGGCGGGACGGGGGCGGTGGCGAGCACGCAGTTGACCATCGCGTCGTGGGCCAGCAGGGCCGGGCGGTCCAGGTCGCGGGTCTCGGCGAGGTCCCAGCGGGTGGCGGTCACGCCGGCGGTGTCCAGGGCGGCGGTGGCGCCCCGGCCGCTGCGGCCCAGCGCGCCGATCACGAGAGCCGTGAACTCCTCGTCGCCGGCGGCCCGCTGGAGGGCGGCGTCCAGTTCCTCCCTGCCGGTCGGGCGCAGGGGGGCGGTCAGCCGGCCGCGGTGCCGGAGCACGGTGAGGGCGGCGCCCAGGTAGCCGGCCCAGAAGCCGAAGGCGGCGAGCCGGCGGCCGTGCTCGTCGACCAGGTACTCCAGGTCCAGCAGTGCCCCGCCCCCGGCCGCGAACCGGCGCAGCAGGTCGGCCGCGCCCGGCTGCCCCTTGTAGGCGTGTCCGAAGGAGATGTGCCGGTGCGTCAGCGCGGGCGGCTCGCCGGGGAGTTCCTTCAGGCCGAGGACCACCGCGTCGGGCGGGGCCGTGACCCAGGAGCCCGCCGGTGCGGTGCCGCAGCCGGCCGCCGCGTACTCCTCCAGCGGGAAGATCCGCTGCGGGGACTCCTCCACGGTCAGGCGGACCCCGTGCGCGACGAGACGGCGGGCGTCGGCGGGGACGACCGGCGTGCGCCGCTCGGTCGTGCGGGCCTCGTGGCGCAGCCACAGATGGAGCTCGGTCATACCAGGTTCGCCTCCGGGCGCGGGGCGTCGGCCGCGAACCGGCCGGCGCTCAGGGGGCTGACGTCCAGGAAGGGTACGCGGCCCAGGTACAGGTCGCGGACGATCTCGCCCACGGCGGGTCCCTGGAGGAAACCGTGTCCGGAGAAGCCGGTCGCATACAGAAAACGGGATACCGAGGACGCCTCGCCGATCAGCGCGTTGTGGTCGGGCGTGTTCTCGTACAGACCGGCCCAGCCGCCGGTGCGGCGCAGTTCCAGCAGGGCGGGGGCGCGGCGCCGCATCGCCTCGCACAGCCGGGGGATCCAGCGGTCGTGGGTGTCGGTGGCGAAGCCCGGACGCTCGTCCGGGTCGGACATGCCGAGCAGCAGTCCGGGGCCCTCGGCGTGGAAGTAGAGGCTGGTGGTGAAGTCGATGGTCATGGGCAGTGCCGGCGGCAGGCCGTGCACCGGTTCGGTGACGGCGATCTGCCGGCGCAGCGGCCGTACCGGCAGATCCACCCCGGCCAGGGCGCCGACCGCCCGCGACCAGGCACCGGCCGCGCAGATCACCGTGCCGGTGGTGATGCGGCCGCGGGTGGTGGTGACGGCGGTGACGGTGGTGCCGTCGCGTTCGATGCCGGTCACCTCGGTGTGGCGCAGGATGCGGGCGCCGCGGGCACGGGCGGCGGTGGCGTAGCCCTGGACGACCGCCTCGGGGGTGCAGTGGCCGTCGTCCGGGGAGTAGCCGGCGGCCAGCAGCCCGTCGGTCCTGATCAGCGGCGACAGGCGGAGGGCCTCCGCCGGGGTCAGCATCCGGCTGGGCACCCCGAGGGAGTTCTGCAGGCGCACGCCCGCCTCGAAGGAGGCGACCTGCTCGGGTGTGGAGAGCAGGAACAGGTAGCCGACCCGGTGCAGCCCGATGTCCTGGCCGATCTCCTCCTCGAACCGGCCGAAGGCCTCCAGGCTGCGGGCGCCGAGCTGGATGTTCAGCTCGTCGGAGAACTGGGCCCGCACCCCGCCCGCGGCCCGGGAGGTGGAGCCCGCGCCGAGTTCGTCGCGTTCCACCAGGACCACGTCCCGCACTCCGGCGCGCGCCAGGTGGTAGGCGATGCTCGTGCCCATCACCCCGCCACCGACGATGACCGCCCGGGCCCGAAGGTTCACTCGGCCGCCTCCTTCACCGCGCCGATCAGGGCCCGGGCCGCCGCCGCGTCCCGGAGGCCGAGTCCGACGCTGTCGCTGTCGCTGTCGCTGTCGCTGTCGCTGTCGCTGTCGCTGTCGCTGTCGACGATGGCACCCGGGTGCCGCACGCGCCACGGCACCGGGCGGGCGCCTGGTCCGGCGGGCCCCGCCGTCGGGCGGGGCCGGCCCGTCCGGCAAGAGCCGGCGGGGCGGGAGCCGTGGGTCTGGGGCCCGGCGGTCGGAGACCGGCGGTTCAGGAGCCGTGGGCGACCGCGTCCAGGTGGGGCAGGATGTGGTCCATCCGCTCCCGCTTGGTCCGCAGGTAGGTGATGTTGCTCTCGCACGGCTCGATCAGCAGCGGCACCTGCTCGGCGACCTGGATGCCGTGCCGCACCAGCGCCTCACGCTTGCGCGGGTTGTTCGACATCAGGCGGACCGAGCGCACCCCGAGGTCGCGCAGGATCTGCGCGGCGACGCCGTAGTCGCGGGCGTCGACCGGCAGGCCGAGCGCCAGGTTCGCCTCGACCGTGTCCAGGCCCTCCGCCTGCAGGGCCATCGCACGCAGCTTGGCCAGCAGGCCGATGCCGCGCCCCTCGTGCCCCCTCAAGTAGACGACGATGCCGCTGCCTTCGGCGACCACCGCGCGCATGGCGGAGGCCAGCTGGTCGCCGCACTCGCAGTGCTGGGAGCCGAACGCGTCCCCGGTCAGGCACTCCGAGTGCAGCCGGACCAGAACGTTCTCCGCGCCGATCTCGCCGTGCACGAGGGCGACTTGCTCGTCACCGCGGTCGTGGTCCAGGTAGCCGATCGCCTGGAATTTCCCGTACACGGTGGGCAACGGGGTATTCACGACGCGTTCCGCGCCCGAACGCCGCGAGGACTTCTTGCCGAGGACGCCGAGGTTTTCTGTCATGATCTGATTCCTAAGCAGAGACGAAAGGCCGGGAAAAGATGAGTGGTTCGGGCGCGCGGCCGGTGGCATACGGGGTGGTGCCGGCGGACACTACGGAAGACGTACGGATGCGGGGGGCGGGCGTTTCAACACAGGTCGCCGTCCTTCCCGTCGGCAGCCTCGAACAGCACGGGGCGTACCTTCCGCTGGCGACCGACACGCTCGTCGCCTGCGCCGTGGCACGGGAGATCGCCGACGCGTACCCGGTGCACCTCCTTCCTCCGGTGACGGTGTCCTGCTCGCACGAGCACGCGGCCTGGCCGGGGACGGTCAGCATCTCCGCGCCGACCCTGCACGCGGTGATCCGGGACATCGCCGAGTCGCTGCGCCGCTCCGGTGTCGAGGCGCTGGTCGTGGTCAACGGGCACGGCGGGAACTACGTGCTGGGCAACGTCGTCCAGGAGGCGTCCGCGCGCGGGGAGCGCACGGGGCTCTTCCCGGCCGCCGAGGACTGGGAGACGGCTCGGCAGCGGGCGGGGGTGACCACCTCGCTGCTGACCGACATGCACGCCGGAGAAATCGAGACGTCGATTCTGCTGCACGCTCACCCCGAATTCGTCCGCCCTGGATACGAGTCCGCCGATTTCACCGCGGACGACCGTCGCCATCTGCTCACCGTGGGAATGTCCGCCTATACCGATTCGGGCGTCATCGGCCGTCCTTCCCTGGGCTCGGCGGAAAAGGGGAAGGAACTGCTGGCGAGCCTGGCGGATTCGTTCGGCGCGCTTTTCGCGCTGCTCACGTCCGCCGACGGCGCCGACGCCGGCGCGGTACCGGAGTAGCCGCGCAGCCCGGTCCACCAGCGGGCGACGAGGACGACGGCGCCGGGCAGGGCCGCGACGAAGCTGAGCACGCCGTACACGACGGCGACGGCCACGCCGCTGCTCGCGCCGAGCCCGGCGGCGCCGAACGCCCAGGCGGTGACGCCCTCGCGGGGGCCGAAGCCGCCGACGTTCAGCGGCAGGCCCATGGCGACCAGGGCGAGGACGGCGAGCGGGAGCAGCACCGCGACGGAGGCGGCCGAGCCCGCGACCCGGGCCGCCACGACGAACATCGCGAGGTGCCCGGCCAGGACGACGGCCGAGGACAGCGCGACACCGGGGCCGGACCGGCGGGAGAACAGCCCGTGCCGTGCCTCGGCGAGGAACCGGCGCACACCGCCGCCGGGGGCGGAGGCGCGGTTGCCGCGGACGGCGCGCAGCACGGCGAACGCGGCCGCCGCGGCCAGGGCCACCGGCAGGGCGAGGACGCGGACGTCCGACCGGACCGGCGACGGCAGGGTCAGCAGCACCGCGGCCCCGAACACCGCGAGCGCGATCTGCCCGGCGACCCGCTCCAGGACGACCGCCTTCACCCCGCGCCGCACGTCACCGGCGCTCTGCCCGTGCCGCACCGCCCGGTGCACGTCGCCGAGCACACCCCCGGGCAGCGCCGCGTTGAGGAACAGCGCCCGGTAGTAGTCGGCCACCGCGGCGCCCAGCGGCAGCCGGATGCCGAGGCCCCGGGCCACCAACTGCCAGCGCCACGCGCTGCACACGGTGGTGGCCACGCCGATGCCGGTCGCCGCGAGCAGCGTCGTCGCGTCGATCCGCCGCAGCCCGTCGAGCAGCACGCCGGTACCGAGCCGCCACAGCAGTACGCCGAGGATGACCACCCCGGCCGCGGTGCCGAAGTGGGTCCGAAACGCCGGGGAGTTGAGGCGCGCGAGGAGGGCGCCGGTGCGGGCCGTGGAGGTCTGGGCGGGCAGCGAGGCGCTGGACTCGGCCGGCCCGGATGCGCCGCGCTCGCCCCTCGCGGGAGCGCCGGACCCGCCCGGCGACGAGCCGCCGGCCCCCGCGGCCTCACCCGCGAGCGGCTTCAGCAGCGCCGTCGCCGCCTCCGCCAACGCCGTCGCCGCCTCGTGCGGGCGGCCCGTGCCCGCTCCTCCCCCGGCCGGCTCGCTCATGAGGCCCCTCCCGACGGCCGGGGCAGCGCCAGCAGGTCGCTGTGCTGGACGACGGCCTCCAGCTCACCGGCCTCGCACGCGGCCAGGCGTTCGGCGAGGTAGCGCTCGGCGCGCTCGCGCAGTTCGGGCCGCTGTTCGACGGCAGCGCCCACCCAGCCGCGCAGCCACTGCGCGGTCAGCGCGGCGTGCTCGGGGCCCAGCCGCCACGGGCTGGGATGCAGCCGTACCGTCATCCCCCGCTCGGCGAACGCCTCGCAGGCGACGGTGACCGCGTCCGGACCGAGCAGGCCGGTACGGCGCTGGTGGGCGTTGAACGCCTCGGTGAGCTCCGCGTCCAGCGGGTCGGCCGGGGCGAGTTCGACGCGTCCGGCGACGGACAGCGTGAGCAGGGCCGGGCAGCCGGCGCCGGCGCACGCGGCGGCGAGGGCCTCGATCTCCTCGCGGGTGAGGACGTCCAGCAGCGCGGAGGCCGTCACCAGGGAGGCCCCGGTCAGCGCGTCCGGGGTGAGCCGGGCGACGTCGCCGCGGCGCGTCTCGACCGAGACCCGGCTGCCGTCGGCGGCGGAGCGCGGGGAGGCGACGGCGGCGAAGTGCAGCAGGTACGGGTCGCGGTCGTGCAGGACCCAGTGCTGGGCGCCGTCGAGGCGGGGCGCGAGCCAGCGGCCCATCGAGCCGGTGCCGCAGCCCAGGTCGTGCACCACGAGGCCGCCCTCCCGGTCGGGCAGGGCGGCGAGCCGGTCCCGCAGGGGGTCCAGCAGGTCCGCCGC